>CAKTMW010000046.1 GCA_934574095.1 uncultured Oscillospiraceae bacterium | reverse complement strand
GCCGCCATCGACAAGGCTGGTTACACCTTCGATGGCTGGTATAAGTCCACCAAGGATTTCGGCGCGGATAGCAAAAAAGTGACCAGTTTTACGGCTGCGAACAGTAAGGCGGAGTGGAAGCTTTACGGCAAGCTGACCCCCAACGCCAATACCCCCTACGTGGTGGAGCACTATCAGGAGCAGCTGGACGGCACGTATAAGCTGGTTAAGACCGAAAACCTGGCCGGCACCACCGATACCACCGTCACCGCTGTGGCAAAGAGCTACACCGGCTTTACCTATGATGAGACGGTAAAGGGTACGGTTAAATCCGGCACTATCGCTGGCAACGGCAGCCTGGTTCTGAAGCTGTACTACACCCGCAACAGCTACACTGTGACGTTCCAGCCTAATAACGGTGAAGCGGCTACAACCGCCACGGTCAAATATGACGGTACGGTTGCCAAACCCACCGATCCCACCAAGTCCGGCTATACCTTCGGCGGCTGGTACACGGATAATAAGTGCACCAAGGGTAATGAGTTCAGCTTTGATACCAAGATCACCGGCAACATGACCCTGTACGCCAAGTGGGACGTCAAGCGTACCGGTACCAACCCCGATGCCAAGAATCCCTATATCAAGGACAACACCACGAAGACTGACGGCAAGAAGGTGGAGTCCGGCAATACCTTCGATGCCGGCATTTCTCTCTACGTAGGTTTGGGCATTTTGTCCCTTACCGGCAGCGCTGCGGCCATCTATAAGCGGCGCGAAGAATATTGAGTGTAAGGTTTGACCCCCCTTATGCTCAAAAAAAGAACCGCCGAAAGGCGGTTCTTTTTTTGCTTATTCCTCCGGGTCCCGCAGGGCCACAGCCTCCTCGGTAAACGGCGTGTTCTGCAGATCCAGCAGCTTGGTGGTCAGCAGCCGGGAGAAGTTGGTCATTACCGCCGTGGACAGCACGAAGCTGTTCACCACGGCGGCGTCCGCCGCCTCCGCCGCCAGTAGCTGGGCGGCCATGCCCTCCACCATGGACACGAAAATGCGGGCCGAATCGGTGTATTGGTCCACAAAAGCCTCGTAGGTCTGCTTGACCTCGGCCTCTGTCAGCCCGTTGGGCAGGATTTTTTGTATCTCCGACATGGTCAGGCTTTGCTTCAGCGCACAGATCATAATGAGATACGCAATGTGAATGCGGTTGTATTTCTTCTTCTCCGGCGCGGGTATCAGCTTCATCCGCACGTAGTTGTTGATGGCGCTGGTGGTGATGATCTGCTCCTCCTTCTCCTTTTTGGGCAGAAAGGGCAGATAACGGCTCAGCAGCGTCAGCACCTGGTCCATATACAGGCCCAGCGTGGGAATCTGCTCCCATGTGGGCAGGCGGTAATGCTGTAAATAGTGGCTCCACCGCCGCAGCTTTCCGGCCACCAGCCGGGGATCATAGATATCCTGCATGAATTTCCTCTCTTCGTATATATTTGTGCAGATTATAACATATACTGCTGAAAATGACAAGTCAAACCGCTGTCCACTATTGACATAGTCGGAAAATTCTATATAATAATATGCATCATTAGATATAAATGAGGTATTTATCATGTCGTTTGCCATTTCTACCGATACATCTGCCAATCTGCCCACCGCGGAGCTGCAATGGCATCAGCTGTACCTGCTGCCGTTTTCCTATATCGTCAACGATGTGGAGCATCAGTGCCTGGACCTGACGGCCTTTGACGGCGACGCCTACTACGAGCTGCTGCGCCATACCCCCGCCAGCACCTCCATGATCTCCATGGATCAGTACCGCCAGCTGTGGGAGCCGCTGCTGGAGGAGGGCCACGACATTCTCCACGTGGGCATGTCCTCCGGCATCAGCGGCGCATACCAGTCGGCGGTGATGGCCGCCCGTGAGCTGCGCGAGGAGTACCCCCAGCGGCGGCTGGTGGTGTTCGATACCCGCGCCGCCTCGCTGGGCGAGGGCATTCAGGTGCTTCACGCCGCCACCTGCCGCGAGGCGGGCTATACCCTGGACGAAACCGTCCGTGAGCTGACGGAGCTGCGCCCCCGCGTCCGCCAGGTGTTCACCGTGGACGACCTGATGCACCTGCGCCGGGGTGGCCGGGTGTCCGGCATCGCCGCCGCTGTAGGCACGGCCCTGCGCATCAAGCCGCTGCTGAAAGGCGACGAGGCGGGCCGCATCGTGGTGTTCGGCAAGGTCCAGGGCCGTAAGCGGTCTGTCCGCGCCCTGGCGGACAACTTCGCCGCCAACGCCGAGCTGCTGGGACGCTGGCCCATCGGCATCGCCCATGCCGGATGCCGGGACGAGGCGCTGGCCCTGGCCGCCATGCTGAAGGAGTCCGACCCCAAAGCCCGTATCATCATCGTGGACTATGAGCCTGTCACCGGCAGCCACGTAGGTCCCGGCGCCCTGGCTCTGTTCTATGTGGCGAAGGAGCCGTGGCCTTCGGCTATTTGCTGAATATTTTTCGTTCTTTCCCTGTGGACTTTGTGTGTCCTGTCCATAGACACAGTGTTGGGGATAAGCCTATAATAACAGTAGACTTTTGAAAAGGAGAAAACACCGTATGATGCTTCGCGCCTGTTGTGATAGCTGTCTGTCCATGTGTTGCATGGGCACGCTTCGCTGTGCGCTGGAAGGTCATACGTTTTCCCGCCGCGTCAAATAGGCGCGGAAGGTGTGTTGATTCACGCAGAGGGTGTATGAGCTTTCATACACCCTCTGCTTTTTTCCTCATATCATACATTGAACAAGATTCGAGAAATAGAAAGGAACGATATTATGGCGATCTATCATTCTGTATCGCAGCTTGTGGGCAATACCCCGCTGCTGAGCGTAGACAACTATGTCCGTCAGCGTCAGCTGCCCGCCACCATTCTGGCGAAGCTGGAGCGCTTCAACCCTGCGGGCAGCGCCAAGGACCGTATCGCGCTGGAAATGCTGGATCAGGCGGAGGCCTCCGGCGCTTTGCAGCCCGGCGGTACCGTCATCGAGCCCACCTCCGGCAATACCGGCATCGGTCTGGCAGCCATGGCCGTGGCGCGGGGCTACCGCGTCATCCTCACCATGCCCGCCAGCATGAGCGCCGAACGCCGGGCCATGCTGAAGGCCTACGGCGCGGAGCTGGTGCTGGTGGAGACCGGCGGCATGGCCGGTGCCGTGGCAAAGGCGGAGGAGCTGGCCGCGTCCATCCCCGGCAGCTTCATCCCCAGCCAGTTCGACAACCCCGCCAATCCCGCCGCCCACTACAAGACCACCGGTCCTGAGATATGGAGGGACGCCGAGGGTCACGTGGACATTTTCGTGGCCGGTGTCGGCACCGGTGGCACCATCAGCGGCGTGGGCCGCTACCTGAAGGAGCAGAACCCCAGCGTCCGCGTTGTGGCGGTGGAGCCCGCCTCCTCGCCCCTGCTGAGTCAGGGCCACGCAGGCCCTCACGGCTTGCAGGGCATCGGGGCCAACTTCGTCCCCGGCAACTATGACAGCTCTGTGGTGGATGAGATCGTCACCGTCACCGACGAGGACGCCTACCGCACCGGCAGTCTGCTGGCCCGTACCGAGGGCGTTATGGCCGGTATCACCTCCGGCGCCGCCCTGTGGGCCGCCGACGAGCTGGCCCGCCGCCCCGAAAACAAGGGCAAGACCATCGTGGCCCTGCTGCCGGACGATGGCAACCGTTACCTGTCCACACCCCTTTGGTCGGAGGAATAACCGTGTACGAGGATCATATTCGCGCCGCGGCCAGCGTAATGGCCGAAACCATGAAAAACGCCCACATCCCCATGTACGGCAGCCGCCTGCGTCTGCCGGACCGCAAGGCCATCATCGCCCTGCTGAAGGAGATGCGCCAGCTGCTGTTCCCCGCCTATTTCGGCGACCCCGCCATCATGACCCTGGCGGCGGCGGACTATGCCGCGCTGCTGCTGGAGCGCATCGAGACGGGTCTGGTCCGCCAGATCGCCCTGGCCCTGCCGGAGGAGCGGGAGGCCGACGCCCCCCGCATCGCCCGCGAGGTGGTGGACCAGCTGCCCCGCATCCAGCAGCTGCTGCTGACGGACATTGACGCCATCTTTGACGGCGACCCCGCCGCCCAGAACCGCGAGGAGATCGTCCTGGCCTATCCCGGTCTGTTCGCCATCTTCGCCTATCGTGTCAGCCACGAGCTGTACCTGCGCCACGTGCCCACCATTCCCCGGATGATGAGCGAGTACGCCCACAGCCGCACCGGTATCGACATCCATCCCGGTGCGCAGATCGGCAGCTACTTCTTCATCGACCACGGCACCGGCATCGTGGTGGGCGAGACCACCGTCATCGGCGACCACGTGAAGCTCTATCAGGGCGTGACCCTGGGCGCACTCAGTCCCCGCGGCGGCCGCGCTCACAGCAGCGGCAAACGCCACCCCACCGTAGGCGACGGCGCCACCATCTACTCCGGCGCATCCATCTTCGGCGGCGAAACGGTCATCGGCGAAAACGCCGTAGTGGGCGGCAACGCCTTCCTCACCGAATCCGTGGCGGACAACGCCCGCGTGGTCATCCGTCCCCCGGAGACCATCATCCACAATCTGTAAGCGAAAAGCCGACCTCCGGGCGGCTTTTTTCGCCTTCCTCTTGCAATTCCCGTTTCGATGTGATACACTGCATTACGACAACAAAAGACACGGACGGCGCGCCGGTTTTCACCGAACCGGCGGCGGAATGGGGTGTGAGTCCCCGCGAGAAGGTCACTGTGATGCCTGCTGCGGCAGGCTAAGTCAGATACGCTATGCGCCGTGCCGCTTGGTTTTGCCATTCCCGAAGCCGAAGTGAGAAGTGCAGCGCACGGTCATTTTTGGCCGTGCGTTTTTTCGCGCCGGGAATTGGCGGCAAAGGACTAGTCCTTTGCGCTTTGTACAGGTACAAAGCATGCTGTCTCGTCTGTTCAGGCCCCGGCCTTTACCGTAGAAAACCAAACAAGAGAAAGGAAGATCACACATGAAGAAACGAATCGCGGCATTACTGCTGGCGCTGGTGATGGCCCTGAGCCTCATCCCCGCCGCGGCGTTTGCCGACAACGCCACGGCCCACGTCATCGTGGAGAACACCACCTTTACCGAGGCGGTGAAGGGCAAGGAGCCCGCCTTTACCGGTACGCTGGTGGCGACCGACGTCGCCATCCAGCCCGGCGTCACCACCATGATGGACTGCGTAAAAAACGCCCTGGCCTCCGCGGGCTTCACGGCGGTCGAGACCCAGCCCAACTACATCGGCAAGGTCACCAAAGGGGAGGAATCCTTGAGCGAGCGTGACGGCGGCTCCTCCTCCGGCTGGATGGGCGCCCTGAACGACTGGTTCGTCAACCAGGGCATGGCCAGCTTTACCGTCTCCGCCGGTGATGAGATTCGCTTTATGTACACCAAGAACGGCGGCTCCGACCTGGGCGGCAGCTGGAGCAGCGGCGGCGGCGACACCACCCTGACGGCCCTGTCTTTCTCCGCCGGTACGCTGGCCCCCGCGTTCAGCCGGGACGTGCGTGACTACACCCTGACGCTGGATGCCGGTGTCCGCACCGTAAAGGCCATCCCCACCGCTGCCAACAAGAACTTCCAGGTCCGCACTGTGGTGGACGGCACGGAGTATATGCGTACCCAGGCCATCCCCGTGGTCAATGGCCGGAAGCTTCTGGTCACCTGCGGCGACCCCAGCTGGCCCAGCATGAATACCGGCAGCACCGCCACGGTCTACACCGTTACCGTTGTCCAGAACGTCCCCCAGACGCCCCCTGCCCTCAGTGACGGCGTGGCCGCTACGGCGGCCGCCAATGTGTCGGTCGACCAGCCCTATACCGTCGACCTCAGCAAGATTTTCACCGACGTCAACGGCGACCCTCTGACCTATCTGGTCAGCGTCAATGACGGCGCGTTTGAAACCGCCGACGCCAACTACACCTATACCCCCACGGCGGCGGGGACCACCAGATTGGTATTCAAGGCCAACGACGGCCACGCCGACAGCACTGATACCTATACTGTCACCCTGACGGTGATCGACACGGTAGCGGTAAAATTTACCATACAGGGGCCAAAAAGAATAGACTCTTTCAAAGTTTATACCTATCAGAATGGACAGATCGGCACAGATGATCTGCTTTCTAACGTACAACTTTCCAGTAATGCCTATACGGTCGACCTGCCCGCAGGTGATTACTGGGTCGAAGGGTATGACAACAAGGGCAATTACAGCGGCGGAATTAAAGTAACTGTCCAGCCAGCGGAAAAAGCAGAGTTCAGGATTTGCTCAGTCATTCAAATTAGACCGGGCAACCCTGGCTGGGTGGAAGGCACGGACTATACGGTCGATGTTGTAGTCAAAGATGCGTCTGGTACGGAATGTATCATAAAAACGGGTATCAATCAATATAGCGGCAGCAGCGCCACAAAAAGTTGTCTCATGCTGCAAAAGGGCAGTATCTCTGTGACTATTACGCCCACTGAAAAGCAAGCATATAACGGTTACGTTTCCCTTATATACGAAAAGTCTAATGCGATGGTGAGCTTAAGCCTGAATATTCGGGCGCTTCCCATGGGGCAGGAGCTTGTCGTTCGTGCTCCTCTTGGCTCAACAGTAAGTGCGGGTTATCTTACCGGTTCTTACCATTATTATTTTGCAAAGCCCACCGTAGTTACGACGGAAACAGAGGTCGTTGCTACCTTTGTTGGTTTGCCGGAGGATAAGCCTGTATTCGTTCGCGTACAGCACCCCGATGGAGTGACTTATTGGAACTTCGCTGACATACGCAATGACAAGAAAGTTGGCGATGGCCTGTGCGGAAAGATGAACGAGGATGGCGAAGTCATCATTACAGCGGAGGACTTGGCGATTGGAGACACCGCTTTTAATAAGAGCACTATCTATCGTTTTGAAAAGAATGGGGTTGACCGCGGTGATATTTACCTGAATATCAACGCCAAGGGCTATAAGAGTATGAACGTAGGCGAGACCTACAACCTGAATGTGTTCCGCAACTGGCAGGCCATTGAGAGCTTTGCGAACGCCTATATCGCGCTGCCAGATATGCACTATCAGGTGGTGGACGTCAACGGCCAGCCCAGTGACGTGGTCAGCATTACCCCCGACGCCAACAACAGCTCCGCCGCCACCATGACCGCTAATAAGGCGGGAACCGCCATTGTGCTGATTACCTATGATTCCATGTTCCATCCTGAGGGGTCCGGCACGAGCGGAACCAGAGGTGAATTTACCGCCATCTGGCCGGAGTGCACCGGCGTGTTCGTGGTGACGGTGGACGCCGACGGTACCGGCATCCAGACCAACATGACCATCGACCGCATGGACAGCCAGCTCACCGCGGAATCCGACAAGAATATCGACGCCGAGCATGATATCCTCTTCTATCTGGACAGCGCAGGTGCGGAGTACAGCTTCAAGCCGGAGAGCGGCTGCACCGTCACCGTGGCCCGCTCCACCGTCAGCGACAAGATGACCTTTAACGGCTTTACATCTGACGGTATTTCTGTGGCGGCGGACGGCACCGTCACCGTCAGCGGCCTTACCACAGGCCGCCACATCATCCGGGTGGAGAAGAACGGCGTGGCCAACTATCAGGTCGTCACCACCCGTCAGGTCACCCTGAAGCTGCTGGACAAGGACGGCAAGGAGGTGTCGGCGGATACCGAGTTCAAGCCCGGCGACCAGGTCACTTTGCAGTTCTGGGGTTTGCTGAATCCTCAGGAGAAGCTGGCCACGGCCTATAACTTCAACTTCAAGCTGCATTTCAAGGGTGCGGACGATACCTATTTTGATTCTGACGCCGGCAGTGACGTTGGTGTGTACAATTTCAGCAGCAGCCCGGAGCTTCAGCGTATTACCATCACCATTCCGGAGGATTGGAACGGCACCACCTACCAGCTTACCGGAGCCCTGTCCAAGGGTGGTTTTGCGGGCCACGCTACCCACAGAGAAATTGCCTATGGTACGGGACGTGCGCCTGTGATGGACGCGCCTACCGCCAGCGGAAATCTGGCCCGTCTGCCCCAGGTCACTTTGAAGATGACGGGCTATAAGGACTTGCAGGAGCCCGCCGACAAGGTGACTGACCTCATCAACGCCATCGGCACGGTCAGCAAGGACAGCGGCAGCGCCCTCAAGGCTGCCCGTGCGGCTTATGACAAGCTGACCAAGGAACAGAAGGCCCTGGTGCCCGCCGATGTGCTGCAAGCGCTGATCGACGCCGAGGCGGCCTACGCCAGGCTGACCAACGACAGCAAGTATGAGCCCAACCCCGTCAAGCCCGGCAACAACAGATCCGCCACGAATCCCTACCAGAAGGACGACAAGGCGGACACCAAGACCGACACCAAGGACGTGAAGTCCGGCAACACCGGCGACGCGGGCGTGACCCTCTATGTGGGTATGGGCCTGGTGGCCGTCCTGGCTGGCGCGATGCTCGTCACCCGCAAGCGCAAGGAGAACTGACAGAACCTTCCCGTGATTTTTCTCTATATGGCAGGAGCGGAGGCGCGTCGCGCCTCCGCTCCTGCCGTTTTTGCCCCGCTTTCTGCCACCGATCCCGCAAAACGGCAAGTAGATAGTTTGTAGGGGCGGACGACTCTGTCCGCCCGGCTAAAATACGCCCGGAAATTGGCCCTTTGCCGCCAGCGCCGCGAAACGGCAAAGCATATTTCTTCCCCGCCGGGCCATACTGAGAGCAGCGGCGGTGAAACATTTTCCCCGCTTGATGCGTTTACCCTATGTACGCAAACCACCTTACCGCACGAGGAATTTTACTATGGCAGAATTGATCGTCAATACCGGGGCCGTCCTGCAAAACTACCGGCGCTATGCCGCGTCCGGGCAGGTCATCCCCGTTCTCAAGGGCAACGGCTACGGTCTGGGCGCGCCGCAGCTGCGGGACCTGCTGGCAAAGGAGGGCGCCGCCCTCTTCGCCTGCGCCACGCCGGAGGAGGCCCTGTCCTTGGCGCGGCCGGAGACGGACCTGCTGCTGATGTGCTGCGTCCACGACCTGGCCCTGCTGCGCTCCCTGGCCCAGCGCCGGGTCATCCTGGCGGTGGAGAGCCTTGCCCAGGCCCAGGCCATCGATGCCCTCCGTATGGACGTCCGCGTCCACCTGGCGGTGGACACCGGCTTTGGCCGCTTCGGCTTCCTGCCCCAGCAGACGGAGGAGATGAAGCAGGTCTTCGCCCTGCCCAATTTGAAGGTCCAGGGCATCTTTTCCCACTTCCGGGGCGCGGCCGCCGCGCCGGAGCAGTTCACCCGTTTCAGCCGCGTCCTGCTGGAGTTGGACGGCTATCCCGTTGGCCTGCGCCACATCGCCGCCACCCACACCGCCGGCGTGCCCCAGTACCGCCTGGACGCGGTGCGCATCGGCGGCGGCCTTACCGGCTGCTGCGGCGGCGTTCCCGCCGCCCAATTGCAAGCGGAGGTCTGCACCGTCCGCCGCCTGCAAAAGGGTGAGCGCGTAGGCTATGGCGACACCCTTCTCCGCCGGGATACCGAGGTGGCTGTCCTGGCCGTGGGCACCGCCGACGGCGCGTTTACCTACCGCTACCGGGGTCTCCGTGCCTGCTGGAACCAACGCAAGCGCCACGTCCTCATCGGCGGGCGGGAAGCCCCCATCATCGCCCCGCCGGGCCTGACCCACACCATGGTGGACGTGACGGGCCTGGACTGCCATCCCGGCGACGTGGCCGTCATCCCCCACGACCTGGTGCTGACGGCGGAGCGCGTCCCCCGCCGGTATACGGAGGCGTAAAAGAGCGCCGTGGATAATATCCACGGCGCTCTTTGAACTAGATTAAAGTCCCCAGATCAGCATATCCCGGATCAGCAGTATCTCCGCCAGCAGGCAGAAGGCCGCGAACAGGAAGAAAATACCGCCGCCCAGTATCGGCTTTCTGGGTTTGTCCTCCCGGATCAGGTCGGGATTTTTGGGGTCATACCACCCCGTTTTCTGTCGTCCCACGCCCTTGGGGCTGCCCCAGTCCTGCTGGCTGGAATAGGTGTAGGTCTTGCCGTCCACCGTGTACTCATAGGTGGGCAGATAGACCACGTACCGCATCAGGCGGCTGCTGCCGTCCTCCTGATCCTCCCAGCGCTCCACATCCTCTTTTCTGATATCGGTCACGGTCATGGTGGCAGTGGCGGTGTAGCGCTGCTTGTCATCCTCGTAGCCCTGGATCGCGCTCTTCCGGCTGCGGAGCCCCAACCATACCATCAGCGCCCCCACCAGCGCCACGACCACTGCGGGGAGTAAATTTCCCATCGTCTCTCCTCCTGAACAATAAAATTAGGAAATCCTGTAAGTTCAGTGTACCGTAAAAGTACGCGCCGGTCAACCGTTTGCGGCAAAAAAAGACGCGTCCCGCGGGACACGTCCTTTTCACGGTATATTACTTCTCAATGGCGCTGAAAAAGTCCATCATCTCCGCCGTCTGTTCCTCCACATAGCTGGTGAAGGTCACCACGCAGATGTACCGCCCCACCGGAATGCACACCTGTAACGACTGGGCGGGGAAGCCGTTGTAGGTGGCGGTGGTCAGGATGCTGTCATATTCCTTGCCCAGAAAAGTGGCGGTCTGGGCGGCAGAGACCACATCCTCCATGCCGTCGATGGCGCCGTAGGCCTCCTCCGCCTGGGTCACGCCGTTGGCCACGAAGGCGTCCATGTCCACCTCGCTCTTGCCGTCCGTCACCTGGTCCACGGTGATGCTGATCCAGTGGCGTCCGTCCTCGGTCATCAGGTACATATCCTGCACCTGGCTGCCCTCCTCCAGCCGCTGGCGCATCTCCTTGGCCAGGCCGCTGTCGGTGATGCTGTCCAGGGCGATATCGTTCAGCTGGGCGATCTCCTGGTCGCTGAGATAGCGGAATTCCTCCGGAGCCGTACAGGTCAGGCCCAGAAATTCGCTGCTGTATGTCTGTCCCTCCACGCTGCCGCGCTGAAAGGTCTTCTGCCCTGCGCCGCAGGCCGTCACACTCAGTGCCAGCACCAGCAGCAGGGCGGGGATCATGATTCGTTTCACGGGGGTTCCTCCTTTTTTGCGCCCTGTTCCAAAGGGAACAATGCGCAGCACATATGGAGAATTATAGTGCAAAAAGCCGATTTCGTCAATAGACCATTGTTTTCCTGACAGTTTTCTCGCCATTTTACCATGGAAAAAGGGGGCTTTCGCCCCCTCATTCCGCATGTCTGTATTTATGGTAAAACTTTAGGCACAACGATCTCACCGCTGCCGCCGCAGTATTTCTCCGTGTCGGCGATCAGCTTGCGGGCGGTGTCCCACAGCAGCTCGTCGGGCGTGGCTTTGTTGCCCTGCACGATGTAGAAGACGTTCTTCGCCCCCTCGTCCACCGCCGTCTTGTTCACCTGCCGTATTTCCAGGCGGCACAGCACCTCATTGCTGTCGTCGCAGTAGCAGTACTCGTGGGGCGCCACCGGAACCGGCTCCGTCTGCCCCAGGGGCACGAACCGCTCGGTGCCGTCGGTAAACCGCAGCGTCACATTGCCGTCCACCTTGTCGATGTTGTGAGCGCCCAGTGCCAGCTTGCTCTCCAGTGACAGCAGGTTGTAGATGTCCACCGCCGTGTTGATGTAGAACAGCTCGCCCTGTCCCTTCTTCAGCAGCTTGATCAGGTTCTCGCTGGCGGGAATGTTCTTGCGGCGCTTTACGCCCGTCTCGTCATGGAGGATATTGAAGCCCTCCAGCACCGGGTCGGCGTGAACGTCCAGGTCTGCGTATTGGGTATATAGCTCATGGAGCTTCTGGGTGCGGTATGCCTTCCATTCGTCGGATTCCACCGTATTGTCCATGCCGCGGATCACCGGGAAGATAATCTTCACACCGGCGTCCAGCACCGCCTGTTGTACGAAAAATTCCATGGTAACGCCTCCTTACTTGATGGTTCGGGGTCTCAGCGGCCCAGGGCCTGGTCCAGATCGGCGATGATGTCGTCGGCGTCCTCCAGACCTACCGACATACGGATCATGCCGTCGGTGATACCGGCCGCCTCCCGCACCTCCTTGGGGATCATGGTGTGGGTCATGGCCGCCGCCTGCTCCACCAGCGTCTCCGTGTCGCCCAGCGACACCGCCAGCGTACACAGCTTCAGGCTGTTGATAAACTTCTTGCCGACCTCCAGACCGCCCTTCACGTCGAAGGAGATCATGCCGCCGCCGCCCCGCATCTGCTTCTTGGCGATATCGTACTGGGGGTTGGACTCCAGGAAGGGATAGCGCACCGTCTCGATGCGGGGGTCCTTTTCCAGCCACTGGGCGATCTTCAGGGCGTTTTCGTTGTGCTGCCGCATCCGGACACCCAGGGTCTTCATACCCCGGCACACCAGGAAGGCGGTGAAGGGGGCCATCACCGCGCCGAAGTGCATCAGCGTACCCAGACGGCACTGGCGCAGGAACTCCGTGTCGTTGGAGACCACCGCGCCGCCCAGCAGGTCGCCGTGGCCGCCGATGTACTTGGTCAGGCTGTGGATCACCACGTCCACCCCCAGGTCCAGGGGATTGGTGTTGTAGGGGCTGGCAAAGGTGTTGTCCACAAAGACCTTGGCCCCGTGGCGGTGGGCGATCTTCGCCACCTCCGCCAGGTCCACCATCACCATGGTGGGGTTGGCCGGGGTCTCCACATAGACCACCTTGGTGTTGGGCTTGATGAGGGGCTCCAGCTCCTCCAGATGGTCGGCCCGGAAGGAGTTATGCTCAATGCCGAACCGGGGCAGCCAGTCGCTGGTGATGTCCTCGGTGCCGGAGTATTTGGCCTTGGTGAAAATCACGTGGTCGCCGCATTTCAGTGCCGCGAACAACGCACCGGCCACCGCGCCCATGCCGGAGGCGTAGGACACCGCGCCCTTGCCGTGCTCCAGCGCCGCCAGTTTCTGCTCCATATAGTCCAGAGACGGGTTGGTGATACGGCTGTAAGCGAAGCTCTCGGCGTAGTCGCTGCAAGCCTCCACAGCGTCGTCGGTGGAATCAAAATAGAAGGTAGAGGTCTGATAAATGGGCGGGATCAGAGAGCCGTAGGGGTCGCGGGGCTCCCCGGCGTGGACTTCCACAGTATCGAATTTTACCTGCTCCGGCTGAAAATCCGGATGCTTCATGATGAGCTGGCTCATAGCGGCACCTCCATAAAAAATATGCTGACAGGCAGCTTTGCTTTCTTGCCTGTCAGCATATCATATTTTTCGTCAAGAGGGAAATACCGGGTAGTTATGGCGCTCCATAGGAAAAAGCTTTAGCCCCTCGCCGTGTCCAGCTGCCGGGCCATGCAGTCCAGGAAAGAGCACTCGATGGGCCGCAGGGCCTTGCCGCGGATACCGACCCAGCCGATGTCCACCCGGTCGCCGGTGACGATGGGTACGCAGGCTACCTCCTGTGCCAGCCGGGGGGAGATGACCCCCGTGCCGATGTCGTAGGCGTTGCAGCTGCGCATCAGCGCTGTGCTGACGTACAGGTCGCTGATGTACACCACCTTCCGGGGATAGAAGTTGGGCAGCATCATCTCCTCTGAGAAAAAGCCGGGGGAGTCGGCGTTCTGCTCGTATACGATGCAGGGATAGTCCATCAGCTCCTCCGGCGTCACGTTCTCCCGGCTTGCCAGCGGGTGGTCCACCGAGAGGAAGGCGTGAGGCGCTGCCTGGGTCACAGCATGAAATTCCAGGTTGTTGTCCTCCAGCACCTTCAGCATATGGCGGCGGTTCACGTCCGACAGGAAGATGACCCCCAGGTCGCTGTACTGCTTGCGCACATCCTCAATGACGGCGGCGGTCTGGGTCTGGTTCAGTCCCAGGGTGTACCGGTCGGCATCCAGCGTCCCCACAAATTCCTCAAAGGCGCTGACTACAAAGTCATAGTGCTGGCTGCTGACGAAGAAGGAGGGCTTCTCCCGCTCCGCGTCGCTGTGGAAATACTCGCCGATGTAGTCGGCATCCCGCAGCAGCCGGTTGCTGAGTTTCAGCAGCTCCCGCCCCTCGTTGGTGATGGCGATGCCGGTGGAGGATCGGGTGAAGATGGTGATGCCCAGCTCCTCCTCCAGCGCGTTCACCAGATTACTGATGCTGGGCTGGGAGACGTACAGCTTCTGCGCCGCCTTGCTGAAGGAGCCGCACCGCTCCACCATGGACACGTATTTCAATTGCTGCAAGGTCATGTCTGCGTCCTCCCTTAAATTTGCAGGTCCCGGCCTGCCGCCTTGGTGTGGGTCTGCATGGCGCTGCGGGCGGCCCGGCTGTCCTGCTGCTCAATGGCGGCCAGAATAATGCTGTGGGTATCCAGAATGCGGCGGCCCAGGGCCACACGGTCCTCCGGAGACAATGTCAGCATCTTCTTGCGCAGCGTTTCCTTCTCCACATTGCCCAGCACCTCTGTGACGATAATGGCCACCTGATTGGCGCTGGCGCGGGCCAGCAGGCTGTGGAAGCGGACGTCCAGCTCAATAAAGGACTCGTAGTCCGCCAGCGCCTCCTCTGCCTGAGCTACGCACTGCCGCAGGTCCGTCAGGTCCTGCTCCGTGCGGCGCTTGGCGGCCCACGCGGCGATGGTGGAGTCGTTGTTCTGGCGGTACTCGTTCAGCTCAGAAAGCGACACCTGGCTCAGCTGTATCATGTCCTTCAGCGGCTCCTCAGCGGCGTGAAGGCTCAGCTCCTGCACCACCGCGCCGGAGGCACCCTGGGTGGAGGTGACGTATCCACCCTGCTCCAGCCGCTTCAGGGCTTCCCGGATGGTGGGGCGGCTGCGCTGCAGCTCCGCCATCATGGCCCGCTCCGAGGGCAGGCGGTCGCCGGGCTTCAATGCGCCGGAGGTGATAAGAGAGCGTAGCTGCTCATAGATGTCGTCGCTGGCCCGGCGGGCGGGGTCCAGCTGGATATGCAGTTCCTGGGCGTCCATTGTGCCGCCTCCTTTCCGTTTCATATTGTAGCAGTATACCAAAATCGGCCCCGCAGGTCAAGGAAACGGGGCGATTTATGGGGGCAATAACGGCCCTTAAAGGGGGAAAAACGGTACCATAAAGGCGGTTTATGTACCCATAAAACCGCCTTTATGGGGGTAAAAAACAGGCTGTTCAAACCGGACAGCCTGTTTTTTGAGGGAGGAACCTCTTATTTCGCAGCCTTGGCGGCCTTGATGGACTCGATCAGCTCGGGAACGACCTTGAACAGGTCGCCGGTGATGCCGTAATCGGCAACCTCGAAGATGGGAGCGGTCTCGTTCTTATTGACGGC
>CAKTMW010000045.1 GCA_934574095.1 uncultured Oscillospiraceae bacterium | reverse complement strand
AGCCCCTGCGAGATGCACTCCATCAAGGGCGGCATGATGAACTGCCAGAAGGAAATGAAGAAGGCCGTGGACTGCGGTTACTGGAACCTGTTCCGTTACAATCCTGAGGGCGAGAAGAAGTTCACCTTGGATTCCAAGGCTCCCGCCGGCGGTTATCAGGACTTCCTGATGAACGAGGCCCGTTACAGCCGCCTGACCCGCGAGTTCCCCGAACGCGCCGAAGTGCTCTTCAAGCGCAACGAGGACGAGGCCAAGGCCCGCTACGAGCATCTGCTGAAGCTCATCGAGATGTACGACAAATAAGCGTCAAGCATAAGAAAAACACCCCGCGAGGGGTGTTTTTCTTATGCTCTTCATACGGCCCGCTGCTTGGGGATGCGGATGGTCAGGAGTATCTCGCTGTCGGTGTCCCGGCGGCCCAGGTCGGCGTCCACGCCGCTTTGCCGCATCATCTGGAAGCTGCGGTCGATGCTGTTGAGGAACAACCGCACATCCTTGATGATGTAGGTGGCGCGGCTCTGGACGGGCGCGGGCTGGGTCTGGGCCAGCAGGCGCTCGATGTAGCTCTCGGTCTGGGCCACGTTCAGGGCGCGGGCGGCGATCACCGCCAGGGCGTCCAGCCGGACCTTGTCATCCGGCAGACGCAGCAGCGCCCGCGCATGGCGCTCCGTCAGGCCCGCATGCCGCAGCTGCTGGCGCACCGGCTCCCCCAGCCGCAGGAGCCGCAGTTTGTTGGCCACGGCGGACTGGGACTTGCCCAGCTTTTCCGCCGCCTGCTCCTGGCTGAGACTGTACCGGCTGATGAGACGGGCAATGGCGGCGGCCTCCTCGAAGCAGTCCAGGTCCCGGCGCTGGAGGTTTTCGATCAGAGCCAGCATACCGGCGTCCTGCTCGTCCACCTGGGCCACCAGGCAGGGGACCTCCCGCAGTCCCGCCATCCGGGCGGCCCGCATACGCCGCTCGCCCGCCACAAGCTGATAGCCGCCCTCGGCCCGCCGCACCGTCAGGGGCTGAAGGATACCGTAGGCCCGGATGCTGTCGGCCAGCTCACGCAGGCCGTTTTCGTCAAAGCTGCGGCGGGGCTGCTGGGGGTTGGGGGACAGCTGGGACAGGGATATGTACTGGACGCGGGAGGACAAAAAATCACTTTTGCGGCGGATTTTCATGGCAGTTCACTCCTTTTCCCCCATTGTACGCCATGAAGTGTGCGGAAGGCGGCGATTTGCGTCGGACGGCCGGAATTTTTTGCGGGACGGGATAATATTGCCCCGTCCGATAACACAGAGAGTGCGGTAAACATTCGTAAGGGGCAGCATCCTCGACACCTCGCGTACAGCGATTTATTTTCTACCGTTGATAACATCAGCGGCAGCGGCGCAGGAGCAGAGACGATCCTTTTGACGAATCGAAAAGGAAATTCTCCTGCAAACGCGTGGTAAACGCCCTTACTTCTGTACGCGCTATAGCGTGCCCGGAAGTGAAGGAACCGGAGGTTCCTTCCGGTGCTTTTGCCTACTTTTGGCACTGTAGCCAAAAGTAGGTCGCGCCGGAGCGCGAAACTCCTTAGGGCCGACAGAGTCGTCGGCCCCTACAACCAATCACCGAACTCAACTGTTTTCCGTGCGGCAGGGCACATTGGCCCTGCCCTACGGCTGTTTACCGTATTATTTGTGCGGCGGATTTCTTGTTACCCCGCCGCCGTATAACGAAACTGCTGCCGCAAACCGGAAGGGAGGGGCAGAGCCCCTCCCCTACGGACGTTTACCGTGCCCGTTGCCATTCAATTCATGCCGCGCAGCGGCCATACCTCAACTCTTCACTTTTCACGCTTCTCTCTTCACTCAAAAAAAGACGGTCCCTCTCAGTCACCTGCGGTGACAGCTCTCCCAAAGAGAGAGCCAAGGGCCTGCCTCCCCGTTACATCGCATATTGGCACGAAAAAAGACGGCCCAGGCCGTCTTTTTTACTCAGTCATTCACATCGTAGAAGATCCGCTCGCCCTCTTCGGCCAGGCCCAGCAGGTCGCGGGCCAGCGCCTTGATGAAGCTCTCGTCATTTTTCTTTTCCAGGTCCGAGCGCAGGGCGTCGTTCTCCTGCTGCTGCTGCTTCAGCTGCTGAGACAGGGCCGCCTCCTCCGTCTGGGCGGTTTTCAGCTGGCCGTAGACCTTGACGATCTGTACGCCCAGCACCACCAGCAGCAAGGCGATCACCAGCAACAGTATGGGACTGGAGCGCTTCTTCGGTTTTTTGCGTGTGGACTCTTTGGCCATGGCCCTGCCTCCTTTCCGGTGCGCTGCGGGTCGTGACGGCGAGCGCCGCCACCCTTCCACCCTCATTGTAACGCACTTGCGGCAAAAAGAAAAGCCCTTTTTGACAGCGGCGGCCCATTTTTTTGCCAGCCGCCCCACAAGGGCAAAGGGCAGCCACAGCAGCCGCCCCGTCTCCCGCAGGTCCGCGGCCCACATATCCCACACGGGCCGCAGCAGCGGCGAGGGCAGGCAGAACCACAGCACCGCCCCCAGCAGCATGCCTGTCACCATATAGAGCCGCAGCTCGCCGCCGCCCACCACCAGCGCCAGCCACAGCATACCGCTGCCCAAAAGCGCCGCGAACAGCGCGTCCAGTATGTGGGTCAGCCGCCGGTCCCGGCGGTCCAGCAGCCGGGCCGCCCGCAGCACGTCGTAGATCAGGCCGCCCGCTGCCCCCAGGGCAGCCGCCGCGCTCAGCTGCTGCAGCTGCGCCGCCACATAGTTTTCCATCAGGCGAACAGGCGGCTGAACAGACCGCCCCGGCTGGGCTGCTCCTCCTCATAATTGACGCCGTCAATGCGGCCGTCCACGTGGAGCTCGCCGCCGTCCAGGCTCAGCTTACCGATATGCAGCCCCTCGCCGGTGACCACCAGCGTTCCGGCGCAGGTAGACATGACGATGCAGCTCTCGTCAAACCGCTCCACATCCTCCACGCCGGAGACCGTCAGCTTCTCCCGGCCCTCCAGGGTCAGGCGGTGGTACATGGCGCCGCCGCTGCCGTCGATCCGATCATATGCCAAAGAAAACACCCTCCCATACAAAGCGTTACCGCATTATATGAGAGGGCGGGAAAAATTATAACGAGGTCTCCCGGTACATGGCGGCGGCGTCGGCCTTGCCCACGTTGTCGGCCACCGACAGCACCTCCACCGACAGGGCCTTCTGGCCGAAGCGGATGGTGATGACGTCGCCCACCTTCACATCGTAGGAGGCACGGGCCACCCGTCCGTTGACGGTGACGCGCTCGTTGTCGCATGCCTCGTTGGCCACGGTGCGCCGCTTGATGAGGCGGCTGACCTTCAGGTATTTGTCCAGTCTCATGGTGTGTCCTCCCTGGGGTAAAAAGAAAAGCGGCTTCGCCGCTTTTCTTTTATCACAAACAATTGCCTCGCAGAGTTCGCGCCCGCAGGCGCGAAGCATTGCAATCATTTTTCGCCGCGACATGTGCGTGGCGAAAAATACAGCTCGCCCCGCCAGTGCCAAAGGCGCGCAGCGGGGTGCAAGCTTTTTGGCAACAAAATCGCAGATTTTGTGCCAGATTATTTAATGGCGTCCTTCAGCGCCTTGCCGGCCTTGAAGGTGGGGACCTTGGCGGCGGCGATGGTCACGGGCTTGCCGGTGCGGGGATTCAGACCGGTGCGCTCGGCGCGGTGCTTCACCTCAAAGGAGCCGAAGCCAACCAGCTGCACCTTCTCCTCGGCCTTCAGGCTCTCGGTGACGGCGGCCAGGGTGGCGTTGACAGCGGCCTCGGCGTTCTTCTTGGACAGACCGGCCTTCTCGGCGACGGCATTGATGAGTTCGGTTTTATTCATGGGTATTTCCTCCTAAAATTTTTTCATTGGTGAAAGATACTAATCCTAAAACGAAGCGTATCGCATTAAGAACCAACGGCTGCCCAAAGAAAAGGGCAATAGAAATTTACCATATTTGGCGCTTCATTGCAACCCCTTTTCCACAGAAAGGGCAAAAAAATCACCGAAGATGGAGTCTCTGGGCCCATTTTTCCCCCTTTGGCAGGCGGCGCAGGTCCTCTGCCGTCACCACGCCCAGGGCCAGCGCCAGAATGGCGTAGACCGCCGCTGCCGCCGCGATGGCCAGCAGGACTGCCAGATTCTGGGAAACGCGGGCCGCCAGCAGGGCATAGCAGGACCGGGCCGCCAGGGCCATCACCGCCGTACACAGCACGGGACGCCACAGGCAGCGGAAGAGATCCACCCGGCCCTTCAGGCACCGGTATACGGCCAGCAGGTTCAGCACCACGATCAGGGCGTAGCTGTACAGCGTGCCTACCGGCGCGCCGCGAATGCCCATGTCCGGATTGCCCACCATCAGGTAGTTGGTGACGATCTTCAGCGCGCCGCCCGCCAGCAGCGTCCAGATGGGGATATTCTCCCGGCCGTTGGCCTGTAAAATGCCGTTGGTGGCCACCATCAGGCACACGAAGATGCTGGCGGCGCCCAGCACCGTCAGGTGATAGGCGGCGGCCTGGGCCGTCTCCGGCACGGCGGGGTAGAGCAGGCGCAGGATGGGGCCCGCCAGTACGCTGAGACCCGCCCCCATGGGCAGGGCCAACAGCGCCGTCATCCGCAGCGCCGAAGCGGTCAGGGACGCGGCGGCGCCCTCGTCATGCCGGGTCCGGGCCTGGGTGATGGCGGGGATCAGGGACACCGTCAGAGGATAGATAAAGGAGGGCGGCAGCACGAACAGCGTCATGCCGAAGGTGTACTGGCCGTACAGCTCCGCGGCGGCCTCGGCGGAATAGCCCAGCCTGGTCTGCAAAGTGCCCAGCACCAGGGACTGGTCCAGCAGGGTCATCAGGCTCATGGCCCCGCCCGCCACGGTGATGGGGACGCCGATCCGCAAGAGCTGGCGCAGGGTCTCCCCCACCGGCTCCAGCGGCCCGCCGCTCTCTCTGGGACAGCGGTGCAGCGCCCACAGCAGGAACAGCAATCCCAGCGCCGTGCCGCAGGTGACGCCCGCGATGGCTCCAGCGGCGCCGGTCTCCGGGGCCGCGCCATGGCGCAGCAGAAAGGCGCACAGTCCCAGCCCCACCAGCAGTTTGCAGGCGGATTCGATGATCTGGCTGACGGCGGTGGGGGTCATGTTCCCCAGCCCCTGGGTATAGCCCCGGATGGCGGAGGTGAGACACACGCACAGCACCGACGGAGCCAATACCCGGATGGCCTCCGCCGCCAGCGGGTCGTGAAGCAGGGACGCCATGGTCTGGGGCAGGCAGAACATGACCGCCGAGAACAGCAGTCCCAGCCCGCCCAGCAGCGCCAGCGCACAGCGGAACACCCGCCGGGCCTGGCCGTAACGGCCCAAGGCCTCCGCACGGGCCACCAGCCGGGAGGCGGCCAGCGGCAGTCCCGCCGTGGACAGCATCAGCAGCAGGTTATAGACGTTGTAGGCGGCGTAGAAGTGGGCCATGCCCCGGCTGTCCAGCAGGTTGCCCAGGGGTATCTTATACAGCGCCCCCAGCACCTTGGTGACGGCCACAGCCCCGGCCAGAATGGCCGCGCCGCTCAAAAAACTCTGTCTGCGCTGCAATCCGCCACCTCCTTGCTTTGAGTAGGATTTGATATGCGCAAATATTGGTAGGGGGCGGCGTCCTCGACGCCCCGCCGGATAAGAAACTGTCATTCCGAGCCAGTGACCGATGTCGACACGTTAAGAAAATATGCCGGTGGCATATTTTTAGTGTCGATCTCGGCAGCTATGCTGCCGTAGCATCCATCTTGATTTTCACCGTACTACGAGGGAACGGATTCCCTGTTACGGTGCCCAAAATTTCGCAGCGGCATCAAAGCCGCCGAAATTTTGGCCGCTGCCACTCGCTTCATCTGCCACTGGCAGCGCTCGGATCGCTCCCCACGCCAGTGTGCGCACTGGCTCGGAACGACAGGGTTTTGCTTTCCTTATGCGGGCCGATGCACCCCAAGGGTACTCGTTCCGCTTCGCTCCACTGCGCGGGCATCGGCCCCCACAATGGGTTTTCGTACCTTTTCGTAGGGGCGGGGTTCTACCCCGCCCACCGTTTCACGGAAATGCCATCGTAAACCGAGCGGGAGGGGTAGAACCCCTCCCCTACGCACCGTTTACCGTATCCAGCGGCCCCTACGGTCATTTATCCGGGGGTTATTTGCCTTACTTCCCCAGATTTCCCAGCATCTCCCGGTGGAAGGTGGCGAACTTTTCCAGGTCCGCCGCCACCTGGTCCTGCCGCTGGATGTACTCGGTGGGGTACTTGGGGTGGAAGACCCGGTCGATGCGGTCATCCCGGCGGATATCCACCATTTTGGTGGAGCCGCCCGCGCCCAGGGACAGGATGCTGTGGAGCTCCTCCATGATGTAGATATTATATAGCCCCTCCGCGCCGGATATGCACCAGCCCACGTTCTCAAAGCTGCCGGACATGTACTTCTGGCGATAGAGATAGTAGGGGGCGAACCCGGCGGCGCGCAGGGTGGGGTCAGCGTAGTCCAGCATTTCCGCCACGGCCTCGGCCGAGGGGATGGGGCTGCCCTCCAGCGTCAGGCGGCTGCCTTTTTTCAGCGCCAGCGTGTGGACGGTGATGTTGTCCGCCCCGCTCTTGATGCACTGGTCCAGGGTCTTCCGGAAACCCTCCGGCGTGTCGGCGGGCAGTCCGGCGATCAGGTCCATGTTCACGTGGGGGAACCCCATGGAGGTGGCCAGCTCCATGGCGGCCAGAATATCCGCCGCCGAGTGCCGGCGGCCGATGGCCCGCAGCACGTTGTCGTCCAGGGACTGGGGGTTGACGCTGATGCGGTCGGCCCCGTGGTCGAGAAGCACCTGCAATTTCTCCCGGTCGATGGTGTCGGGGCGGCCCGCCTCGATGCAGTACTCCACCACGCCGCTGAGATCGAAGCTGCGGTTCAGGTGGGTCAGCAGATGGTCCATCTGCCTGGCCGACAGGGTGGTGGGGGTGCCGCCGCCCATGTAGAAGGACTTGATGCGCAGCCCCGTGTCCTGCACCATCTGGGCCGCCAGGGTGATCTCCCGCTCCAGCGCCTGAAGATACGGCTCCATCAGCTTGAAGGAGCGCTCCACCGCCTGGGAGACAAAGCTGCAATAGGCGCACCGTGTGGGGCAGAAGGGAATGCCGATGTAGAGGGAGATGTCGTTGGGGGCCAGCGCCTCCTTGGCGGCGATGCCCGCCTGCGCCGCCTCGATGCACATGCGACGGCGGGGCGCGGATACCTGATAGGTGCGCTCCAGTTCACGGTCCGCCTGCCGGGGCGTCATGCCGCTGCCCAGCAATCTGGCCGCCAGCTTGGCGGGCCGTACGCCCGTCAGACTGCCCCAGGCGGGAACGCGGCCCAGAATCTCCACCGCCGCCTTGAAAAAGCTCATTTTCAGCGCCCGCTGCCGCAGTCCCTCCTGCTGATAGGGGGTCAGGGCCGGGTCGATGCGCACACGGGAAAGACCGCGGCCCTCCCGCCCCTGATAGCGGATGCGGGTGGTCGCGGTGGCGTAGGTATTCCCTTGGGAGAGCTTCACCCAGGCGCAGCTGTCCTCCGCCGCGTCCGGGTCGTACACCGGACGCTCCGCGGGGAAGAAGGCCAGCAGGTCCTGCTCGATGGCGTAACGGTCGTTGTGACCGGTAAAGATCAGCTTCATGCGTTCATGCCCTGCTTCATATAGGGATTGTACTTCCGCTCATAGTCCATGTCGGTGGCGGAGTCGTGGCCGGGATAGACGGTGTACTGCCCCTCCAGCCGACCCAGACGGGCCAGCGATCGCAGCATGGCCCGGTAGTCGCCGCCGGGGAAGTCGCACCGGCCGCAGGAGCAGCGGAACAGCGTGTCTCCGGCGAAGATCACGCCCTGGCCCTCCACCAGCAGACACACGGAACCCTGAGAGTGGCCGGGGGTCTCCAGCACGTCCAGGGTCAGGCCGCCCACCGTCAGCCTGTCGCCCTCCTGATAGTACCGCTGGTTCTTCTCGCCCAGGCGGCGGAAGGTCAGCTCGCCGCCTGCGCCGTCGGTCACGTCGGCGCAGTGAATGTAGACCGGCAGCTCTGGCCATTTTTCCAGCAGGCCCGCCACGCCGGTGCAGTGGTCAAAGTGGCCGTGGGTCAGCAGGATCATAGTGGGGGTGCAGCCGGAGGAGGCGATCATGGCGGCGATGCGCTCCGGCTCGTCGCCGGGGTCGATAACGGCGCAGACCCTGGCCTCCTCGTCACAGAGGATGTAGCAGTTGGTCATGATGGGACCCACCATGAGAGACAGTACCTTCATGCAAGCGCCCTCCTTACAGCTGGTCGGTGTCCACCACCAGCGTCAGCGGGCCGTCGTTCAGGCTGTCCACCTGCATGTAGGCGCCGAACTCGCCGGTCTCGGTGTGGAAGCCCTTGGCGCGGCACAGTTCCACGAACTTCTCGTACAGGGGGATGGCCACCTCAGGCCGCGCGGCGGCCAGAAATTCGGGGCGGCGGCCCTTCTTGCAGTTGCCGTACAGGGTGAACTGGGAGACCACCAGCAGCTCGCCCTTCACCTCGTCCAGACCGCGGTTCATCTTGCCGTTCTCATCCTCGAAGATGCGAAGGCCCGTCAGCTTGTCCGCCAGCTTGACGGCCTGGGCCTCGGTGTCCTCATGGGTGATGCCCAGCAGGATCAGGAAGCCCTCGCCGATCTGGCCGTGTACTTTTCCGTCGATGGTGACGGAGGCGTGTTTCACGCGGGTCAATACAGCGCGCATAATTTGTTCTCCTTTATACAGATAGTATTCAACGTTGGTACGTAGGGGCGACCCTCGCGGTCGCCCGGATCGATCATTTGCTGTGCGGGCGACCGCAAGGGTCGCCCCTACTGTCATTGCGAGGAGGGCGTAAGCCCGACGCGGCAATCCGTTTCTTTGCCTCCCTCTGCGAGGGAGGTGGCGCGAAGCGCCGGAGGGAGAGAATAAAAGACTTAAATTCTCTCCCCCAGTCTCGCTTGCGCTCGCCAGCCCCCTCACAGAGGGGGCCAAGGGGTTCGGAATGACATGCCGGCTACTTTTACCCCGCCGGCCGCGTCACCTTCATGACCCCCTGAATCTGCTCCAGACGGCTCATGACGGTCTTCAGCTGGTCCCGGCCGCCTACCTCGATGCCCAGGTCCAGCAGGGCGAAGCCGTCCGGCGTGGAGCGGGCGTTCAGGGACAGCACCCGCGTCTTAGTGGCCGACAGCACCGTGGACACGTCCACGATCAGGCTGATGCGGTCCTTGGCCACGATCTGCAGCAGGGTATGGTACTCCTCGCCGGTCTTGTCGGCCCAGCTGACCCGTATCCAGCGGCCCGCCTCGGCGGGGTTGTCCCTGGAGCGCAGTACGTTGGGGCAGTCCGCCCGGTGGACGGACACGCCGTAGCCGCGTGTGATGAAGCCCACGATATCGTCTCCCGGCACGGGGGAGCAGCACTTGGAGAACTTCACCAGACAGTTGCTGAGGCCCTCCACGATGATACCGTGCTCGCCCTTCCGCTGGGGCACGGCGGGCCGCATCACCTCCGGCTGGCCCGCCACAGGCACCTCCGCCTGCCGCTCCGCCTGGTGCTGGTGCAGGATACGCTGGATATCCTCCCGCAGCCGGCCGATGACCTTCAGCGCCGTCACGCCGCCGTAGCCGATGGCGGCGTACATATCGTCCACGGAGTTGAAGCTGAGCTTTTTCAGTACATTGGGCACGTTCTCGTCCGCCAGCAGCTCCTTCAGGGAGACGCCGGTGCGCTTCAGCTCCGACTCGAAGCTCTGGCGGCCGTTGACGATGTTCTCGTCCCGCTTCTCCCGCTTGAACCACTGGCGGATCTTGCTGCGGGCGTTGCTGGAGCGGGCGATCTTGATCCAGTCGCGGCTGGGGCCGTGGGCGCTCTGGCTGGTGGTGACCTCCACCACGTCGCCGTTTTGCAGCCGGTGGTTCAGCGGCACGATGCGGCCGTTGACCTTGGCGGACACCATGTGGTTGCCCACGGCGGAGTGGATGTTATAGGCAAAGTCGATGGGGGTGGCCCCGGCGGGCAGGTTGATGACGTCGCCGTTGGGGGTGAACACGAACACCTCGTCGGCGAACATATCCACCTTCAGGGAGTGGATGAAATCCTCCGCGTCGGCGCCCTCCTGATTCTCCAGCAGGCGGCGCACCCACTCGTAGCGGCCCTCGTCGCCGCCGCCCTGCCCGTTCTGCTTGTACTTCCAGTGGGCGGCGATGCCGTATTCCGCCACCTCGTGCATCTCCTTGGTGCGAATCTGCACCTCAAAGGGGATGCCGCTCTCGCCCACCACGGTGGTGTGCAGGCTCTGGTATAAATTGGGCTTGGGGGTGCCGATATAGTCCTTGAACCGGCCCAGAATGGGCTTGAACAGGTCGTGGATGATGCCCAGCACGTTATAGCAGTCCGCCACCGTGTCCACGATGACGCGGAAGGCGAACAGGTCGAACACGTCGTCCAGACTCTTGTTCTGGGTGTACATCTTGCGGTAGATGGAGTAGGGATGCTTCATGCGGCCGTAGACGGTGGCCTCGATGCCCTCCTCCCGGAGCCGCGTCACGATGCGGTCGTGAACGGCGGACATGAACCCGTCGTACTCCGCCGCCTTCTCGTCCAGCGCCTCGGTGATCTCCTGATACCCCACGGGGTCCAGATATTTCAGGGAGAGGTCCTCCAACTCCCACTTCATCTTCTGCATACCCAGCCGGTGGGCGATGGGCGCGTAAATCTCCATGGTCTCGAAGGACTTCTGCTTCTGCTTCTCCGGCGTCTGGTACTCCATGGTGCGCATGTTGTGGAGCCGGTCGGAGATTTTGATGAGGATGACGCGAATGTCCTTGCTCATGGCCATCAGCATCTTCCGCAGGTTCTCCATCTGCTCCTCCTCCTTGGAGGTGTAGTGGACGCGGGTCAGCTTGCTGACGCCCTCCACCAGGTCGGCGATGGTGGGGGAAAACAGCTTGGCCAGCTGCTCGTGGGTGGCGGCGGTGTCCTCGATGGTATCGTGCAGCAGCGCCGCCACGATGGACTCGCTGTCCAGATGCAGTTCCTCCGCCACGATCTGGGCCACCGCCAGGGGGTGGGTCACGAAGGGGGAGCCGTCCTTGCGCAGCTGGGGGCCGTGCAGGTCGCAGGCAAACTCATAGGCCTGCCGTATCTGCGGGAAGTTGGCCGAGGGGTTATAGCCCCGGACGGTGTCCTCCAGATGCCGGTACATGGCCTCGATATCCACGGTTTTGCTCATTGGGCGACACCTCCTCCCCGTCCTGTCTCCGCGTCGGTGAGACGCTGTATGTATGCGGAATCCTCCAGCTTGACTTTTTTATCTTTTCCTGCCAGGCGCATCGTCACGTCGTCCCCCTGGGTGGTGACGTCCAGCAGCCCCCGCTCCCGGAACACCGCCAGGCAGAAGGCCCCCCGCAGGAAGGCGTCGGTCTTGCCCAGCGCGGCGCTCAGCGTCCGCAGCAGCGGCAGATACGCCGTGTGCAGTCCCTCCGCCGGGACCATGTGCTCCAGCGCCCGCCACACGGTCACGTACTGCTCGCGGGTGGGCAGCATCCGCCGGGCGTTTTTGGCGGACACCGTGCCGCCCGCCGCGCATTGCGCCACCAGCGCCAGGCACTCCTGCTCCCGGCTGCTGGCGAAGAGAGAGGGCCGGATGTCCACCATCTGCAGCTGCACGGTGCGGCTGCCCCGAAACTCGTTGACCTGTAAATAGAAGGCCGCGTCCACCCGGTCGCCCTCGGCGCAGCCGCAGGCGAAGGCGGTGGTGGAGAAGAAGATGCCGTCGAATTGGGCGCTGCCCTTCCCCAGCCGCAGCTTCAGGTGCCGGTTCTGGCCCACGTTCTGGGTCCGCAGCAGCGTGGCCCCCATCAGGCAGAACAGGGGCCGGGCGTTGCCGCTGCCGTAGGGCTCCAGCGCACTCAGCGCCTCCACCTCCTGCAGCGTGACCCGGCTGGGCTGGCGCAGCTCCATGTCGATCTCCAGCACCGATTCCGGCGCCTTGCCCACCCAGTATTCGGCGGCGTATTGGTTCATCCGGTCCCGGAAGGCCGGGATGTTGGCCTCGTCAATGGTAAAGCCCGCCGCCAGCTCGTGGCCGCCGAAGCCCAGCAGCAGGTCCGAGCAGCTCTCCAGCGCGGCGAACAGGTTGAAGCCGCCCCAGCTGCGGCAGGAGCCTTTGCCCACGGTTCCGTTGAGGTGGATCATAAAGCTGGGACGGGAGTATTTTTCGCTGAGGCGGGAGGCCACGATGCCCACCACGCCCTGGTGCCACGTCTCCGACGCCAGCACCAGCGCACGGCGCTGGTCCTCCGGCATCTTTTCGATCATCTCCTCCGCCTGGGAGTAGATGGTCTGCTCCACGCTCTGCCGCTCCCGGTTCAGGGCGCACAGGGCCTTGGCCAGCTCCTCCGCCCTGGCGGGGTCCTGACACAGCAGCAGGTCCGCCGCCATGTCCGCCGCACCCATGCGGCCCGCCGCGTTGATGCGGGGCGCCAGCACGAAGCCGATCTGCACCGAGGATATCTCCCGTCCGGCAAGACCGGCCTCTTTCAGCAGGGCGTGGAGCCCGATAAAGTCCGAGCGGTCCAGCGTGGCCAGACCGCGGGACACGATGGTGCGGTTCTCGCCGGTCATCTGCATCACGTCGGCCACCGTGCCCACGGCGGCCAGCGTACAGTAGCGGGAGAAGAGGGCCTCCTCCCGGTCCGGGCCGCCCAGGGCCAGCACCAGCTTCAGCGCCACGCCGCATCCGGCCAGGTGCTTGAAGGGGTACTCGCAGTCGCTGCGGCGGGGGTCGACGACAGCGCAGGCCACCGGCAGCGTTTCCTTGCACTCATGGTGGTCCGTCACCACCACGTCCATGCCGATGGAGCGGGCAAAGGCCACCTCGTCCACGCCGGTGATGCCGCAGTCCACCGTCACCAGCAGCGTGGCGCCGCCCTTGCGCAGCCCCTCGATGGCGTCGCAGCTCAGGCCGTAGCCGTCCTCGATGCGGCGGGGGATGTAGTGCACCACGTCGGCTCCCCGGCTTTTCAGATAGTCCACCATAATGCACGTGGCGGTGATGCCGTCCACGTCATAGTCGCCAAAAATCGCGATCCTCTCTCCGGCGGCGATAGCCTGTGCGATCCGTTCCACGGCCTTGTCCATGTCCCGCATCAGGAATGGAGAATGGGCCAGCGTCGTCTCCTGGGTCAGGAAGTCGGCCGCGTCTTCGGCCTGCTCCACACCACGGCTGGCCAGTATGCCGGACACCAGATAGGGGTAGCCCGCGTCGGCCAGACGTTCCGCCGCGGCGCAGTTCTCTTGCGCCACATGCCAGGACGGAAATTTCATGGTTCGCCCGCCTCCTTTCGTTTCCTTCATATAATAAATTATAGTATACCAAATATCCGGAAAAAGGTAAAGAAAAAATTCTCTTCCCCCTATGGTTGCAATTCTTAACGCTATCCCGTATAATAAAGTCGAAAACCATAGAATCGAGGAGTTGCCCCATGCGTCCTGACGGCAAGCGTGTCAAAGACCTTCCGCCCATTGTGGCGGCTATCCCCTATATCATGCCCAAGCGGTATGACGCACAGAATACCATCACCGAGTATATCGACGAAGAGCTCATCAAAACCTATATCCGGGAGAAGCGCCGCGCCGGCGTCCGGATCAACCATATGGCCGTCATCATCGCCGCCTATTATCGGGCGGTGATGTATAACCCCAAGCTGAACTACTTCATCATGAACAGCAAGGTATACAAGCGGAACCACTTCTGCGTGTCCTTCGTCATCCTGAAGAAGCTGGCGGACGGACGGCCCGACGAGACGTCTCTGAAAATCTTCCTGACACCGGAGGACACCGTGTTCTCCATCCAGCAGAAGATCACCGACGCCGTGTCCGCCAACGCCGCCACCGAGCAGAAGAACAGCACCGACAAGTTCGCCCGGATGATGTTCTCCATCCCCCTGCTGCCCAAGCTCGTCATCTGGCTGGCCTACCATCTGGATAAGCTGGGCCTGCTGCCCCGGAAGATCATCGACCTGAGTCCCTTCCACACCAGTATGTTCATCACCAACCTGGCCTCCATCAAGACCAGCTATATCCACCACCACTGCTACGAGTTCGGCACCACCAGTGTGTTTGTCTGCATGGGCAAGCCGGTGCCGGATTACATGAGCGGCAATCTCAACAAGAAGATCATGCCGCTGGGCGTGGTGATGGACGAGCGCATCTGCACCGGCTATGAATACGCCGCCTTCTGCAACGATTTCCGCAAGTTCCTCCGCAAGCCGGAGGAGCTGGAAGTCCCCTATCAGGCGGAATGAAGTATCATGAGAAAAGCTGCCCGGAAGGGCAGCTTTTTTGCAGAGAAGAGCGAAGAGTGAAAAGTGAAGAGCTGCGGTATGCCGCCTGCGGCGGCATGATGGGAATAGCGGCGGGGCACATGGGCCCCGCCCTACAGAGTCTTGCTGTATTCCCGTAGGGCGGGCCCCGCGTGGCCCGCCGCCCGGTGAACGCAACAGGTACGGTAAACGTTTGTAGGGGCGGCCCTTGCGGCCGCCCGCATGGCAAAATCACTGTTTCGGGCGACCGCAAGGGTCGCCCCTACGAAATAGGCATAACGCCTCCTGCGTTTACCGCCACACCCCAAAACACAGGAAAAGGGAGGACTTGCGTCCTCCCTTTTCCCTACCATATAAACCACAAGGCGACAAATCGCCGGGGTATCGATTAGGATACTCCCTGACAACCGTATATCACGGTTGTCTCTTCATTATAACGAAAAACCCGCGAAAAGCAAACCAATAAATTCACAAAAATTGAACAACTCCCTTTGTACAAATCGTCAAAAAAATGCCCAAAAGAAGCCCCCGGAAGGGCTTCCGGGGGCGATCTGCTATTTTACCGTTCCGGGTCCCAGCCGGAGGGGCCGCCGTCAAAGCGGTCATCCTGGCGGAACTGGCCGTCGTCCTGGGGCGGCTGGAAGCCCACGCCGGACATCTGCTTGATGGCCTGGAAATACCCGATATCCGTCTGCTGGACGTAGGGCATGATCCAGATGGACAGGATGCCCAGGGTCAGGGCGCAGAGAATGTTCCAGCCGATGAAGCTCAGGTCCAGCACGAACAGCTCCCACTTGTGGCCGCGGGTCTGGGCCTTGCTCATGTGCAGCGCCTCCATCACGCCCATCTCCGGATTCTCGCAGAGGTTATACAGGGCGAAGCGGTAGCGGTATCCGGCGATGATGCCGGGGATGATGAACAGCAGCGACCACAGGAACACGAAGATGCTGATGACGATCTCCAGCAGGATGATCTTGCCCACGAACAGAAAGCCGTCGAACAGGGTGGAATAGGGGGTCTCCAGCCCCTTGCGGACGTTCAGGGCGTACAGGATATACCCCGCGCCCAGCACCAGGGACGCCAGCGACAGCACAATGGAGAGGAAGCCCGCCACCACCGCCGGAAGGTGAAGCACAGGCTGGGTGAGCGTCAGATAGGCGCTGAATTCCGGCATATAGTCCTGCATATAGGTGACCAGCTGCGTCTGGGGTGCGCCGGAGATCAGCCAGTCGACGCCGTCCAGAGCCACCCGGATGGCCAGGAACAGCAGCGTGAACACATAGGCCGACACCTTGGCGTTTTTGGTGATGGCCTTGGCCTCATATTTCAATTGTACCCGATCGAGCATAGGAAAAGCTCCTTTCCGTACCGTATCACAGTTTCCTTTTGCTGGAAAAACCACCGGCAGTTTCCGGCAGCTTATCCCTACATATTGTAGCATGGGCGAAGGCGGAACGCAAGACCAGAAAAAATGAAAGGAAAACAGGCTAAGTTACCGACAAAAAAGACAAATTTTCAGGAAGAATTCCCGCATAAGACTGGACAACAGCGAGTTTTTGTTGTATGATAAAACGCAGTGTGAGGTGGTCT
>CAKTMW010000044.1 GCA_934574095.1 uncultured Oscillospiraceae bacterium | reverse complement strand
GACCACCACGCCGTCATTCAGGTGCGGGAGGGCTACGGCACCACCGAGACCGTCACCGCCTGCTGCCTGACCCCCACCCATATGTATAAGGAGGGCTCCATCGGCCTGCCCTTCCCGGATACCTATATCAAGATCGTCAAGCCCGGCACCGACGAGGAGCTGCCCTACGGCGAGGAGGGCGAGATCCTGCTGGCGGGCCCCACCGTCATGAAGGAGTACATGAACCACCCCGACGAGACGGCCAAGACCCTCCGCAAGCACGATGACGGCCTGACGTGGGTCTATACCGGCGACCTGGGCGTCATGGACGAGCAGGGCTTCATCTACTTCCGGGGCCGCGCCAAGCGGATGATCATTTCCTCCGGCTATAACGTGTATCCTGGCCAGATCGAGAACATTCTGGACGCCAACGACATGGTGCAGATGAGCTGCGTCATCGGTGTGCCCGACGCCTATAAGATGCAGAAGGTGAAGGCCTTCGTCATGCTCAAGCCCGGCGTCGAGGCCAACGCGGGCACCCGCGACGCCCTGCTGGGCTACTGCCGCAAGCATGTGGCCAAGTACGCCATGCCCTACGATATCGAGTTCCGCGCAGAGCTTCCCAAGACGCTGGTGGGCAAGGTGGCCTACCGGGTGCTGGAGGAGGAAGAACTGGCCAAGATCGCCAAGGAAAAGGAATCTACCGAACCCGAAGAAAAATAAGTAATACAAAAAAGAGCCATCCCGCGAGGGATGGCTCTTTTGCGTATCAGTGAAGAGGTAAGAGTGAAGAACGAAGAACTGTGGTGTGCCGCTGCGCGGCATAATAAAAAAGGCTCCCCGGAGGGAGCCTTTGTGTTACGATTCCTGCCGCAGCTGGGTGCGGATCCGCATGAGGGTGCTACCCAGGATGCTTTGGCCCTGCCACTGGGCGGGGTCCTGGCAGCGGGGGTCGTCCAGGGGCAGGCCAATGCCCCAGATGCGGTCGTTGGGGGAACACTCGGCGATCAGGGCATCGCCGGTGGCCAGAAGCTGGTGCTTCAGGCCGCTGTTCTGGCCGAATTTGGCCAGCAGGCCCCGGTAGATGACCTCCTGCCGCACGGCGGCCCACTTGGCGTCGTCATAGGGGGTGATGGCCCGGCCCAGCAGCTTCACCGTCTTGGGGTCGGGGTTCTCCATGACCTTTTGGGCGGTGGCCTCGTCGCCGCAGCACAGGGCCTTCTGGTGCATGAGGTACTGCTCGGCGTTCAGGTAGGTGACGCCGTCCACGGTGAACACCGCCGGATACCAGTTGCTGAACCAGCCGTTGGGGCCGTATTCGTGGAAGAAGCCCACCACATTACCGGGGCGGGGGACGTCCTTTTCCGTGACGGCAAATTCCTCATAGAGGTCGTAGGTCCGCTGATCCGGGGCCAGCAGCGTCACATCCAGCGCCGCGCCGGGGTGGGCCTTTTCCCAATTGTCCGCCGCCACCAGAGCTACAGGCACGGCGAACTGGGGCGGCCAGCCGCCCGCCGCGCCCAGGGTGGGGATGGACACAGCGTCACAGCCCGCCGCCAGGGCGGCGTCCAGCGCCGCGGTATAGCACCCGGCCAGGGCGGCGGTATCGTGGGGGCGGCCGTCATAGGCCGGGGGCGTCAGGGGGAAGGTCGCAGCGCCGTTTTTGCCTGCGGCATGGCACAGGCAGCCAGCGCCGTTGACAGGGTCTAATTGAAAAGAAAGTTCCATGGTCAGCCTCCTGTGTTTTTTCATGGTACCATCGATTGACAAGGGCAAACACGCCTGACAGCGCGTCTTTCCGGCGCTTTTTGCCCTTTTCGCCTTGGCTTGCGTCAGCAAGCCTGCGTCTCAAAAACCAAAAATCACTCGAAAATCCATCGCTGGCAGGTGTAAGACAGTTTTGCCGGAACAGAAATGTGTCCAGACAAGAAAAGGCCCGCAGAGAATACTTGCCGTATTGTCAAGGGACTTGACGCAGTATGGGCGCATTTCTGCCCGTCAAAACCGTGTCTGCCCTTGTCAATCGATGGTAACACAGCGGAAGAAAAATGGCAATGCCCCGGTCCAAAAGACCGGGGCATTGGGTGACATTGTGTTATACCGTGATGTCGCCGTCGGCGGCATGGGCCTCACGCAGCAGCGGGGCGCACTGGGCCAGAAACCGTGCCACCTGCTGGGGACAGCGGCCAATGTAGCGCTGGGGGTCCATCAGGGCGTCCAGCTCGGCGCGGGTCAGGCCGAAGGCCGGGTCAGCCGCCAGCCGATCCAGCAGGTCGCAGGGCAGGCCCTCCTTCATCCGGGCGGTGGTGGCCATGGAGTGGCGGCGGATGATCTCGTGGAGTTGCTGCCGGTCACCGCCCCGCTTCACCGCCTCCATCATCAAGTCCTCCGTGGCCAGGAAGGGCAGATACTCCCGCAGGGTGCGGTCGACAATGGCCTCGTTGACGCGCAGGCCGTTGGTCACATTCTGGCACAGCCGCAGCACCGCGTCGGCGCACAAAAAGCCCTCTGGCAGAGAGATACGGCGGTTGGCGGAGTCATCCAGCGTCCGCTCCATCCACTGGACGGAGGCGGTCATGGGCGCGTTGGCGGCGTCGGCCATCAGATAGCGGCTGAGAGAGCAAATGCGCTCGCACCGCATGGGGTTGCGCTTGTAGGCCATGGCGGACGAGCCGATCTGGCTCTCGCCAAAGGGCTCCTCCACCTGCCGGTCATGCTGTAAAAGCCGGATGTCGTTGGCCATGCGATAGGCGCTCTGAGCCATGGAGCTGAGGCAGTTCAGCACCCGGCTGTCTACCTTCCGGGGATAGGTCTGGCCGCAGACGGAGAAGCACTCCGCAAAGCCGAATTCTCCGGCAATGCGGCGGTTCATCTCGTCGATCTTCTCCTCGTCGCCGTCAAACAGCTCCATAAAGCTGGCCTCGGTGCCGGTGGTGCCCCGGCAGCCCAGGAATTTCATAGTAGACAGCAGGTGATCCAGCTCCTCCAGATCGGACAGGAAGTCCTGCATCCACAGCGTGGCCCGCTTGCCCACCGTGACGGGCTGGGCGGGCTGATAGTGGGTGTAGCCCAGCGTGGGGATGGCGGCATACTTCTCAGCAAAGGCCGCCAGATTGGCCAGCACCGCCAGCAGCTGGCCTCGCAGGTATTTCAGGCCGTCCCGGTACAGGATCAGGTCGGCGTTGTCGGTGACGTAGCAGCTGGTAGCGCCCAGATGGAGGATACCCGCCGCTGACGGGGCGGCCTTGCCGTAGGCGTACACGTGGGCCATCACGTCGTGGCGAACCTCCCGCTCACGGGCCGCCGCCACGTCGTAGTCAATGTCGGTGATGTGAGCCTCCAGCTCCGCCACCTGCTCCGCCGTAATGGGCAGCCCCAGCTGGTGCTGAGCGCGGGCCAGCGCCGTCCACAGCCGCCGCCAGGTCTGATAGCGGCTGTCGTCAGAGAACAGCCGCAGCATATAGTCCGAGGCGTACCGCGACGCCAAAGGGGAGTGGTAGGTGGAATGGGACATAGGGTGGCCTCCTGAGAAGTGAAGAGTGAAGAGAGAAAAGTGAAAAGCTGCGGTATGCCGCCGTTGGCGGCATGATTGGAATGGGTTTGGAGCGTTTCACGCTTCCAAGCGCGAGTCACTTTTGGCCGTTGTCCCAAAAGTGACCAAAAGGACAACCAGAAACCCAGGTTTCTGGAGTTCCTGCACGCTGTTCTTTTTGCGAATTTGCGGCCTTTTACCACGCGTTCGCGGAAAATATTTGATTTCGCTGTGTATGACGCATCGACTTCCATTCTGCGCCGCTGCCGCTCATCTTCTCGACGGTAGAACCAACAGCGTTGTTCATTATGCGTGTCAGCGGCAGCGGCGCTGGAGAAGGGACGATCCTTTTGATGAAACGAAAAAGGAAATACCGTGTGAACGTGTGGCAAGCATTATTGTCTTCGTACACGTTATAGCGCGCCGGGAGGTGAAGGAACCGGAGGTTCCTTCCGGTGCTTTTGCCTACTTTTGTCACTGTTGACAAAAGTAGGTCGCCCTGGAGGGCGAAACCTTCTCCCGTGGACGAGGCTGCGGAATACCCTTTATCTAACGATCAAGCTCTCCCGCTCAGCGCCCACGGACACATAGCCGATGTGGCAGCCGATGGACTGCTCCACATACTCCACGTACTCACGGGCGGCCTGGGGCAGGTCCTCCCAGGTGCGGGCGGCGGAGATGTCGCACTGCCATCCGGGGCGGTACTCCATCACAGGCTTGGCCTTTTCCAGCACGGCGGGGAAGGGGAAGTCGCGGGTGATCTGGCCATCGATCTCATAGGCGGCGCAGACGGGGATATTCTCCATATAGCTGAGGATATCCAGCTTGGTCAGGGCGATATTTGTCGCGCCCTGCACCTCCACGCCGTAGCGGGTGGCCACCAGGTCGATGGGGCCCACGCGGCGGGGACGGCCGGTCTTGGCGCCGTACTCGGCGCCGGCCTCGCGGAGCTTCTCCGCGTCCTCGCCGAACCACTCGCAGGTGAAGGGACCTTCGCCCACGCAGGAGGAATAGGCCTTCACCACGCCCACCACCTGGTCGATCTTGGCGGTGGGCAGACCCGCGCCCACGGGGGCGTAGGCGGCGATGGTGTTGGAGGAGGTGGTGTAGGGGTAGATGCCATAGTCTAGGTCCCGCAATGCGCCCAGCTGACCCTCGAAGAGGATGGACTTGCTCTCCTCCTGGGCCTGGCGCAGATAGCGGCCGGTGTCGGCCACATAGGGGCGCACCTGCGCGGCGTAGGTGTCCAGCCACGCCGTCAGCTCCTCCATGGTATAGCCCTTTGCGCCGTAGACCTTCTGGAGGATCAGGTTTTTCCACTCCAGCAGGTCCTGCAAATGGGCCTTCAGGTGGTCGGGATACAGCAGCTCGCCGGCCTGGACGGTCTTTTTCTGGTATTTGTCGGAGTAGAAGGGGGCGATACCCTGCTTGGTGGAGCCGTATTTCTTGTCCTTCAGCCGGGCTTCTTCCAGGGCGTCCAGCTCCCGGTGCCAGGGCAGCAGGAGGGATGCGCGGCTGCTGACCATCAGGTTTTCCGGAGAGATACTGACGCCGGCGGCCCGAAGGGTGTCCATCTCCTGCACCAGATTTTCGCAGTCCAGCGCCACGCCGTTGCCCAGAATGTTCATGACGCCCTTGCGGAAAATGCCGGAGGGCAGCAGGTGCAGGGCAAATTTGCCCATGTCGTTGATGACGGTGTGGCCTGCGTTGCCGCCGCCCTGATACCGCACCACTACGTCATATTGCTCCGTCAGGTAGTCCACCATGCGGCCCTTACCCTCGTCGCCCCAGTTGATTCCCACGATCGCACAATTCGCCATTGCTGCTGCCTCCTGTTCTGTATTTTACAATAAGCGGTTCAAATAAACAACGGCTTATTATAAGCACAATAAAGAAATAAGTAAAGAATTAGTTTTGTATAGGTGAAATAAGTGAAAATGATAGAACGGAACGAAGCCGACGAACTGCCGTATGGAGCGAAAATCTCCCCTTGCAACCGTCCACGGGGTGTGATACAATATTTCAACACATTATGACACGGTTTGCCGTGTACAAGGAGGAACATCACCATGTCTTTCATGATCGAAACGTCTGCCCGCCATATCCATCTGACCCAGGAGTCCGTGGAAAAGCTGTTTGGCGAGGGCTATCAGCTGACCATCCGCAAGCCCCTGTCCTATCCCGGCCAGTACGCCAGCAACGAGCGTCTGACCATCGTGGGCCCCAAGAAGGAAATGGCCAACGTGTCCATCCTCGGCCCCACCCGTAAGGCCGACCAGGTGGAGATTTCCGCCACCGACGCCCGCACCCTGGGCATCGACGCTCCTATTCGTGAGAGCGGCGACGTGAAGGACTCCGGCGCTTGCAAGCTCATCGGGCCCAAGGGCGAGCTGGACCTGACCGAGGGCGTCATCATTGCCAAGCGCCATCTGCACATCCTGGAGAACGAGGCCAACGAGCTGGGCATCAAAAACGGCGACATCATCAAGGTCTCCTGCGGCGGCGAGGGCCGTAAGCTGATCTTCGACGACGTGGTGGTCCGCGTCAACAAGGACGGCGCTACCACCATGCACATCGACACCGATGAGTCCCAGGCTGCCAACAACCCCACCGTGGGCGAGCTGTACCGCGGCTGAGCGCGAAAAACGTAAAACGTAAAGAGTGAGATAGAGAAAGAGAGGACGCAGAACGTCCTCTCTTTTTTATGTTATGAACTTGCCTTTACCACGTTCTGGAAGTAATAGACGCCCATTCCGTCGTTTTGCAGGCCCGTCAGGGTGGGGCGCAGGAGCCAGGTGTAGGTCTCGTTATACAGGGGCATCACGTAGCCGCTGCCCAGCAGCATGGTCTCGGCGTCCGCCAGATAGGCGTCGCGGGCTTCGTCGCTGCTGGAGTTGGCGGCGGTGCGGATGAGCATGTCATAGGCGTTGGAGTAGTACTGGCCGTAGTTCTCCAATTGGCTGCTGCTGAAGCGGTTCAGATAGCCCAGAGCGGTGTTGCGGTCGCCGCTGACGTTGGTCAGAGCCAGGGAGAACTCGCCGCTGCGCAGCACGTTCATCATCTCCTCCGGCGCCACGGCACGGACGGTGATCCGGACACCCAGTTTTTCCCGCCACATGGTTTGCAGGGCCTGGGCCACCTTGGCGTTGGCGGCGCTGCTCTCATACAGCAGCGTTACAGGGGTGATGTGCTCCAGCATGGAGGTGGTATAGCCTGCGTCGTGGAGCAGCTCCACGGCCTGTTCACATCGTTGGTCGTACTTCTCCGGGTCGTTGTCGATGGCCGGGCCGTTGGCCTGGCGGAAGGACTGTCCCTGGGAGGTGGTGATGCCGTCAGGGATGAGACCGTCGGCGGCGCGGTAGACCTCGTCCCCCGTTACGGCCAGCTCCGCCAGGGCGCTGCGGTCGATGACCAGGGACATGGCCTGACGGATGCTGTCGCTGAGGCTGGTGGCCATCTGGTTCACCAGCACCACGCTGACGGCGGAGGAGGAGGCCTCCACCGCGCCCTCCGCATCGCCGGCATCCAGCACGAAGTCCACATCGCCGCTGTCGTACAATGCCATAGCGTCGGCTGTGCCGGAAACGTAAGTGAATTCCAGACGGTCAGGGCCGATGCGGCGGGCGTCATAGTACTTGCTCACCGCGGCGGCGTTCAGGCCGCTCTGGTTCATGGAGGACACGGCATAGGGGCCGTTGGTCAGCAGTGTGTTGGAGGATAGGGACCAGTCGGTCCGCTGGGCGGCGGTATCGGTACTGTCGCTGCTGTCGTCCTGGGGCTGGGTGACGCTCTGGCGCACCGGCGCGGTGGACACCGCCGTACACACCACTGACAGGAAGTAGGAGCAGTGGCCTTCGATGACCACCACCAGGGTGCGGTCATCCTCCGCCCAGACCTGGAGGGCCGCCGGGTCGCCGGATACAGCGTCGGCATAGCCGGCCACCATGTTCAGAATAGAGCTGTGGGGGGAGTTGGTCTCCGGGTCCACCAGCCGTTCCCAGGCGTAGACAAAGTCGCCCGCCGTGACCTTCTGACCGTCGGACCAGTAGATATCGTTGCGGAGGGTGAAGGTATAGGTCTCGGTGCCGTCCATATTATCCACATAGGTGTAACTGGAGGCCTGGCCGGGGACGATACCGGAAGAGGTCTGCTTCATCAATCCCTCAAACAGCTGCCCCGCCACGGTTTTTTCCGTTTCGGTAACGGCCAGAGCCGGGTCCAGGGTCCGGGGCGCGTCAACCAGCGCGGCGCGGACTGTCATATGCTCCGGCTCCGCCGCGCCGCAGGCGGCAAGCGTCAGCGCCATGCACAGCGCCAGAAGCAGGGATAAGAGTCGTTTAGTAGGTTTCATGGGATGCTCCTTTCAGGGGGGTGCGGGGAAAGAATATCACTGCGTAGGGGGTTGGCGGTGGAATTCCGCCGTAACACCCTTTCAGGCCGCTGCGCGGCCAGCTCCCCCGGAGGGGGGAGCCAAGAAATTGGCATTTTCATTGCCGTAATTGCCTGCGTTTGACGCAAAAGCCAAAGGTCTTCCCCCTTGGCTCTCCCTTTGGGAGAGCTGTCAGCCGAATAGGCTGACTGAGAGGGTCACTCGCAGGGGCCGATACACGGCGGCTTTATATCTCACTCCGTCACCACACTGCCGTCCTCCGCCACCTTGGCAGCGGTGATCTGGCTGCGGGTGTTGCGGACGATGTCGTCCAATCTCATGCGGCTGGGGAAGTCGCTCAGCAGCGTGTAGGCCACGCCGTGGCGCTTGGCGCGGCCTGTCCGGCCGATGCGGTGGATGTAGTATTCGTTCTCCTCCGGCACGTCGTAGTTGAACACGGCGTCCACATCGTCCACGTCGATGCCCCGGCTGGCCACGTCGGTGGCCACGAACACCCGGAGCTTGCCGTCCCGGAACTGCTGCATGACAGCCTCACGCTTACTCTGGGGAATGTCGCCGTGGATGCACTTGGCGTCCACGCCCCGCATTTGCAGGAACTTGGTGAGCCGCTCGGTGTTGCCCTTGGTGTTGCAGAAGCAGATCACCCGGTCATAGCCCTCGTGCTCCAGAATTTTGGCGATGGCGTCCACCTTGCCGTCAGAGGGCACCTCAATGCGATATTGCAGGATATCGGGCTTGTTCTCCTTGGTGGCCTGGACGGTGATCTCCTCCGGGTCGCGCTGATAGACCCAGGAGATATCCATCACCTCGCGGGAGATGGTGGCGGAGAACATACCCAGATTCTCGCGGCTGGGGATCTTGTCCAGAATGCGGGTCACGTCGTGGATGAAGCCCATATCCAGCATACGGTCGGCTTCGTCCAGCACCACGGTCTTGACAGCCTTCAGCACCACGGTGCGGCGCTTCATGTGGTCGCTGAGACGGCCGGGGGTGGCCACCACGATCTGGGGCTTGCGCTTCAGGGCGTTGATCTGCTTGCCGATGGGCTGGCCGCCGTACAGGCACACCAGCCGCACACCCTCGTGATACACGGCAATATCCCGCATTTCGTCGGTGATCTGCATGGCCAGCTCGCGGGTAGGGGCCATGATGACGGCCTGGACCTCTTCGCTGTCCGGGTCGATCTTCTCAATAATGGGGATGCCGAAGGCCATGGTCTTGCCAGTGCCAGTAGGAGCCTTGGCGATGACGTCCTTACCCGCCATCATAGGCGGGATGCAGCCGGCCTGGACCGGCGTGGAAACGGTATATCCCTTGTTGCGGATGGCCCGCAGCGTGGCTTCGGACAAGCCGAAGCTCTCAAATGCCACCCCTTGGGTGATCTCCATAGCGTTTTTCCTCTTTTTCCTCAAAAATTTCAACCATTTCTATTATAACATAGCTGTCAAGTCGGTGCGAGGACAGGCCGGTGGGCCGTTTTTGCGGGAGAGACAGGCGCTGCAAAAATTTATCCACAGGAAAATTTGGCTTTTCTCTTGACAACAGCTACCATGTATTGTATAATGTCCCTCGGACATCACGCCTTGGTGACATAGCCAAGTGGTAAGGCAAGGGTCTGCAAAACCCTCATTCCCCGGTTCAAATCCGGGTGTCACCTCCAACCAAAACTCCCGAAACACATGTGTTTCGGGAGTTTTTTCGTGCCCGAAAACAGGTTTTAGCCTTATTTTTAGCCTTATTGGGTCAACCGGCGGAAACTGTGCGGATAAAGCGCTCCATGCGGTCGGCACTTTCGCGCTTCATCTGGTCAGTCACATGGCCGTATACGTCCAGTGTAAAGGCCGCTGTGGCGTGACCCAGATTGCCCTGCACGGTCTTGATGTCATCCCCAGCTCGAATCGCGGCGACTGCGTAGGAGTGACGCAAGTCGTGGAAACGAGCGTTGGGACAGCCGATGGCCGCGACGATACGCTTGTACTCACGGTAGACCGTCGGCTTTGTCAGGTGCGTCCCGAACTCATTGGTAAAGACCAGACCCTCCGGATTTTGCCAGTCGCTGCCCAGCAACAGCTTCTGCTGCATTTGCCATCGGCGCTGCTGCTGCAATCGGATCAGGACAGTCTGTGCCGCGGCGATGGTGCGGCTTCGTCCATTCTTCGGAGAAACGAGCTCATAGCCCTTGCTCCCCTTGTCCTGATGTAGCTGCATTTGCTTTTCCACAGAGATGATCCCTGTATGAAAATCAATGCAGTCCCACGTCAGGCCCAGCACCTCGCCCTCACGCATACCGGTGAACAGTGTCAGGATAAACAGCGTTTCAAAGCGATTTCCCTGTATAGCAGTCAGAAATGCGGAGATCTGCGTGTCATCAAAAGGCTCAATTTTCTTGCGCTCTATTCGTGGCAGGATGCAGGCATCGGCAGGGTTGTATCGCAGATAGCCGATCAGCACCGCTTGCTGAAGCGCTTTGTGGAGAACGCCGTGGACATTCTTTACCGTTTTCGCGGAAAGGCCCTCCGGATTCTGCTCGGACGGTTCTCCCATCGCGTTGTAAAAGGCTTGTATCATCGGCGCGTTTAACGCCTCCAACCGCACCGCACCCAACGCTGGCAGAATGTGCAGCTTGATATCGGATTTGTAGATGTGTGCTGTTCTGGGCTTCACGCCGCCCAAGTAGGTCTTTGACCATATCTCCAGCCATTGGGCCAATGTCAGCTTGCACGGCGCATGATACACGCCATTGTCGAGATCCAGCGTTACCTGCTTCAGCTTCTGCGCCACTTCCCTTTGCGTCTTTCCGGTGATGCTGCGCTGGATCTGCTTGCCTGTGCCGGGGTCGAAGCCCTCCGTGTAGCGGCCTTGCCAGTAGGTGTAGGTCTTTCCGTTCTTTGTTGTTGTGATTTTTCTGATAGAACCGGTGCCGCCGGCTCCTTTCCCTGTTTTTGTACGCGGCATATACGCTCCTTTCCGCCGCGCGGAATGTACCACCTCCATGATATATCCCGCGCGGCTGTTGTGCAAGTTTTATTTCTGTGGCGAAGATGTTTACTTCCGCAGGAACTCCAGCAGCGCTTCCCGTGGAATACGAATTTGCCTACCAACACGGACGCTCCGTATCTGTCCGCTGCGGATCAGTTCGTAGGCAGTGTTGCGGCCGATGTCGAGGAGAGGCATCAAGTCCTCCACCCGCAGTATCACGGGCAACTCATGCAGGTCGCGGTACTTATTCTCCACGGGCCACGCCTCCCTTCACGGACGCCAGATAGATGTCCGTCACATCGGGTCGCTCGTGTCCCAACAGGCGTGACACGGTAAAATGGGCATCCAACGGTGTCATGCCGCCATCGACGAGGGAAGTGTACTTTTCAGCGGCGTAGGTATGCCGCAGCCCATGGAAAGTAATGCGTCTGTCCGCTGCGGTGGGGTCGCAGATGGCGTCACGGTGGCGGAGGATGAACTGCTGCATAGCATTGATGGCCCGGTCAGTGGGGACGCCGTCCGCCACCAGCAGCTTTTGACCGCGTTCCGTTTTCTCCAGCAGCCGTTGCAGCATCATCGTGATGCGGTCGTCCTCGATGGGGACGATACGGATTTTACCGCCCTTGCCCTTCACGGTGAGGGCGTTTTCACGCAGCGCACGCTCCGCCGCGGCGGTGTCCATGCGGAAGCACTCGTGGATACGCAGACCGGCGTATCGAGCCAGATACAGGGCGAGGATGTAGTCCTCCCGATCCTCTGCCATGGCGCGGCCGATCAGCTTGCCGAACTCCGGGTTCGTCCATGTGCGATCCTGCTGCCCGAAGCGGCGGCGTTCCAGAGCAACGCCCAATTCTTCATTGCCCGGCAGCGTGTAGCGGGGCTGAGACATCTTGTCGTGGAAAAAGCGAATGGCGGAGAGGTCGGTCTTGATGGTGCTGGTGGACTTGCCCTGCTCCTGCAAATAAAGAACATAGCTCACCAGATGCTTGCCGCCGATGTTCTCCAGCTTTTGCAGATGGTAGTGGGCGGCGAGGTAGGCGCAGAAACGCTTGACTGCCTCATAGTAGCGATCCTTCGTGCGGAAGCTGCCCTGTCGGTTGTGCCGCGCCAGCTTGTCCAACTGGGTAACGAGGGTGTTGTAAATGCCTTTTGTGGTCATATAAAGAAATCTCCTTGTAATCGTAGTCGTGTTCAGATGGGCGCACTTCACCTGTTGGTAAGGAGAGTCGTTTCCGGCGTATCTCCGTAGAACTGTTAGACTGCCGCAGGCGGAAAGCCTTGGTGCTGCGTGCTTTTCGCGGCCCGCCTGTGTGTCTGTCTCTCTTTACTTGTGCCAGGTCAGTACGCTGCCACATGGGGCAAAGATGCCCTGCTCCGATGGAGCGGTGGCGGACACCAAGCCGCTGAACTCGGCTGCGGAAGGCTCCGCCGGTGTCCCGTGATCCGCCCGGCGACGGATCAGGAATGCGCGATACCCCGTATGGCCGGCGCCGCACTCTGACTGCGGCATACAGAGGCGGGAGCTTGCCTCTCCCTTGACGATTTTCCTGCCGTATCGTCCCAACGGCTTTTACAAAACTGCTCTTTCCTGATCTGCGCCGAATTGATTTCGGCGCTCTTTCTTTTCCTGCGGTATCGCGGCGATGGCAAGTGCCGCGACAAAAACGGTAAGCAAAAACGCAGGAAGAATCTTCCTGCCGTTTCGGCTTCATACGATCCTTCCTGCGTTTGCAGTATTGTTCAATTCTGATGACCGCCCGGTTTTTCCGGAGGGTTCATTTTGACATACTTCGGGTTCTTAATCAGAGCGAAAAGCTTTTGATAATGCTTTCCACCCGTGCCTGCTCTGCTCCGACCTAAATGCTTGATGCCTTAAGTACAGGCACATCATAGCACGGCGGCGAGGCGGCGTACAGGTGGAAAATGCCGCGAGAGAATTTCTCGCAGCATAGTCATTTAAATACAAGGGCGCAATGGCCCTAATCTCGGACGGAAGCATGGTGCTCCTCAAGTACAAACTTAACAACGTGTGCGATCCGAAGCGTGTCCGGAAACCCCTTTGGGGCAGTGCACAAATAACTGAATAATTCTTATATACCACAATATGTTGCGGTTGTCAATATAAAGTCATCTAAATAGTGCGTTTTGGAAAAGCGCGGGCAAAATGCAATACGCATTATCTCCGTATTAAATGCGTATTACAGGCGCATCACGAAAATAATGCGTATTGCGTGCGCATTAAAAGAGTATTATTTCTGCAAGGAACAATTCCACAGTGTAAGCGTCAAACCTCCCCGCGTATAAAAAGACCGCCATCTCGAAGAGAACTGCTGCTCATCGAGATGGCGGTCAATTATTTTTGAGGCATATAGCATTCTTCCTGAGCATTTGCGGGAAGCAGCTTTTCAGCCCATGCGGCATCCTCTTCGCTCAGTTGTGGCGCAGTCTGCAGAACCCACAGCAGATAGCGGTACGGATCTAAGCTGTTTTCCTTCGCTGTTTCAATCAGGCTGTAGATCACGGCGCTGGCCTGTGCGCCGCCCAGCGTATTGGCAAACAGCCAGTTCTTCCTGCCCATCACAAAGGGCTTAATGCTGCGCTCGGCGCGGTTGTTGCTCAGCTCCAGACGGCCATCCTCCAGATACCTCGTCAGATACGGCCACTGCTCCAACAGATAGTGAATGGCCTTTCCCAGCGCGGATTTCGGCGCGGTCTTCGCCTGCATCTCATTTGCCCATGACAACAACGCGTCTAAAACAGGTTTCTCCTGTTCCAGCCGCTTTTCATATCGCTCCTCCGGCGTCAGTTCCGCCAATGCCTGCTCCAGCTTGAAAAGCTGTGAGCAATACCACTCGCCCATGGCCGCGGGAGAATCCTTCCTTTTCTCTTGCGGCAGAGTGCTCAGTGCCTCGTCAAATTTTCGTCTCGCATGCGCCCAACAGCCCACCACACGAACATTGCCCGACAGTTTGTGGTATCCCTGGTAGCCATCCGCGCGCAGCCAGCCTGAGAAGCCTCGCAGGAAACGCTCCGCGTGCTCCGCTTTTCTTGTGGGCTGATACTCATACAGCACAATGGTCTGTTTCGCGCATCCGCTGGTGCGGTACAGCCACATGTAGGACTTGCTGGTGGAGGAACGCCCCGGTTCTTTCAGCACCTGCAGCGTTGTCTCATCCGCGTGCAGCACCGGCTTCCTGCAGAGCTGCTCATGCAGTGTATCGTAGACCGGCCGCAGCCACTTCTCCGAGACGTTCAGCAGCCAGTTGGCCATGGTCTGCCGGGACAGCTTCAATCCCTGCCGTCCGAAGTCCTGTTCCAGCCGGTACAGCGGAGAGTACATGACAAATTTCTGTGTTGCCAGATACGCCACCGCCTCCGCGGAGGCAAAGCTGCCGGGCAGCAGCGCAGGCTCTTTCGCTGCCTTCACAATGTTGGCCTCGCCAGTCTCCTGCTCGCAGTTCTTGCAGGCGTAGGTGTAGTATACGTCCTTGCGAACCCAGAACTTTGCCGGCTTCATCTGCAGCGTCCGGCGTACATCCTTGCCGATCTCAACCAATTCGCTGCCGCAAGCAGAGACTGGTGCTTCCAATATGTAGTGTTGCGCAACGTTCCGCAACGTTGCGTGACATCCGTTCCGGTATTGGAAATTCTGCAAACCTGGCGGTTGGCACACTCAAGCTCGGCTCTGTTTCAGCCGAAGCCAGCAATTCCCATTCCCAACGGTAATAGGTTGTTGCATTGGCCTCTTCTTGTCTGCACCACGCCCGCACTGACAGGCCGCTGCTGCGGCAGTCCTGTATTCGTGCCGCCCACTCCTGCAGCTTTACACGGTGTTTCAACTCTGCACTTGTCATCCTAATACCTCCGATATGACAGTAACGGAACGTTTCGCAACGTCCCGTTACTATTGTCTCATGCCTGTCTAATGAGCTGCAAATCGTAGCAACTGGTTTGAATGAACTGGCACCCCGGCATATCTGCTTTGAGCTGCTGCGGCTGGACTGGCTGGAGCGGCTGGATATGGTGGACAGTACCGCTCCCAGAGATTTTCCGGACTTACTGCCACACAAGAAAATTTCCCATCTCTGCAGCAACATCGATACCATGCAGAAGCAGATCAAGGGATTGATCGCACAGGCGCTGGACATGGACGGGGAGAAGAAATCCGTATCCGAGAAGATGGTGGCCTACTACAACGCCGAGGGCGGCGACACGCTGAACACCTTTCAGTTCCAGCCCCAAACCATGAACTTTGAGGTCATCGACCACAAGATCTTTGCCGAGGTGCTCTATCCCAGGGATATCTACGACCTCATCGATTTCCATGTGCGGGAGTGCGTGAAGCGGGAGGTGAGGATGCGTGTGTGCAAGAACTGCCTGCGCTACTTCGCCGTGACGGGCAAGGCCAGCACGGAGTACTGCGGCCGGGTCTGCGACAGCAAGGGCCGCACCTGCCGGGAGATGGGGGCCATCCACACATGGACGCAGCGCAAGCAGGGCGACAAGGTGTTCAAGGAATACCGCAGAGAATACAAAAAGCGTTTCGCCCGCATCAACGCAGGCAAGCTGACCAAGAGCGTATTTTACGCCTGGAGTGAGGAAGCCAGAAAGAAAAAAGAGGATTGCGACAGCGGCGTGATCTCGCCGGAGGAGTTCTCACAGTGGCTGAAGGAGTCGTGAGAAAGAGGTGCCGTTATTGGGTGGAGATGGTTCCGGAGATGCAGCCCTATCTTGCTTATGGTTCATTCTCCGCCCGCTTTTGCAGGAGGGACAAGCCCAAAAAGCAGAGTGCAGAGAAGGCGATGCCGCAAAGAGTGTATATCCAGTTAAAGAACAACAGATTGAATGCATACCGCATGGGCATCCGGGTAAAGAGCACCGCATACGGCTCGACCGTTCCAATTGCCTCCATGACTGCCGTGACACGGAAGGGACTGACCCCGCACAGATACGCTCCGAGGAAATACAGCGTCAGCTTCTCGACAATAGCCGGGAACAGAATGCCAAGCGCGTAAAACAGCGGTTCCCGATTCTTGCAGCGCCTCCACAGATACAGCGCCCCAAAGCAGTACGGCAGCAGCGCAAGGCAGGCTCCCTGCACAGTCAGGTGCAGCTGCAGCCCGAAGACAAGAAAGACCATACGGATCAAAAGATATCCGCAGATATCCGCCGAGAATGATCCCCCAGCAGATCAGCAGGGATTTCAAGTGGAGTTTCCCATGTGCGGTTGCTTCATGGTTGTACATTTTCTTTTCCTCCTTACAGATTCTCGTTTTTCAAGGCGTCGATGGGATTGTCCTTTTTCACTTTCCTCATTGCGTACATCATGGTGGCGAATACG
>CAKTMW010000043.1 GCA_934574095.1 uncultured Oscillospiraceae bacterium | reverse complement strand
GACCCCTATGCCGTGGTGCAGCTGCGCAAGGACAACGCCGACGGCACCATCTATAATCTGGTGGGTTTCCAGACCCATCTGAAATGGCCGGAGCAGAAGCGGGTGTTCTCCATGATCCCCGCCCTGCACGACGCCCGGTTTCTGCGCTACGGCGTCATGCACCGCAATACGTATCTGGATTCGCCCCGGCTTCTTGACCGGTATTACCGGCTCAAGAGCGACCCACGCATTGCCTTTGCCGGACAGATGACCGGCGTGGAGGGCTATGTAGAGTCCTGCGCCAGCGGTTTTCTGGTGGGCGTGGAGCTGGCCCGGCGTCTGCTGGGCAAGGAACCCATCGACTTTCCCAGAGAAACCGCCATCGGCGCACTGGGTCTGTATGTCAGCAACGAGTCCGTGGCGGAGTTCCAGCCTATGAATATCAATTTCGGCATTATCCCGCCCCTTGACCACCGGGTGAAGGGCAAGCGCAACAAAAACGCAGAGCTGAGCCAGCGGTCGCTGGCCATCATCGAGGAAATTCGGGAGGAGGTGCTTTCCCAATGAGGATCATCGTAGACGCCATGGGCGGCGACAACGCGCCGCTGGCCATCGTCAAGGGTGCCCTGCAGGGACAGAAGCGCTGGGGCGTGGACATCACCCTCACCGGCGACGAGACCGCCATCCGGGAAGCGCTCGCCCAGTGCGGCGTACAGGAGCTGCCTCAGGGCATGACCATCGTGCCCACTACCGAGGAAGTCACCATGGAGGACGACCCCGCCACGGTGTTCCGCCGGAAGAAGGACAGTTCCATGGGCGTGGGCCTGACGCTGCTGCGGGACGGAGAGGGCGACGCCTTCATCTCCGCCGGCTCCACCGGCGCGCTGCTGACCGGCGCTACCCTCATCACCAAGCGTGTGCGGGGCATCCGCCGGGCCGCCATGGCCCCCGTCATGCCCACCACCACTGGCCGCTGCGTGCTGATCGACTGCGGCGCCAATGCCGAGTGTACGCCGGAATACCTGCTGCAATTCGCCTATCTGGGCAGCTTTTACGCCAGCCATGTGCTGGGGATCAAGAATCCCCGCGTGGGCCTTCTCAACATCGGCGTGGAGGCGGAGAAGGGCACCGACCTCCAGCGTCAGACACGGGCGCTGCTGCTGGAGCAGCCCAAGCTGAATTTTATCGGCAATATCGAGGCCAAGGAGGCCATCAAGGGCGGCTGCGACGTGCTGGTGACCGACGGCTTCTCCGGCAACGTGATGCTGAAAACCATCGAGGGCACCGGCTCCTACGCCGGAAGCTGCCTGAAGGGCATCTTCAAGAAAAACCTGCTGACCAAGCTGGCGGGCACCATGGTGCTGCCGGGGCTGAACGCCTTCAAGGCGCAGCTGGACCCCAACAAAGTGGGCGGCACCGCCTTCATCGGCATTTCCAAGCCGGTCATCAAGGCTCACGGCTCTTCCAATGACGAGGCCATCGAAAATGCCATCGGCCAGGCCAAGGAGGTCGCGGCCAGCGGCCTGGTGAACGAGATCGCCGCCCATGTGGACGAAATGACGCTTACCTCCTAATTCGCGAGAAATTTACGAAAAAGGTATTGACAGCGTGATAGGATTGCCGTATTATTTTCCAAGATAAAGCAATCTGAAAGGAGGAGTAACTTCCTATGACACCGGAGACGATCTTCAAAACCATGCAAGATCTGATCGCGGAGCAGTTTGCCATTGATGCAGACGAAGTGACCATGGACAGTTCTTTTGTGGACGACCTGGGCGCGGATTCCGTGGATCTGGTGGAGCTGGTGATGGCGATGGAGGAGGAATTCGACATCGGCGAGATCGATGAAGAGAACCTGCAGTCCCTGAAGACTGTTGGCGATTGCGTCCGCTATCTCAGCAACCACATTGAGTGAGATACTTGTACATAAAAAGAAAACCCTGCATTGTGACCCCACATTGTGGGGTTTTCTTTTCGAGAATTTGTTTTGGGCCACCGCCCATGGGGTCCACATCGCGGGACCTTGTGGGCGACGGCCCGGAAAGGGAAGAAAGATGGAATTACATCAACTGGAAGAGCGGCTGGGCTATTCCTTCAAGGATCAGGCCCTGCTGCGGGGGGCGCTGTACCACAGCTCCTACGCCAATGAGCACCGTTCCGCCGGCGTCAGCAGCAACGAGCGGCTGGAGTTTTTGGGGGATGCGGTGCTGGGCTTCGTGTCGGCGGATTTTCTCTACCGCAAGCACCCGGACCTGCCGGAGGGTGAGCTGACCCGCATCCGCGCCGCCCTGGTGTGCGAGGAGAGTCTCCACGAGGTGGCACAGAGCCTGCGTTTGGGCGAATTCCTGCTGCTGGGCAAGGGCGAGGAGAGCGGCGGCGGCCGCCGCCGGCCCTCCATTCTGGCGGACGCGGTGGAGGCCGTTCTGGCCGCGGTGTATCTGGACGGCGGCATTGACGAGGCCCGCGCCCTGATCCACCGCATCCTGCTGGACAAGGAGCAGGAGCAGGTGGTGGAGAGCCGCCGCCGGGACTGCAAGACCGAGCTGCAGGAGCTGGTGCAGCGCAAGCCCAACCAGGCGCTGCACTACGAGCTGGTGTCCGAGAGCGGCCCGGACCACGCCAAGGTGTTCACCGTGGCGGTGACGCTGAACGGCCAGGTCATCGGCCTGGGCTCCGGCCACAGCAAGAAGGAAGCCGAGCAATCCGCCGCCCGTACCGCATTGGAGCAGATGAAGTGAACTTAGACTGGCATGGAATCTGGCAATTTTGACATTATTTCGTAGGGGAGGGGTTCTACCCCTCCCTTGCGGTAAGCGCAGGCACTATCTTATGCTGAGGGACGGGGTAGAATCCCGCCCCTACACCCGCCTACCGTACCACACGTAGGGCGGGCCCCATGTGGCCCGCCGCCCGATAACCGCTGCATTTCGGCGTACTCCCGTAGGGTGCGATGCCCACATCGCGCCGCCGTACAGCGATTTATTTCCTACCGTTGCAAGTTTTGTAGGGGCCGACGACTCTGTCGGCCCTACCAGAACTGTGATGGTCATCGTCAGGGCGGACAGGGTCGTCTGCCCCTACAATAGAAAAGAGAACCCCGCCCTGACGCGCCGCGTCAGGGCGGGGTTCTATCCCTGCAAAAATTTTCCGTGGGTTTTGGGTGAAAATGGTGTAGTATAGGATAGAGACACAACAGGAGGGGAGGGGATACGGTTGGACGAGCGCACGCTGATGGCAAAGATCGCGGACGGCGACGAGGCGGCGCTGCACGCGCTTCTGCGGCAGTACGGGCCGCTGATCCGGTATATCCTGCGGCCCATCCTGACGGATGAGCGGGACCGGGAGGAGTGCTATGCCGATATCTCCCTGAAAATATGGCAGACGGCGGGCAGCTTTGACGGCGAAAAGGGCGCGCTGAAACCGTGGCTGACGGCCCTGAGCCGCAACGCCGCCCTGAACCGTGCCCGCCGCGCCCAGACCGACGCCCCGCTGGAGGAGACCGTGCCCCACGCCGGCGGCAGTGCCGAGGAGGAGCTGCTGCGCCGTGAGCGCCGGCAGCGGTTACAGGCCGCCATCGCGGGCCTGCTGCCGGAGGAGCGTGGCCTGTTCTATCGCAAATACTACTACTGCCAGTCCACCGCCCAGATGGCCGCCGAGCTTTGCCTGACGGAGCGGGCGGTGGAGGGGCGGCTGTACCGCCTGCGGCAAAAGCTGCGGCGGCTGTTGGGAGGTGACTTCTGTGAGTGACGATCTGCGTTTTGATCAGCTGCTGCGGGAGGACGCCTCTGCTCTGCCCCCGGCCATGGCGGAGGTGAACCCCTGGCGTGAGGCCATGTGGCTGGTGCTGTGGGGCATGGGTCTGACCACCATCACCTTCAAGTTTCTGTATCTGGACATGATCCTGCCCGCCCTGGGCGGTATCCTGATGGTGCTGGGCTTCCGCACCCTGCGGCGGGAGAACAAGGCCCTGCAATGGTGCTGGCGGCTGTCCATTGTCATCGCCGTGGTGCGCAGCGCATCCTTCACGCTGGCGGCTCTGCCGGTGGATGTGAAGAACATCCCTGCCTATGGGGTCATGGCCATGACCTTCGCGCTGTATATCGGCCTGTGGCGGGGCATGGTGGGCGTGTCCCGCGCAGCAGGCGCGGAGAAGCCCGCCGCGCCCGCCGCCGGTGCGCTGGCGGTCTTCTATGCGGTGATGTGCGCCTTGGCTTTCCTGAAGCTGAGCGGCTGGCTGGCGGTACTGCCGATGCTGATCGTGTATTTCGTGATCCTGCGGAATCTGGTGAAGCTGGCCCGCTCCCTCTCGGACACGGGCTATGCCATCCACGCCGCGCCGGTGCACCTGTCCTCGGCGGCGGTGCTGTGGGGCTATCTGGGACTGACGCTGGCGGCGGTGCTGCTGGCCATATTCCTGGGCCAGCGGTACCCCATGGACTGGCAGGTGCGTGACGACGCGCCTCAGGACGCGGCCATCCGGGCGGAGCTGCTGGACCTGGGCCTTCCGGAGCAGGTGCTGGACGACCTGACGGCGGAGGAAGTGGCGCGCATGTCCGGCGCGGTGAAGGTGTATACTGAGAAAGAGCCGCTGTATGAGGACGAAACCTACCGCGAGGTCACGACCTCCCAGTGGAACGATGACACGCCGCCCCGCTGGCACTATATCGACGCGGAGAAGCAGCCGGACGGCACCTACCGCTACAACTATCGGGCATACGACCTCTATGAGGGCTTTGTGACCCATGTGGTGGTACTGGTGGAGGACGCGGGCAGACAGCGGGCTATCGTGCTGCACCATGTGACGATCGGACAGCCGGATGTGGCCTGCCGCTCGGAGTGCATAGAGCTGTGGCCCCTGTGGCAGGATAACGAGGAGTCGTGGAGCCCCGGCGGTTTCTGCGGCGGCCGCCTGCTGTGCGAGAAGGACGGCCAGTCCTATGCGGCGGACTTCTACTCGATGGAGAGCGGCGGCTACGAATTTACCGATTTCCTGGGTGCCAATCGGAGAAGCAGTATTGTCGCAAGGTGGTCGCGGATGGATCACAGCGGGAACATACGGGCCTATCTCCTGTACGACGCCGAAATGCTGACGCCGGAGCTGCCGTGGCTGTATAGCTGGTGCAACTACGTCCGGCAGACGAAGCCGGTCTATCCCTTCCGGGACGCGCTGACGCTGTGGCACGAGTGGAACACAGACGGCTGCTATGAGAAGTGGCAGACCTTTATACGGCGTTGGCCGGACCCGGCGGAGGAAACCGAATAGCACAAAAGAGAACGCCCCAGCGTTCTCTTTTGTGCTTATCAGGCTGCAAGGCGATTACCTGTGCGTAGGGGCGGGGTTCTACCCCGCCCGCCGCTTGCCGGAAATGCTATTGCGTATTTGGCGGGAGGGGCAGAGCCCCTCCCCTACGCCCGGTGTAAGAAATTCCTGCGGGATGCCCCGGCGTTCTCTTTTTGCGCTGCCCTGCTATAAATAACAGTGGCATTTTTTGCATGGATATGGTATACTATATTTGATATCTTCCGCAACAACTGATAACAAATTGTAATTTATCTGCCGGATATGACAAAACGTATTCGGATATGACATGAGGTGACTCTATGACATATTTTTCTTCCTTCCTGCTGGGCCTGGTACAGGGCATTGCGGAGTTCCTGCCCATCTCCAGCTCCGGCCATCTGTCCATCGCCCAGAACCTGCTGAACATCGACACGGCGGTGCCGGAGTTCTTCGACGTGCTGCTGCATCTGGGTACACTGGTGGCGGTGTTCGTGGCCTACTGGCGTGACATCTGCGACATGGTGATGGAGCTGATCCACGGCGTCAACGATCTGGCCCACGGCACAACGCCCCGCCAGGTGCCGCCTGCCCGGCGGTTGATTCTACTGATCATCATCGGCACGCTGCCTCTATTCGCCGTGCTGCCCATCCATAAGAAGGTGCAGGCCCTCAGCAATAACATGATCTTCATCGGCGCGGCGCTGGTGGTGACAGGCTTCCTGCTGTTCGCCTGCGACCTGGTGCGCAAGGGCCGCAAGACCGAGCGCAACGCCACCATCCTGGACGTTCTGGTGGTGGGCGTGGGCCAGGCCATCGCCACCATGCCCGGCATTTCCCGTTCCGGCATGACCATCACCACCGGCTGCTTCATGGGCTTTGAGCGGAAGTTTGCCGTGCGGTTTTCCTTCCTGCTGTCCATTCCCGCCGTGCTGGGGGCCAACATCCTCAGTTTGAAGGACGCCATCGAGGCCGGGATCGTCTGGGCGGAGGTGCCTATGTATCTGGTGGGCGTTGTCACCGCCGCGGTGGTGGGCTATATCTGCATCCGTTTGCTGCGTCTGGTGGCGGAAAAGGGCCGCTTCGGCGCGTTTGCGTATTACTGCTGGGCGGTGGGTCTGCTGACCCTGCTGCTCAACGCCATTAAGTGAGGTAATGTATGGCGAATACACCCAAGAAAAAAGCAACAGCTTCCACCTCGTCCAAGGGCGGCAGCGGCAAGCGCCGCAGCGCCCCGCCTCCTCCCGCCTATAACGCTCAGGCCCGGATCATCGGCGGCATCGTGTGCCTGCTGCTGGCCCTGTGCGTATTTGTGACGTACTTCAACGTGGACGCCATTCTGCTGACGTTCCTGGCGGGTGTGCTGAAAGGCTGCGTGGGCTATGGCTACTGGCTGGCGGCTCCCGCGCTGCTGTACGCCGGTATCCTGCTGGTGAACCACAAGGGCCATCCGGTGAAGCTGCGGCTTGTCTGTACGCTGCTGCTGCCGGTGCTGGTGGGCATGGTGCTGCACCTGTTGCTGGCCCGCGGCCCCTACGAATTCACCTTGGAGAGCATCAAGCCCATGTGGAAGGATGGCCAGTCTCTGCTGTGCGGCGGCGTTATTTCCGGTTCGCTGGCGGTGGGGGCGGAGGCGCTCCTCAGCCGCGTGGTGTCCCTGATCCTGACGATCCTGCTGGTGCTGCTGGCCGTATTGGGCGCCTTGCAAGTAAAGCCTGCCGAGCTGGTGGCTGAGCTGAAGCGCCGGGCCGAGGAGCGTGCCCAGTGGGAGGACGAGGACGACGATTACGAGGAGGAAGCACCTCGAAAACCTATAAAGGAGCCTGACATTACACCGCCCACCAGAAAACGGCGGCCCAGTATCGACATCCCTCTGAATGATGACACCGCCCAGCCCAACAGCCGCGAGGCTGCGGCGTTGCAGCCCTCCGGCGGCAGTTTGTTCCGAGGACGTACCGGCGACGTGAAGACCCCGGCGGAGGTGTTGGACCCCACGCTGTCCTCTCCTGCGGTGGAAACGCCCGCCGTACCCCAGCCGGAGCCTGCTCCCACACCGGTCCCTGTGAAGGAGCCCATGACGGAGAAGCAGCGGAAGGAGGCCGTCCGTGCGGAGGTGGAGACCGCCACCGTCGAGGTCAGCGAGGCCATCGAGAAGGAGCTGGCCGAGGGGGAGGAGGCCTACCGCTATCCCCCTATCACCTTGCTGGACGAGAACACCGACGACAACCACCAGGAGGTGGGCGCGGAGCTGCGGCTGAACTCCCAGCGGCTGGCGTCGGCCCTGGCCTCCTTCGGGGTGGACGCCCACCCCGGCGAGGTGGTCCACGGCCCCAGCGTCACCCGCTATGAGTTCACCCTGGACCAGGGCGTGAAGCTCAGTAAGCTCACCAACCTCAGCGACGATATCGCCTTGGCGCTGGGCGCTACCGGCGTACGTATCGCCCCCATCCCCGGTAAGATTTCCGCCGTGGGTATCGAGGTGCCCAACAAGGCCGTCACCGCCGTCCGTATCCGTGACGTCATCGAGAGCCGGGAGTTCACCAACCACCCCAGCACCGTGGCCTTCGCCGTGGGCAAGGACATCGGCGGCAGCGCCATCGTGGGCAACATCGCCCGTCTGCCCCATGTGCTGATCGCCGGTACGACAGGCTCCGGTAAGTCGGTCTGTACCAATTCGCTGATCGTCAGCCTGCTGTATAAGTCCACCCCTGACGAGGTGCGCTTTATCATGGTGGACCCCAAGATGGTGGAGCTGGCCCCCTATAACGGCATTCCCCACCTGCTGATCCCCGTGGTCACCGACCCGAAAAAGGCCGCCGGTGCTCTCCAGTGGGCGGTATACGAGATGATGAAGCGCTATAAGATGTTCTCCGAGCGGGGGGTGAAGGACCTGGCGGGCTTCAACGCTCTGTGCGAGAGCGACCCGGAGATGAAGAAGCTGCCTACCGTGGTGGTGGTCATCGATGAGCTGGCCGACCTGATGCTGGTGGCTGCCAAGGAGGTGGAGGAATCCATCTGCCGCGTGGCCCAGATGGGCCGCGCCGCCGGTATGCACCTGGTCATCGCCACCCAGCGTCCCTCCTCTGACGTCATTACTGGCCTCATGAAGGCCAACATCCCCAGCCGCATCGCCTTCGCCGTGGCGTCGTCCCTGGAATCCCGCATCATTCTGGACACCACCGGCGCGGAAAAACTGGTGGGTAAAGGCGATATGCTTTACTTCCCACTGGGCAACCAGAAGCCCACCCGCGTCCAGGGCTGCTTCATCACGCCGGAGGAGATCGAGCGCGTGGTGAACTTCGTCAAGGAGAGCGGTACCGCTGACTACTCCGACGAAGTCATGGAGAAGATCGAGGAGGTCATGAAGCAGAGCGACAAGGGCGGCGGCAAGCCTTCCGGCGGCAGCGCTCCCGCCGATGGTGACGAGGGCTGCGACGAGCTGCTCAGCGCCGCCGTGGAGGTCATTCTGGAGACGGGACAGGCCAGCGTGTCCATGCTGCAGAGGCGCTTGAAGCTGGGCTATTCCCGCGCCGCCCGTCTGGTGGACCAGATGGAGGAGCGGGGCATCGTAGGCCCCTTCGAGGGTAGCAAGCCCCGTCAGCTGCTCATTACCAAGGAGCAGTGGCAGGAGCTGAAGATGAAGGGCTCCTTCGACGCCGTCCCCCCGGAGCCGGAGAGCCACCCCGCCCCCTACGGCAGCATCAACGATGTGTTCAACAGCAGAGATGCGTTAGATTAAAAAATGCACCCCAAAGGGGTGCATTTTTTATAGAGATAAGAGCCTCGCAGAGTTCGCCGCCCGCAGGCGGCGAAGGGTTTGAATCGTTTTTCGCCGCGGCTTGTCCCCCAAGAGGACTTCCGTTGGGCGTACGTGGCGAAAAACACTTTGCGCGGAGAGACTGTTCTTGCACACAAAATGTGTGCAAGAATGCGGGTCACAGCGAAAACCTTTTATCAAAAAAGGCGCTACCTTTTTCGATAAGTTAAATGAAAAACTTCCTGTGCAGCGACCTTTGCAGCGGCTTGCAGATAGCCACCACCAGCAGCATGATGCCCAGGATCACCCCGGCCGTCAGGGGGTACAGGGACCAGAAGAAGGTCTCGTGCAGCTGGAAAGTCAGGTTGATGAGAAACTCGATCAGCACCGCCAGTCCTCCCGCCAGTATCAGCGCGCCGCTGAATACGTACAGGTGTCCCCCCGGCAGATACCGCAGCAGCGCCACCATGGCCGTCACCAGCACACCGATGGCCCCCGTCACCGGGAAGGCGAAGGACAGAAACCAGTGTCCGCCGGTGGCAAAGTTGATATACAGCAGGTAAAGCCCGATGGCCGCGAAGTCGATGGGTACAAAGATCACCGGATTGGGGCGGCGGAACCACAGGGGCAGCGCGATCAGCACATACAGCACCGCCACGCCGCCGGAGGCGTACCCCGACCAGACGATGTGGCCGTTGATGTGCCAGTCGCACAGGATGAACAGCACCGCCGGCAGCAGCGCCAGCACCGTCAGCAGAAACAGTACGCCGGAGCGGCTGACCTCCTCCGTATGAGGCCGCTGCTGGGGCGGATAGGGGGGCGCCCCCTCCTGGGGCGGCATATCCGGGTGAAAGGCCCGTGTGCCGCACAGGGGACAGACCTTTTCGCTGTCCGCCAGCTCTACGCCGCATTTGACACAATACATGATACGCTCCTTTCCCGCGCTACCGCTGGTTGCTCTCCACCTTTACCGGCAGGCCCAGCTGGTGCAGAACGCGGTAGAAATGCAGCTCCAGCTCCGGCTCCTGAATACTGCGGATACAGTTGATATACACGGTGTCGTTCCAGGTGAGGACGCCGCAGTTGTGGGGGGCCTTGGCCTGGACGCCGATGATGAAATCCATCCGGGCCACATAGGGGGCCATTATCTCCGGCAGGCGCACTACGCCCAGATTGGACAGACACAGGCAGGACTTGCACTCGCCCACCGTGTCGAATACCGCCTTCATGGCCAGATTCTTGATGAACAGCGGCATCACCCGCAGCAGGGGCGACTGCTCGCTGGCTACGTTGGTGGCGAACTTGGCCCGCATGGTCTGGGGATTGTTTTCCAGCCCCATCCGGTGGTGGACGGCGGCGCAGATGTCGTCAAAGGTGTAGTCCCCCATCCGGGGGTCCACCTCCGGCGTGATATAGGAGGCGAAGTTCCGCAGCGTCCGGCTGGGGAACAGGTTCCGCAGGTTCACTGGCAGCAGCACCTTCACCGGCTTGCGCAGCCGCCGCTGCGGCACCTTCTCTGCCTGAAGGCGGCAGATGGCCTGCATCATGGCGGCGCACAGCAGCTCCGTCACCGTTACACCGTGGGCCTTGGCGCAGTCCTTCAGCGCCGGGGCCGGGATCATCATGGTCACCAGGTCCTTGAAGCCGTCTTTCTCCGGCGTACCGGTCAGGTGCCAGGCGGTGGACTCACGGCGGCTGGCCTTCACGCTCCCGGCGTAGCGCAGGAAGCTGTCCTCCAGCTCCTCCTCGTCAGGCTCCTCCAACCGGCCCAGCACACCGTCCCCGGCGGGGATGGTCAGGCTGTACTTCTGGCTGAGATACTCTGCCAGAAGCGTCTTGAAGAAGGTCAGTCCGCCGGTGCCGTCGGTCAGGGCGTGGAAAAATTCCACCGCGAACCGGTTATGATAGACCAGTACCCGGAAGGCGCACTGCCGTACCTCGTGGAAGGGGACGTGGGCCAGGGGGCAGCTCTTCTCCTCCTGAATGGTGGGGGGATGGGGGACCTGCTCCAGATAGTACCAGAACACGCCCCGCCGCAGCCGCACGGCAATAGAGGGAAAGCGCCGTGCCGTCACGTCCAGGGCGCTGCGCAGCACCGCCACATCTATTGGCTCGGTGAGAGTGGCGGAGATGCGGAAGAAGTTGTTCCAGTTCCGCCGCTTGGCGGCGGGATATATCTTGGCGGCGTTGTCCAGCTTCATCCACCGCAGGCTCCGGGCGGGGGACAGCACCTTATCCATGAAATGGTTGATGGTCTCGAAGTCATGGGGCATATTCTCGCTGAGACAGTACAGCACATAGGCATGCCACCGCTCCGGGGCCACAAGCATTTTGCTGCGGCATCCGCTTTTCACCAGCTTTTCGTGGAGCATCCGGGTGTCGTCCAGCATCACCTCGTCCCCGCCCACGAACAGCAGCGACGGCGGAAAGCCCGTGAGATCGCCGAATAGCGGCGAACACAGGGGGTCGGCTGGATCGTCGGTGTAGCACTTGGCGTAGAATTGCAGCAGCTCCGGCGACATGGAGGGGTCCACCTCCCGGTTCTCCTCATAGGATTTGCCGCTGCCGGTCAGGTCCGTCCACGGCGAGATGCCGATGAGGCCGCAGGGCAGGGGCAGCCCCAGCTCCTTCAGCTTCAGGCACAGGGCGTAGATGAGGCCGCCGCCGGCGCTCTCGCCGCACAGCAGGATCTGGTGGCCCGCGTAGCCCTTTTTCAGCAGGTACTGATAGGCCTCCAACGCGTCCTCCACCGCCGCAGGATACCGGTGCTCCGGGGCCAGGCGGTACGCCGCGCAGAACACCCGCACACCGCACTCCGCCGCCAGCACCGAGGAAAACCCCTTGGCGTATTCCAGACTGCCGCAGGTGTAGCCGCCGCCGTGGAGATACAGCACCACGCCGCCGCGCCGCTGATCCTGGGGCATGATCCACGCCCCCTGAAAACGGCCGAAATCGTGCTCCTTGGCCATGATCTCGCTGCGGTGCAGGGCAGTCATCAATTCACCCAGCTTATCCTGGCCCTTCCGGCTGGCCTCCAGCGAACAGTTGGTCATAATGGGCTTGAAGAGATTCAGTTGTGCGCGGACACGCTTGGCGTGAAGCTCCATAGGCCACTGCTCCTTTACAAGTTTATCATACTATTATAGCATTTGCGGAAGGCATTGTAAATACACGCCCCTTACCCCAGTCCGGGAATCCGTTTGCGCAGCAGAGGGCACAGCAATGCCGTCACAGCGATCTTGATGGCGTCGCCGGGCAGAAAGGGGATCATTCCCGCCCATAGAAGGGCGGAGACGGACATGCCTTTCCCCATATAGCCGTTCAAAATCAGCGCCATGTAGGGTACGCCCACGGCGTACAGCACCGCCAGTCCCGCCGCACAGGCCAGAGCCGTGGACCAGGGGGAGGTGCTCTTCCGGCTCAGCGCCCCAATGACGGCGGCGGTGGGGATCAGCCCCAGCAGAAAGCCGAAGGTGGGCTGCAGTACGTAGGCGAAGCCGCCGCCGGTGGTGAAAATAGGCAGGCCGATGAGGCCCAGGGCCACATAGACGCCCTGGCTCAGCGCGCCGCAGCCTGGTCCCAGCAGGACGCCCGCCATAGCGGTGAACAGAAATTGCAGCGTGATGGACGAAAAGCCCAGGGGAATGCGGATGAACGCGCCTGCCGCCGTCAGTGCGGCAAACAGCGCGGTATAGACCAGCTTTCGTGAAGTCATGACAAGACCCTCCTGATCAGGAAAAGAATGGAAACATGATACCCCGCACGCTATGATACTGTCAAGAGCACCAGATGATTTTTTCCTTTACTGACCGGGGAAAACGTGGTAATATGGGGCACAAATGAAAGGGGGCGGCGCAATGGAACAGCCGATGCTCTACCGCTATGAAACGGTGGACTCCACCAATACTGTGTGTAAGACGCTGGCGCAGCAGGGCGCGGAGGACGGCACCGCCGTCATCGCGGCGCGGCAGACGGCGGGCCGGGGCCGTATGGGCCGGGGTTTCGAGTCGCCTGCCGGATTGGGACTGTACCTCTCCATGCTGTGGCGGCCTGTGGCGTCGCCGGAGGGCCTGCTGCCCCTGACGGCTATGGTCTCGGCCTCCGCCGCGCTGGCGATCCGCCGTGTGACCGGGGCGGACGTGCGCATCAAGTGGCCCAACGATCTGGTATTGAATGGCAAAAAGCTGGTGGGTATTCTGACGGAGGTGTCGCTGGCGGACGGCGGCGTGGATTATGTGGTAGTGGGCATCGGCGTCAACCTGCGGCAGCGGCCGGAAGATTTCTCTCCGGAGGTGGCGAAGATCGCCACCTCACTGGCGGCGGAGGGCTACGATGTGGAGCGGGAAACGCTGGAAACGGCATTGGTGGACGCGCTGCGGCAGGCATTCCGTCACCTGTGTGCCCCGGAGACCTATCTGGACGATTACCGGCAGCTGTGCCTGAATCTGGGGCGGCAGGTGCACATCCTGCAAACGGATGAAACGGTGACGGCGCTGGATATCGACCCCCAGTACGGCCTTGTGGTGCGGCACGGCAGCGGTGCGGTGGAGACCCTGCGGTGCGGCGAGGTGTCCGTGCGGGGACTGTACGGCTACGCGGAATAAAAAATGACCATATAAAAGAGGTGTTTTCATTGAAAGAGTGTTTGGAGCTGTTTCTGACGTTTGCCAAGGTGGGCGTCATGACCTTTGGCGGCGGTATGGCTATGCTGCCCATCCTGCAGCGTGAGGTGGTGGAGAACAAGGGCTGGGCCACCGACGAGGAGCTGACGGACTATTTCGCCATTGGCCAGTGTACGCCGGGCATCATCGCCGTCAATACCGCCACCTTTATCGGCCAGAAGCAAAAGGGCATTCTGGGCGGCATTATCGCCACGCTGGGCATCGTTTTCCCCTCCCTTATCATTATCACGCTGCTGGCGGGACTTATCACCAGCTTTTCCCATCTGGAATGGGTACAGAATGCCTTTGCCGGTATCCGGGTGTGCGTCTGTGTGCTGATCTTCAACGCCACACTGAAGCTGTGGCAGGGCGCGGTGAAGGACGTGTGGGGCGCACTGATCTTCGCGGCGGTGCTGGCCGCTTCGCTGCTGACCGACCTTTCGCCGGTGCTGTTTGTGCTGGCGGCGGCTGTGGCGGGCATTATTCTCCGTAACGTGGGAGGTGCCAGAAAATGATCTATCTCCAGCTGTTCTATGAATTCTTCAAGACCGGCCTGTTCGCCATCGGCGGCGGATTGGCTACGCTGCCCTTCCTGTCGGACATGGCGGAGCGCACCGGCTGGTTCACCCAGGCCCAGCTGGCGGACATGCTGGCCGTCAGCGAATCCACCCCCGGCCCGGTGGGCGTCAATATGGCCACCTATGTGGGCTTTGAAACGGCGGGTGTGCTGGGTGCTGTCATCGCCACGCTGGGTCTGGTGTTTCCCTCCATCGTCATCATCCTCATTATTGCCGGGTTCCTGAAGGCTTTCCGGGACAACAAGTTTGTGGACGCCGCCTTCTATGGCCTGCGGCCCGCCTCCACCGCCATGGTGGCTTCCGCCGGTATCGGCGTGGTGCTGCTGAGTCTGGTGGACACCGCTGCTGCGGGGCTGGCCTTCTTCCGCTGGAAGGAGATCGCGCTGGCGGCTGTGATTTTGGTGCTGACCCGCTGGGTGCCCGCCACCAAAAAGCTGCACCCCATCGTGTTCATCGCCGCCGCCGCGGTGGTGGGCGTGGCGTTCCATTTCTAAATCAGTATGAAAAGCACACCTTATTGAAAATATAAGGTGTGCTTTCCTTTGTCTGATGTGTCAAATCGCCTGTTTTTCTGTCGAAAAAGTTAGGGTATTTGTCAGTTGTAATTCCTATTGCGGTAGGGTATGATGGTATCAAATTATTATAAGGAGGATTATTCCCATGGAGCAGTTGAAGGAACGCATCCGCCGCGAGGGTAAGGTGCTGCCGGGTAACATCATCAAGATCGACGGTTTTTTGAACCACCGGGTGGATACCAAGCTGTTGGGCGATATCGCGGACGAATTCGCCAAGTATTTCGATACCAGTAAGGCCACGGTGGTGCTGACCGCCGAAGCCAGCGGTATCGCACTGGCCACCGTGTGTGCCGAGCGGTACGGCGTTCCCATGCTGTTTGCCAAGAAGGCCAAGAGCGACAACATCGAAAGCGGCCTGATCCAGAGCGAGATCTTCTCCTATACGTATAAGAAAAAGGTCACCCTGCTGGTGTCTCAGGAGTGGCTCAGCGAGAATGACCGTGTGCTCATCATCGACGACTTCATGGCCAACGGCTATGCTATGGGCGGCCTGGTGGACATCGTGAGAAAGGCCGGCGCCCAGCTGGTGGGCATCGGCGTGGCGGTGGAAAAGGGCTTCCAGGGCGGCGGCGACAAGTTCCGCGCCATGCCGGATGTGCCCTATAAGGCGCTGGCCGTCATCGAATCCGCCGACGAAAACGGCATTATCTTCCGGGAGGACGACTGACATGAAAAAGGTTCTGGTTCTGGACTTTGGCGGCCAGTATAACCTGCTGGTGGCACGCCGCGTCCGTGAGTGCGGCGTGTACTGCGAGATCAAGTCCTTCCGCATGTCCATGGAGGAGGTCCGCGCCTTCGCACCTGACGCGCTGATCTTCACCGGCGGTCCCGCCACCGTATTTGAGCCCAACGCCCCCATGGTGGACAAGGCGCTGTTTGAAATGGGCATCCCCGTACTGGGCATCTGCTACGGCGAACAGCTGATGATGCATCTGCTGGGTGGTCAGTGCCGCAAGGCGGAGACCCGCGAATACGGCAAGGTGGAGCTGACCCACAAGCCGTCCCCTCTGTTTGACAATGTGCCGGAAACGGCCGTCTACTGGATGAGCCACGGCGTCGAGGTGAAGAGCCTAGCCCCCGGCTTCGAGATCATCGGCTCTACCGAGGGCTGTCTTCACGCGGCGGTGCAGTGCGCCGACAAGAAGCTCTACGGCGTCCAGTTCCACCCTGAGGTGCTGCACACCGAGTACGGCACCCAGATTCTGAAGAACTTCCTCTATACCATCTGCGGCTTCCAGCCGGAGTGGACCATGGCCTCCTACATGGAGGAGGCGGTGGCCGAGTGCCGCCGCCAGATCGGCGATGGCCGTGTGCTGCTGGCCCTGTCCGGCGGCGTGGACAGCTCTGTGGCCGCCGCGCTTCTGCAGCGCGCCGTGGGCGAGCAGCTGACCTGCATCTTCGTGGATCACGGCCTGCTGCGCAAGGATGAGGGCGATCAGGTGGAGCAGGTGATGAAGCACCAGTTCCACGTGGACGTGCGCCGCGTCAACGCCGGCCCCCGCTTCCTGGCCAAGCTGGCGGGCGTCACCGAGCCGGAGCGCAAGCGCAAGATCATCGGCGAGGAATTCATCCGCGTGTTCGAGGAAGAGGCCAAGACGATCGGCGCTGTGGACTTCCTTGCTCAGGGTACCATCTATCCCGACGTGGTGGAGTCCGGTCTGGGCGGCGAGAGCGCCGTCATCAAGAGCCACCACAATGTGGGTGGCCTGCCCGACTGCGTGGACTTCAAGGAGATCGTGGAGCCCCTGCGCCGTCTGTTCAAGGACGAGGTGCGCCAGCTGGGCACCGAGCTGGGCCTGCCCGACGAGCTGGTGTGGCGCCAGCCCTTCCCCGGCCCCGGTTTGGCCATCCGCGTCATCGGCGATATTACTGAGGAGAAGCTCTCCATCCTCCGCGAGGCCGACGCCATCTTCCGCGAGGAGATGAAGCTTGCGGGCCTGGACCGCACCACCAGCCAGTTCTTCGCCGTGCTGACCGATCTGCGCAGCGTGGGCGTCATGGGCGACGAGCGGACGTATGACTATACGCTGGCTCTCCGGGCCGTGCAGTCTCAGGACTTCATGACCGCCACTTGGTCCCGCCTGCCTTACGACCTGCTGGACAAGGTGTCCAACCGCATCGTAGGCGAGGTGAAGCACATCAACCGTATCTGCTACGATATCACCTCCAAACCCCCCGCCACCGTGGAGTGGGAATAAATATTTAGCGTTTTCTGAATCCTGAAAAACGTTGGTAATACAGCGTTTTTCAGGATTTTTCTTTTTTAGTGGCTACAAATTGGCTACATTTGCAGCGATTTTTGTA
>CAKTMW010000042.1 GCA_934574095.1 uncultured Oscillospiraceae bacterium | reverse complement strand
GAGCGTGGTATCACCATCACCTCCGCGGCCACCACCTGCTATTGGAAAGGCAGCGAGAACCAGTTCCCCCAGACGCGTATCAACATCATTGACACGCCGGGCCACGTGGACTTCACCGTGGAAGTGGAACGTTCTCTGCGCGTGCTGGACGGCAGCGTTACCGTCATGTGCGCCAAGGGCGGCGTTGAGCCTCAGTCTGAGACCGTGTGGCGTCAGGCTGACCACTACCATGTCCCCCGGATGATCTACGTCAACAAGATGGACATCACCGGTGCGGATTTCTTCCACGTGCTGGACATGGTGCACGATCGTCTGAAGGCCAATGCTGTACCCATCCAGCTGCCCATCGGGAAGGAAGATACCTTCCGTGGTATCATCGACCTGGTGGAGATGAATGCTGATATCTACTACGATCAGCTGGGTAAGGATGTCCGCGTCGAGCCGATCCCCGAAGACATGGTGGATCTGGCCGAGGAGTACCGCGAGAAGCTGCTGGACGCCGTGTCCATGTTCGATGACGAGATCATGGAGATGTATCTGGAGGGCCAGGAAATTCCGGCCAAGAAGATTCGCACGGCCATCCGCAAGGCTACCTGCGCCGTGGAAATGGTGCCCGTGACCTGCGGCAGCTCTTACCGCAACAAGGGTGTTCAGAAGCTGCTGGACGCCATCGTGGACTATATGCCCGCTCCCACGGATGTGCCCGCTATCGTGGGTACCCATCCCAAGACCGAAGAGGAAGAGGACCGTAAGCCCTCTGACGACGAGCCCTTTGCCGCTCTGGCCTTCAAGATCATGACCGACCCCTATGTGGGCCGTCTGACCTTCTTCCGCGTTTATTCCGGTAAGCTGACGGCCGGTTCCTCCGTGCTGAACGCCACCAAGGGTAAGCGCGAGCGCATGGGCCGCATCCTACAGATGCACGCCAACCACCGCGAGGATATCGACACGGTGTATGCCGGCGATATCGCCGCCGTCGTGGGTCTGAAGAACACCACCACCGGCGACACCCTGTGCGATGAGAGCCATCCCATCATCCTTGAGTCCATGGAGTTCCCTGAGCCCGTGATCCGCGTGGCTATCGAGCCCAAGACCAAGGCCGGTGAGGAGAAGATGACCATCGCCCTGATGAAGCTGGCAGAGGAGGACCCCACTTTCCGCACCTACACCGACGAAGAGACGGGTCAGACCATCATCGCCGGTATGGGCGAGCTGCATTTGGAAATCATCGTGGACCGCCTGTTGCGCGAGTTCAAGGTGGAGGCCAACGTGGGCGCGCCCCAGGTGGCCTACAAGGAGACCATCCGCAAGGCTGTGGATCAGGAGACCAAGTACTCCCGTCAGACCGGCGGTAAGGGCCAGTATGGTCACGTGAAGATCCATGTGGAGCCCAACGAGTCCGGCAAGGGCTACGAGTTTGAGAACAAGGTCGTGGGCGGCGCCATCCCCAAGGAGTATATCCCCGCGGTGGACGCCGGTATCCGGGGCGCTATGCTGTCCGGTACCGTGGCCGGCTATCCCGTTGTGGATGTGAAGGTCACCCTGTACGACGGTTCTTATCATGAGGTCGACTCCTCCGAAATGGCGTTCAAGATCGCCGGCTCCATGGCCTTTAAGGAGGCCATGCGCAAGGCCGATCCCACGCTGCTGGAGCCCATCATGAAGGTGTGCGTCATCGTACCCGACGAGTATATGGGCGACGTCATCGGCGATTTGAACAGCCGCCGTGGCCAGATTCAGGGTTATGAGATGCGCTCCGGCGCACAGCAGATCGACGCGTTCGTGCCTCTGGCCGAAATGTTCGGCTACGCCACCGACCTGCGCTCCCGCACCCAGGGCCGTGGCCAGTACACCATGGAGCCCAGCCACTATATCGAGCTGCCCAAGAGCCTGCAGGAGAAGCTGATCAACAAGCGTACCGGCCGGGAAAATTATTAAATCTTGAAATAGAGATTGATTTTCCTGCGCGGATACGGTAAAATGGCAATGTTGAACGCATTGCCGCGTCCCGCACCACCAAAAAGATCAATTAAAACACGATACAAACTGTTTAAGGAGGATTTTTTCAAATGGCTAAGCAGAAATTTGAGAGAACTAAGCCCCATGTAAACATCGGTACCATCGGCCACATCGACCATGGTAAGACCACTCTGACCGCTGCCATCACCAAGTATCTGGCGATGAAGGGCGGCGCTGAGTACACCGATTACTCTTCCATCGATAAGGCTCCCGAAGAGCGCGAGCGTGGTATCACCATCAACACCGCTCACGTCGAGTACGAGACCGAGAAGCGTCACTACGCTCACGTCGACTGCCCGGGCCACGCCGACTATATCAAGAACATGATCACCGGTGCTGCCCAGATGGACGGCGCTATCCTGGTCATCGCCGCCTCCGACGGCCCCATGGCTCAGACCCGCGAGCACCTGCTGCTGGCCCGTCAGGTTAACGTTCCTTCCGTGCTGGTGTTCCTGAACAAGTGCGACCAGGTCGACGATGAGGAGCTGCTGGAGCTGGTCGAGATGGAAGTTCGCGAGCTGCTGGACTTCTATGGCTTCCCTGGCGACGACACCCCCATCATCCGCGGCAGCGCTCTGAACGCTCTGGTTTCCGAGTCCACCGATCCCGATGCTCCTGAGTATGCCTGCATCAAGGAGCTGATGGACGCTGTTGACAGCTGGATTCCCACTCCCGACCGCAAGGAGGATATGCCCTTCCTGATGCCCGTCGAGGACGTGTTCACCATCTCCGGTCGTGGTACCGTTGCTACCGGCCGTGTGGAGCGTGGTAAGCTGAACCTGAACGAGAAGGTCGAGATCGTCGGTCTGTCCGATGAGAAGCGCGAGACCGTCGTTACCGGTATCGAGATGTTCCACAAGCTGCTGGACTACGCTGAAGCCGGCGATAACATCGGCGCTCTGCTGCGTGGTGTTGCTAAGACCGAGATCGAGCGCGGCCAGGTTCTGTCCAAGCCCGGTTCCATTCATCCTCTGACCAAGTTCGTGGGCCAGGTCTACGTTCTGACCAAGGATGAAGGCGGCCGTCACACCCCCTTCTTCAACAACTATCGTCCCCAGTTCTACTTCCGTACCACCGACGTTACCGGCATCATCACCCTGCCCGAGGGCACCGAGATGTGCATGCCCGGCGATAACGTCGACATGAAGGTCGAGCTGATCACCCCCATCGCTATCGAGAAGGGTCTGCGTTTCGCTATCCGTGAGGGCGGCCGTACCGTCGGTTCCGGCGTCGTCATCGAGATCGAGCAGTAATCGAAGTTGACACATAAAAAAGAAAGGCCGTAAGGCCTTTCTTTTTTATGTCCTTATGCCTTGGGGAATGCCAGATCCGTCTGGAAGCCGCCCTGGCCGGTGAAGATCACATCGCCGCCGATGATCTGGTCGCCCCACAGGTACAGATTGGCCTGCACCCCCTGGGGAATATCCGGATAGTTGGTGACGGTGTAGGTATAGCGCTTTACTGCCTGCCCCGCAAACTCGGAAAAGGGAAGTCCCTGCCCCTTTTGCAGCTTGGCGTAGGCGTCCCACTCGCCGTCCAGCTTTTCCGGCAGCTGCAGGTCCAGCGTTTCAATAGGCTGGGGCTCTACCTGCCAGCCCAGGCTTTCCAGATAGGCCACCCGTTCCTCATTGGTGGCGGCGGTGATGACCTCGGCCTCCTTGTCGCCGCCGAAGCAGCCCGCCAGTAGCAGCGCCGAGCCGATCACCAGCCCCAGGGCCAACGAAAACAGCGCCATCCGCCGCCGCGTCACATGGATCACACGCATTACGCTCATCAACTCCTTTACTGATGGATATTCCCAAAAGGGGAAAGATATGCTATACTGAGCAAAAAAGTACAGGAGGCGGCATCGATGGAGCGGTTGGATAAGATCATCGCCAATAGAGGGCTCGCGTCCCGGCGCGAGGTAAAGGACCTGGTCCGCCAGGGCCGGGTGCTGGTGGACGGCGTCCCAGCGTCGGCGTCTGATGTAAAGGTGTCGGCGGAGACGGCTGCTATTACGGTGGACGGCGTACCGGTCAGCGGCGAGCGGTATACATATTTATTGCTGCATAAACCTGCCGGTGTGCTGACCGCCACCGAGGACAAGCGCCAGCCCACCGTGATGGACCTGATCCCGGAGGAACTCCGTCGCCGTGACCTGGCCCCGGTGGGACGGTTGGATAAGGACACCGAGGGTCTGCTGCTGCTGACCGACGACGGCGAGCTGACCCACCGGCTCCTCAGTCCCAGATACCACGTGGATAAAGTGTACTATGCCCAGGTGGACGGGATACCGGACAGCTCCGACGCGGCGGCCTTTGCCGCCGGGCTGCTGCTGGGGGACGGCCTGCAATGTCTGCCCGCCAGGCTGGAGCCGCTGGGCGGCGACACCTGCCTTGTGACGCTGCGGGAGGGGAAGTTCCATCAGGTGAAGCGGATGCTGGCCAGCCGGGGCAAACCGGTGCGGTATCTGAAGCGGCTGTCCATGGGGCCTCTGTGCCTGGAGGATACGCTGGCGCCCGGACAGTGCCGGAAACTGCGGCCGGAGGAGCTGGCGGCGGTGCGAAAAGTATGCGGGATGTAAGCATATCGACAAACCGACAAAAGAATTTCTGCATTTTTTGTGAGAAAGATAAAAAAATGCTTGCAAAATCGTGATTATGACGATATAATACTGGTAACCACTTGGCAGTTTGCACAAGGCAATTTGCACAAAGAGCCTGGTGGGGCTTCGAGAGAGAGCAGGAGGGCGCGTCATGTCCGGTAGAATTTTTCAGAATGTAGTGCTGCAGTTCAAAGAGACCACCGACCGCACCATCGGTGTCATCGACGCTGAGGGCACCGTCATCGCGTGCAGCGAGCTGACGGGCATCGGCAAGAAGTGGAGCAAATATGTGGAGACCATCCAGCAGGCCGACGGCGAGTGTGTGACGCTGGAAGGCAAGACCTTCAAGGCGCTGCCGGGCTGGGGCGGTCACTTTGACTACGCGGTGTTCGCCAGCGGCGACGACGGCATTGGCCGCACCGTGTGCGCCATGGCCGCTGTGGCGCTGAATTCCGCCAAGAGCTATTATGAAGAGAAGCACGACAAGGGCTCCTTCATGAAGAACATCATTTCCGACAATATTCTCATCAGCGACATCTACATGCGGGCCAAGGAGCTGCATGTGGCCGCCGAGGTGAACCGCGGCGTGTTCGTCATCCGCCCTGTGGACGACCGGCTGGAGTCCGCGCCGCTGGACCTGGTCCAGAGCCTGTTCCCCGACCGGCAGAACGATTTCGTTCTCAGCGTGGGTGAGCAGGACGTGGTGCTGATCCATCAGATGGACAAGAATGCCGGCGCCGCCGATCTGGAGAAGGTAGCCCTGAAGATCGAGGAGACCCTGCGCATCGACGGCGAGAGCAGCGTCTTTGTGGGCATCGGCACCATGGCCCAGCACCTGCGGGAGTTGGCCAAGGCTTATAAGGAGGCGCAGATCGCCATTGAGGTAGGCAAGGTCTTTGATACCGAGCGCTACGTCATCAATTACGAGAATCTGGGCATCGGCCGCCTGATCTATCAGCTGCCCACCACCCTGTGCGAGATGTTCCTGCAGGAGGTGTTCAAGAAGAACCCCATTGACGCCCTGGATCAGGAGACGCTGTTTACCATCTATAAGTTTTTTGAGAATAATCTGAACGTGTCCGAGACGGCCCGCAAGCTGTTTGTCCACCGCAACACGCTGGTGTACCGGCTGGAGAAGATCAAGAAGCTCACCGGCCTTGACCTGCGGGAGTTCGATGATGCCATCACCTTCAAGGTAGCGCTGATGGTCAAGAAGTATCTGACCAGCCGCGGGATCGAAGCGTAAGACAGCTGGCAAGAAATCTTTGAAAATGGCCACCCTTTTCAAAAGGGTGGCCATTTTTTTGCAAATTCCGGGAACATTTTACCGATTCTGGTCGTCTATGCTAATAATGGCATAATTTGATAGGCGGATTCATTGAAAATTCACGGTTTTCCTGTTGCCATTTGTCGCGGATTTATATATAATGTAACAGACAGCGGCTTTTTGCCACAAGATGTTGCATTTTATGAGGATTTGAGGTTGTGCCATGATTCGACTGACGGACGCGGAAAAGACCTATGAGAACGGCACCAGAGCCGTTCGCGGCATTTCATTTCAGATAGATGACGGAGAATTTGTCTTTCTGGTGGGGCCTTCCGGCAGCGGAAAGTCCACCATTATCAAGCTGCTGACCGGCGAGATCGTGCCCACCGGCGGGCGGGTGATGGTCAACGGCTTCTCCATGAGCCGCATCAAGGAGAAGCAGCTGCCCCTGATGCGCCGCACCATCGGTGTGATCTTCCAGGACTTCCGTCTGATCGCCAGCCGGACGGTGTTCGACAATCTGGCGCTGGCTATGCGGGCCGTGGGCGCGTCGCCCAGGGAGATCCGCAGCCGCATCCCCTACGTGCTGGAGCTGGTGGGCCTGAAAGGGAAGGAGAACAACTATCCCGACGAGCTCAGCGGCGGCGAGCAGCAGCGCGTCTCCGTGGCCCGCGCACTGGTGAATAATCCCAGCACCATCGTGGCCGACGAGCCCACCGGCAACCTGGACCCGGCCCGTTCCCTGGAGATCATGACCTTGCTGGAGCGCATCAACGCCCTGGGCACCACCGTCATCGTGGTGACCCACGAGCGGGGATTGGTGAACCACTTCAATAAGCGGGTCATCTATCTGGAAAGCGGCCACGTGGTGGGCGACGCCACCGGTACATATGAGGGGGTGACGCAGCAGTGAAAAACTTCGGCTATTTCTTCAAAGAGGGCGCCCGCAGCATGTTCTCCCACGGGTTCATGTCCTTTGCCGCCATCGGCGTCACCGTGGCCTGCCTGCTGATCATGGGCACCTTCTCGCTGGTGGCCTATAATGCCAACGAGAATCTGGCGGACCTGCAGAAGGAGAACGCCATGGTGGCCTTTGTGGACGACTCTCTGACCGAGAGCCGGGCCAAGGCCCTGCAATCCGACCTGGAAAAGGTGGCCAATGTGGCTGACTGCACCTTCGTCTCCCGCCAGGAGGCCCGTGACGCCTATGTGGCGGAGTATGACGAGGACGATATGTACAAGGACCTGGCGCCGGAGGTGTTCCGGCACCGCTATGTGATCCATCTCACCGACCCGGACCAGATGGCCCAGACCAAGGCCGCCGTGGAAGCGGTGAAGGGTATCGACGAGGTGCGGGCCGACGAGGTGATCTCCGCCGGCTTCATCACGGTGCGCAATGTGGCGGGGGCCATCTCCATCGCCCTGATCGCCATTTTGCTGATGGTGTCGCTGTTCATCATCTCCAACACCATCAAGCTGACCACCTTTGACCGCCGTGAGGAGATCGCCATCATGAAAATGGTGGGCGCTACCGATGGTTTCATCCGCTGGCCCTTCGTGTTTGAGGGCCTGCTGCTGGGCCTGTTCGGCGCGGTTATCGCCTTCGGCCTGCAATGGCTGCTATACACCGCCATCGCCAACGGCATCAGCACGTCTGACACCATGCAGCTGCTGGAGGTGGTGCCCTTCCTGAACATCTGGCAGCCGGTGGCGGGCATCTTCGCCGGAGCCGGTATCCTCATCGGCATCGGCGGCAGCCTGATGGCCATCCGCCGCTTCCTGAAGGTATAAGCAAGCAAGAGACCATGCGGGGCGTCAGCGCTCCGCGCCGGAGGAAAGGACAGACCATGAAACGTGCAACCATCGGAAAACGCCTGGCGGCGCTGCTGTGCGCAGTGCTGCTGACGGCGGCGCTGCTGCCGTCGGTGACGGCCTACGGCAGCGCCAAGGCCACCGATGACAGTACCGCGGCCACCGCCACGACCGATACTGCGGCCGAAAAAAAGACGGACGACGCCGGTACGGCTGGTACGACCAGCGGGACCACAGCCGGAACCACCACCGACGCCAAAACGGATGACAAGAGCAACCAGAAGGACGCCGTCCGGGAGGAATATGAGCGCCTGCAGCAGCAGATCAACGGCAAACGGCAGGAAATGGACGATCTGAAGAACCAGCTGAACCAGATCAAGGGGCAGAAGGCCAGCACTCAGCAGAAGAAGAACCTGCTGGACCAGCGCAACGCCGCCCTGCAGGAGGAGATCACCCTGCTGGAGGAGCAGATCGACGTCACCACCCGCAGCATCGCCGCCAACGAGGAGCTGGAGAAGCACCAGACGGAGCTGTTCCACAAGCAGATACGCGCCGAAGAGGAGCAGGGGACCATCTCCTACTGGTCCGTGCTGTTCAAGGCCACCAGCTTCTCCGATTTGGTGAGTCGCATCGACTTTATCAACGAGATCGTCCGGTATAACCAGAAGGTCATCAGCGATTTGCAGACCATCCGGCAGCAGCTGGCCGACGACAAGGCGGCGCTGGAGGAGCAGAACGAATCCCTGGCCGCCTCCAAGCAGGAGCTGGAGGGTGAGATATCCGAGAGCATGAAGCTGCTGGCGGAGTACATCAAGACCGAGGAGGGCAAGCAGGCGGAGTACGACGCCATCAAGGCGGAGGAAGAGGCCCTGGACGACCTGATCGCCGCGGCGGAGGCCAAGGCCCGCGAGCTGGGTATGGACGACATCGCCGGTACGGTGGGCGGTTACGCCTGGCCCTGCAACGGCATCCGGTGGATCACCTCCAAGTTCGGCGGTCGACAGTCCCCCGGCGGCATCGGCAGCACCAACCACAAGGGTGTGGATATCGGGACCCCGTCCGGTACGCCGGTGCTGGCAGCCAAGGCTGGTAAAGTATCCTGGGCCAGCTGGAACGGCGGCTACGGTAACTGCGTCATCGTCAGCCACGGCCGGGGCAACTCTACCCTGTACGGCCACCTCAGCAGCTACAACGTGAAGGTGGGCGATATGGTGTCCCAGGGCCAGGTCATCGCCTATTCCGGCAACACCGGCAACTCCACCGGACCCCACCTGCACTTCGGCGTCATGGAGAATGACGCCTGGGTGGACCCCCTGAACTATCTGACCGGCTGGCAGTATTACGGCTAAGCCCCGCGAAAAGTGGATAAAAGTCACCTCTGCGCCATAAGCTGGTGCAGAGGTGTTTTTCTATGTATGGGTATGTGATGTGGGGGAAGCGTTCCGGGCTGACGACGGAGAACATCGGCGGCGTGTGGTTCGCGGCGGCCGCAGTACCGGAGGGCGGGGTGCTGGCGGCTTTTCGCCGCGGTCTTGTCCTGCGCCGTCTGCGGCGGCAGGGGGTCAGACGGTGTGTGCTGCCGGAGGAGTTGGAGGAAGAGGCGGCCCGATGGGGCTTGCTTCCGGTGGAGGTGGACTGTCTGCGGCTGGCGCTGCTGTCCCAATTGCTGGACATGCAGGGGGATCTGCGGCGCAAGACCGCCGTGCTGCGGGCGGAATACGTGTCACCCGCCGTGTACCGGGCGGCGGCGGTGCTGGCAGGACGGGCGCGGTATCTGGCGCTGGAGGTGGAGCGGGGCGGCGAGGAGCTGGCCCGGCAGCTGCGGCAGCGCTTCGGCCTGTGCACCGGCCGGGTGGGGGAGCCTGCGGTAACGGTGTCCTTTTCCGGTATGCCGGAGGGAAACACCATCTGTCTGGGGCGGGATTGCCAGCGTTTTCAGCAGGTGACTTACGCGCTGCCGGAGGGGCTGCTGGGGCCGTGGCCGGCGTCGGAACAGCTTCTGGCGGTGCTTTTTGAGGCGGGAGAGATCAAAAAAGAGCAAATTCACGTAAAAACAATTGCGCCCAACGCTTGACAGGTGGACGGAAACTCACTATAATGCAACGTGACGCATTATAATTATAATATAAGTATACCCTATGGCAGATATCTGCGTAGGGGTGCAATAGAAAGGAATGTGCAGCATGGCAAAAGAATTCAAAATGAGCCAGGCCCGCTATGACGAGCTGAAACAGGAGCTGGATTACAGCAAGACCACCCGCGCCGACGAGGTGGCGGAACTCATCAAAGAGGCCCGCGGCTTCGGCGACCTGAGCGAAAACAGCGAGTATGACGAGGCCAAAAACGAGCAGGGCAAGCTCTACTCCCGCATTGCCGAGTTGGAGGACATTCTGCTGCACGCCGTCATCGTGGACGAGGCGGAGATGGACTCTGACAAGATTTCCATCGGCTGCAAGGTCGTGGTGACCAACCTGGATACACGAAAACAGCTGCCCGCCTATAAGATTGTCGGTTCTCAGGAAGCCGATGTGATGAGCCGCGCGGTCAGCGAGGACTCTCCCTTCGGCAAAGCCCTGATGGGCCGCAAGGCGGGCGACGAAGTGATCGTGGAGGCCCCCCGCGGCGCCATCCACTACCGTGTTGACAGTATTGAACGATAAACCACTCGGTCCAAAGGCCGAGACTGAGATAAGGAGGCCGTTATGGCAGAGCAAAACACCAACGTGACCAACACCACCGAACAGCAGGAGCTGGGCGAGCTGCTCCAGATCCGCCGCGACAAGCTGAAGGCATTGCAGGACGAGGGCCGCGATCCCTTCCAGATCACCAAGTTTGACGTGACCCATCACGCACAGGATATCAAGGACAATTTCGACGCCCTGGAGGGCACTCCCGTCCGCGTGGCGGGCCGCCTGATGAGCAAGCGCGGCATGGGCAAGGTGTCCTTCTGCGACATGCAGGACAAGTCCGGCCGCATCCAGATCTACGCCCGCAAGGACGAGATGGACGAGGATAACTATAACCGTTTCAAGAAGTACGATATCGGCGATATCGTGGGCGTCATCGGCGAGGTGTTCCGCACCCAGCGGGGCGAGATGTCCGTCCGCGCCCATGAGATCATTCTGCTGAGCAAGTCCCTGCGTCCCCTGCCGGAGAAGTTCCACGGCCTGACCGACAAGGAAGTCCGCTATCGCCAGCGCTATGTGGATCTGATCGTGAATCCCGAGAGCAAGCGGAACTTCGAGATCCGCAGCAAGTTCGTATCCTATCTGCGCCGCTATCTGGACTCTCTGGGCTTTATGGAGGTGGAGACTCCTGTCCTCAGCCCCATTGCCGGCGGCGCCAACGCCCGTCCCTTTATCACCCACCACAATGCGCAGGATATCGATATGTATATGCGCATCGCCACCGAGCTGCACCTGAAGCGGCTGATCGTGGGCGGCATGGAGCGCGTGTATGAGGTGGGCCGTATCTTCCGCAACGAGGGTATGGACACCAAACACAACCCCGAATTCACCACCTGCGAGCTGTATCAGGCCTATACCAATCTGGACGGCATGATGGATATTCTGGAGGCTATTCTCTCCGGCGCGTGTAAGGAGATCCATGGTGGCTATCAGGTTCAGTGGCTGGGCCACGATATCGACCTGACCCCCGGCTGGCCTCGTGTCACCATGGCCGACGCGGTGAAGAGCGTCACCGGCGCCGATTTCATGGCCATCGAGGGCGACGATGACGCCGCTGTAGAGCTGGCCAAGAGCGTGGGCGTAGATATGGACGGCGTGTCCCACACCTGGGGCAACGCCCTGTACGAGGCCTTTGACCAGAAGGTGGAGGAGACGTTGGTGCAGCCCACCTTCATCACCATGTATCCCGTGGAGGTCAGCCCGCTGGCCAAGCGCAGCCCCGCCGACCCGCACCTGACCGAGCGGTACGAGGCTTTTATCTGCGGCTGCGAGATGGGCAACGCCTTCTCCGAGCTGAACGACCCCATCGACCAGTACGAGCGCTTCAAGGCGCAGGCGGAAAAGCGCGCCCAGGGCGACGAAGAGGCCGACATGATGGACGACGATTTCGTCATGGCGCTGGAATACGGCATGCCTCCCACCGGCGGTTTGGGCTTCGGCATCGACCGGTGCAGCATGATGCTGTGCGGCGCGGATTCCATCCGCGACGTGATCCTGTTCCCCACCATGAAGCCGCTGGATACCGACAAGAAGGCCGACAAGCCCGCCGAGGCTGCCGCTCCCGCCGCGCCTGCGGCGGAGGAAAAGATCGACTTCTCCAACGTGGAGATCGAGCCGCTGTTCGCGGATTTCGTGGATTTCGATACCTTCTCCAAGTCTGATTTCCGCGCCGTAAAGATCAAGGCGTGTGAGGCGGTAAAGAAGTCCAAGAAGCTCCTGAAGTTCGTCCTGGATGACGGAACCGGCACGGATCGCGTGATCCTCAGCGGTATTCACGAGTATTATGAGCCGGAGGAGCTGGTGGGCAAGACCTGCATCGCCATCACCAACCTGCCCCCCAGACCCATGATGGGCATTGACTCCTGCGGTATGCTGATCTCGGCGGTCCACCACGAAAACGGGGAAGAGAAGCTGCATTTGCTGATGGTCGATCCCCATATCCCGGCTGGTGCAAAGCTCTATTGATCGCGCCTGAAGTCGGTTCACATCGTTTTACCCCCGCTGACCCGACAAAAATTGTCGGGTCAGCCTTTCCATTCCAATAAAAGGGAGGCGGCCAACATGGAAAAGATCACCAGCCGCAGCAACGCGCTGCTGGTCCATATGAAAAAGCTGGCGGCCTCCGCCGCCTACCGCCGGGAGCAGGGTGTGTACCTGTGCGACAGTCCCAAGCTGCTGGCGGAGGCCCTGAAATGGCACGCCCCCGTGCGGGAGATCGTCGTCACCGCCGGGACCGCTCTGCCGGAACTGCCACAGGGCGTCCGGACAGCGGAGATACCGGAGGATGTGATGGCCTCCATCTCCCCCATGAAGTCCCCTCAGGGGGCGCTGTTCACCGTAGCTTTGCCGGAGACGGAGGTCCCGGAAACGCTGCCCGGCAGCCGCTATCTGGTGCTGGACGGCGTCCAGGACCCCGGCAATGTGGGCACTATCCTGCGGACGCTGGACGCCTTCGGCATTGACGGCCTGCTGCTGCTGGAGGGCTGCGCCGACCCATGGAGCGTGAAGACCGTGCGTTCGTCGATGGGGGCGGTGTTCCGCCGCCCGGTGTGGTGCCTGAAGGCGGCGCAGCTGCCTGATCTGCTGGTGCGCAGCGGCTTGCCCCTGTACGGCACGGCCCTGCGGGAGGACACCGAGGACGTGCGGACCATCTCTCTGGACCGCTGCGCCGTCGTCATCGGCAGCGAGGGACAGGGCATCAGCGACGCTGTGCTGGCCCTATGCCGAAAGACCATCAAGATACCCATGACAGACCGCTGCGAGTCCCTGAACGCGGCCATTGCCGCCGCGGTGGTGCTGTGGGAGAGCTACCGGTAAGCGAGAAGCGGAGAGGAGGCGCAGGCCATGGCGGCATTGAAATACTGGGTCTGGCTGACCACGCTGCCGGGCCTGACGGACCGCAGCAAGCAGCTGCTGATGGAGCATTTTCCCTCGCCGGAGGACATATACTACGCGGACGAGGAATCCCTTTGGCAGGTGGAGGGCCTGAAAAAAGAGCAGGTGGCGCTGCTGGAGGACAAGTCCATGCGGGCGGCGGACCGCATCCTGGCCGACTGTGCCCGGAAGAACATTTTTCTCATCACCCTGGCGGACGCCCTGTATCCAGAGCGTCTGCGCAACATCTATCAGCCGCCGCTGCTGCTGTACGGCAAGGGCGTTATGCCCCTGTTTGACGAGGAGGCGGCGGTGGCCGTGGTGGGCACCCGGCAATGTACGCCCTACGGCGTCCACTGTGCCGAAAAGCTGGGCTATGAGTTGACCCAGCAGGGCGCCATGGTGGTGTCCGGCATGGCAAAGGGCGTGGACGCGGCCGCCATGCGGGGCGCGCTGCGGTTCGGCGGCTTCACCTGCGGCGTACTGGGCGGCGGTGTGGACGTGATCTATCCGGCGGAGAACCGGCGGCTGTACGAGGATGTGGCCGCCACGGGTGTGCTGTTGTCGGAATATCCGCCTCAGACGGAGCCGCAGGCCTGGCACTTTCCGGTCCGCAACCGCATCCTCAGCGGCCTGAGCGTGGCCGCCGTGGTGGTGGAGGCTCCGGTGAGGTCCGGAGCGCTGATCACCGCTGAAAACGCCATGGAGCAGGGCAGGGACGTGTTTGCCGTTCCGGGCCCCGTCGACGCGCCCAACAGCGCCGGGTGCCACCGCCTGATTCGTGAGGGCGCGGGCCTTGCCACCTGCGCCTGGGATATTCTGGGGGAATACGAGGGCCGTTTTCCCCACAAGCTGCGGCGCACCGCGCCGCCTATGCCGCCGCTGCCCCGCATGGCGGGGGAACCGAAAACGGCGGCGGAAAAGCAAAAAATCAATGCATATGAGCCGGAACCGGCGCAGGCTCCCGTCCTGCCGTGTCTGACGGCGGCGGAGTGGGACAGCCTGACGGAGGAGCAGCGCACTGTGCTGCGGGTCCTGCGCCCGGACACGCCGCGGCTCAGTGACCAATTGGCGGAGGACAGCAGCCTGCCCATCCAGCGGGTGCTGCCCGCGCTGACGCTGCTGGAGATCAGCGGCTGGGCAGCCCAGAACGGGGCGCGCAGCTTTGTGCGCACGGTGGCGCTGCCGGAAAATGAGTTAGAAGGAAGCAAAGAGGAATAAAAAAGCATGAGCAAGAAGCATCTGGTGATCGTGGAGTCTCCCGCCAAGGCCAAGACCATTGGCAAGTATCTGGGCCCGGACTATCAGGTCACGGCCTGCATGGGCCACCTGCGGGACCTGCCCAAGAGTACCCTTGGCGTGGACATCGCCCACGATTTTGAACCTGAATATAAACCCATCCGCGGAAAAGAGGAGCTGATCCGGCAGCTGAAAAAGGACGCCGCCGCCAGCGATACCGTCTACCTCGCCACCGACCCGGACCGCGAGGGGGAGGCCATCTCCTGGCATTTGCAGCATCTGCTGAACCTGCCGGACGACAAGGCTAAGCGCGTCACCTTCAACGAGATCACCCGCAAGGTGGTGGGCGAGAGCATCGCCCATCCCCGTGCCATCGACCAGGATTTGGTGGACGCCCAGCAGGCCCGCCGTGTACTGGACCGGGTGGTGGGCTATCAGATATCCCCGGTGATGTGGAAGAAGATCCGCAGGGGCCTGTCCGCCGGACGGGTCCAGAGTGTGGCTACCCGCATGGTGTTTGACCGGGACCAGGAGATCGCCGAGTTCCAGCCCCAGGAGTACTGGACGCTGGACGCGGTGCTGGAAAACGGGGAAAAGGTGGCCTTCAAGGCCCATTATTACGGCCAGAACGGCAAGAAATACGAGCCTCAGACCCAGGCGGATGTGCAGGCCATTATGGACGAGCTGCGCAGCGCCGCCTTCGCCGTCAAGTCGGTGAAGCGCACCGACAAGAACCGCTCCCCCGCGCCGCCCTTTACCACCTCCACCATGCAGCAGGAGGCGTCCCGCAAGCTGAACATGACCCCCCGCCGCACCATGGCCATCGCCCAGCAGCTGTACGAGGGCGTGGACATCACTGGCGAGGGTACCGTGGGTCTCATCACCTACATGCGTACCGACTCGCTGCGCATCAGCGACGAGGCCCAGGCCGACGCCCGTGGCTTTATCCAGGACCGCTACGGCAAGGGCTACGTGCCCGCCGCGCCCCGCCAGTACAAGACCAAGGCCGGGGCCCAGGATGCCCACGAGGCCATCCGTCCCAGCAATGTGAAGCTGACGCCGGAGACCATCCGGGGCGACCTGACACCGGAGCAGTATCGGCTGTACCGCCTGATCTGGAGCCGTTTTCTGGCCAGCCAGATGGCCAACGCCATCTATGACAGCGTGTCGGTGGACATCTCCGCCGACCGCCATCTCTTCCGGGCCACCGCCAGCAAGCTGAAGTTCTCCGGCTATACCGCCGTGTATGAGGAGAGCCGGGATGACGACGACAAGGAGGAGAAGGAGCCCACCCTGCCTGATTTGAAGGAGGGCGAGCCCCTGACGCTGAAGGACTTCGCGCCGGGCCAGCACTTCACCACCCCGCCCGCCCACTATACCGAGGCGGCGCTGATCCGGGCCATGGAGGAAAACGGCATCGGCCGCCCCTCCACCTATGCCCCCACGGTGTCCACCATTCTGGACCGCCGCTATGTGAAGAAAGAGGGCAAGTGCCTGTATATCACCAATCTGGGCAAGGCCGTGACTACCTGGATGGAGAAATATTTCGCCGATATCGCCGATTTGAAATTCACCGCCAACATGGAGCAGCGTCTGGACGACGTGGAGGAGGGCAAGCTGCCCTGGAAGCAGGTGCTGCGCCAGTTCTATGACGACGGCTTCGCCCAGCACCTGACCGATGCCGAGGCGGGCGACTATATCCGTCCTGAGCCCACCGTCAGCGACGAGCTGTGCCCCGTGTGCGGCCGCAACCTGGTGGAGCGGGAGGGCCGGTTCGGCCCGTTCCTGGCCTGCCCCGGCTATCCGGAGTGTACCTTTACCATGCCCCTGGTGGTGGAGATGCCGGGCCGCTGCCCCAAGTGCGGCGGACGGCTCATGAAGCGCAGCGGCACCAGCAAGACCTCCGGCAAGCAGTACACCTACTACTGCTGCGAGTTTACCAACAACAAGAAGGGCGACCGCGTCTGCGATTTCATGACCTGGGACGTGCCCACCAAGGAGGACTGCCCCCTGTGCGGTCAGACCATGTTCAAGCGGGCGGGCCGCGGCTTCAGCAAGCCCTTCTGCGTCAACGAGAAGTGCGCCAACTTCCTGCCGGAGGACAAGCGGGGCTATCACCGCAAGAAGGACACCGCTGAGACAGCAGCGGAAACGCCTGCTGAGGAAAAGCCCGCCAAGAAGGCTGCCGCAAAAAAGACCACGGCCAAGACCACGGCGGCCAAGAAAACCACCACAAAGAAAGCGGCTACCACCAAGAAGACCACCGCCAAAAAGACGGCGGAGAAAGGCAGCGCGGAATGAATCCTGTAACTGTGATCGGTGCGGGCCTGGCCGGCAGCGAGTGCGCATGGCAGCTGGCCCAGCGGGGCATCCCGGTGATTTTGCGGGAGATGAAGCCCATCAAGCGCACTCCCTGCCATGTGACCGATAATTTTGCCGAGCTGTGCTGCTCCAACTCCCTGCGGGGGGCGGGGCTGGAAAACGCCGTGGGCCTGCTCAAGGAGGAGCTGCGGCGGCTGGACAGCCTGATCCTGCGGTGCGCCGACGCCACGGCGGTGCCTGCCGGCGGCGCGCTGGCGGTGGACCGCCACGGCTTTGCCGCCATGGTGACGGAGGCCATCCGCAATCACCCCAATATCACCGTGGTGGCGGAGGAAGTGACGGACATCCCGGAAGGGGATGTGGTCATTGCCTCCGGTCCTCTGACCTCCGACGCGCTGGCGGACAAGCTGGCGGCGCTGTTCGGCAGCACCGATACCCTGCATTTCTTCGACGCCGCCGCACCGCTGGTGGCTTTTGACAGCGTGGACATGACCAGCGCCTACTTCGCCAGCCGCTATGACAAGGGTACGCCGGACTACATCAACTGCCCCATGGACAAGGAGCAGTACCTGGCCTTCTGGCAGGCGCTGACCGCCGCCCAGGAGGCGGAGGTCCACGGCTTCGAGGATCAGAACGTGTTCGAGGGCTGTATGCCCGTGGAGGTCATGGCCCGCCGGGGCGAGGATACCCTGCGGTTCGGCCCCCTGAAGCCCAAGGGCCTGCCCGACCCGAAAACGGGCCGGGACCCCTATGCCGTGGTGCAGCTGCGCAAGGACAACGCCGACGGCACCATCTATAATCTGGTGGGTTTCCAGACCCA
>CAKTMW010000041.1 GCA_934574095.1 uncultured Oscillospiraceae bacterium | reverse complement strand
ACACTCTGCGTCGCGCCCTTGAAGGTGCCGCCGCCCTGACAGTCACAGAGAACAAGTCGACCGCCGTTTTTGACCTGGATTTTAGCGGTACCGTTGCTGGAAAGGGTCTTGCCGTTCAGGCACAGGTAAAGGGTTTTGCCGTCCACCGTCAGATGGCCGTTGATGGTAGCGCTGACTGTCAGATAGACGTAGGCGGTATTGTTCGTATACGAAATGCCGTCCGTGCCGTTCCATGCCGTATAGGTCACGTCGGAATGGCTGGTGTGGTCGCCCGCCCTGACATTACCGCCGCAGAAGCAGTGGGTGTGACCATCCGCCGCCAGCAAGGCAATGCCCTGATCGTCGGACTGCACGGCCATGTTCTCCTGCGCCGCAGATTCTTCCAGTTCGTCCGCGTCAGGTGCGCCGCTTTCCGGCTGCTCTTCCGGCTGGGGCTTTTCCTCGCCCTCCGGCTGCTTTTCCGGCTCCGCACCGGGCTGCGCCGCTCCGCTTACCGCAGGCTTCTCCCCGTCCTGATACCGGGCGCAGTCGTGCGTATGCGCACCCTCCGCGCCGCAGATGGGGCAGTCCGCGTTCATGGCCTCTTCCGTACATGCGGCTTCGCAGACGCATACAGGCTCCTGCCGCTCCGCCGGTGCGGCTACGTCCTCCTCCGTGGCGAAGGCCGCCGTGGGCAGCAGGGTCAGCGCCATGACCAATACCAGCAGGACGCTGATGATCCGTCGTTTCATATGGTGTCCTCCCTTTCTTTCTACTACTGTACTTTTCACTATCCTGTTCCCTATTTGTGCCGTGCGTGGCATATATGCCACAGATGTCTGTTCATTGTATCATACTCCCGCCGCAAAGGCAAGGGGTATTTGCGGCAGGGGGCCGGGGATTTCCCAATTTCTCCCTTTGCAGGAACATTTTTCCTGTTTCGGGTGTCTTATAAAATGGGTATTTCCGGCAAGCTTCCCTAAATATGGTAGTTATCCGACAGAAATGCCCAATTTTTTGTGTTTTTTTCGTGTTTTTTATAGACAAGGGCGGCGGCGGATGCTATACTTGCTTTGAATAATTATGTGAAGCTGCGGCGCGGCGGCAAACCGCCCCACAGCCTGACATTGTCCGCGTATTCTGACGGAGAGTGAGGAAAACGGTATGAAGCTATTGAAACGGGGAACCGCTCTGCTGCTGAGCTTTGCCATTCTGGCGGGGCTGGTGGGCAGCGGCCTTCTCATCCACACGCTGGCGGAGTCCGCCATGAGCTGGTACACAGATAAGTACGACGACCTGAGCCGGTTCTACGAGATCGGCAACAGCTCGGACGGCCCCGGCTGCATCGCCTCCACCCCCGGCGACCCCGGCGGCAAGTCCTACGGCCTGTATATGTTCGCCAGCAACGCGGGAACGCCCCTGGCGTTCGTCAAGTGGTGCCAGAGCAGCGACAACAACGTGTACCGGGACTTCGGCGACGCCCTGTATAAGGCGTACAGCGAGCCCTCGCCCGGCTACGGCATCAACTTTGACGACACCTGGCGGCGGGTAAACAGCACCAACTCCGCCGCCTTCGGTCAGGCCCAGTACGACTACACCATGGCCAAGTTCTACACCCCGCTGGTCAGCGCGATAGAGGGCAGCGTGGGCGGCTTCAAGATCAGCAACTACTCGGTGGCGCTGAAGAACGTGTTCTGGAGCCGGGCCGTGCAGCACGGCGTGGACGGGGCCAGCTCCCTGATCCAGCGGGCCTTTGCCGCCCTGGGCGGCTTTGCCAACCAGCCGGAGAACCAGCTGATCCAGGCCATCTATAACGAGTCCGGCCGCCTGGTGACTCCGGAGGAGCTGCGCAGCGAGAACGGCCGGACCGGCGAGACCATGTCCGGCAAAGACGCCAACAAGTATGGCATCACCGGCAAGATCATGCGGTATTACTACGGCTGCTCCGGCGACGTGCAGTTCGGCGTCTACTCCCGCCTGCGGGTCCGGGAGGTGGCCGACGCGCTGGTGATGCGCATGAACAACAAGAGCGACTCCGCAGCCGAGGGCAGCTATCAAATCCTGCTGAACAGCGCCGACCAGAAGCTGGCGCTGGACGCCGCGGGCGGCACCTTGGCCCTGAATGCCAAGGGCATCGAAAACAGCATACAGACCTTCAGTCTGGCCCACTATGAGGGCGGGTTCTATACCCTGACCGTCACCGTGGGCGGCAGCAGCCTGCGGCTGGCCGCCGGACAGGGCGGCGTGACCCTGGCCAAGCCCGACACCTCCGACAGCCAGAAGTGGCTGCTGGAGGACGGCGCATCCGGCCGCCTGCTGAAGAACGCGGCCACCGGTACATATCTCTCCTATCACGACAATACGCTGGTGATGGCGGCTCCCACCGAGGAGGCCCCCGCCTCCACCTGGTATCTCTCCCCCGTCACCAGCAGCGCGTCGGACTGGACGCTCAGCGGCGTCATCTATCCCACCAAGGATAACATCCTGGTGGCCAAGAACTCCGGCTTCCCCGTCCGGGGCGTCATCTCCTGCGCGACGGCCATCACCAATGTCACCTTCCAGGTGACCAACAAGAGCGGCGCTTTGGCCATCAACGCCACCGCCAGCCCCAACGCCACCGCCTATAACCTGATGAATCTGGATAACAGCGTGGCCTACAGCAGTCTGGCCGCCGGTGACTATACCCTGACGCTGACGGCCACCGCCGCCGGCGGCAGCGCCGTCAAGCTGGCGGAATCCCAGTTCACCGTGACCCAGGGCAGCGGCCAGGTGTGGGACGACGAGACCTATACCGTCACCTTCGACCCCAACGGCGGCACACTGAACGGGAGCAGCACCAAGACCGTCAAGCTCAGCGACATCGTCTACGGCAAGCTGCCCACCGCTTCCAAGGAGGGGTACTCCTTCATCGGCTGGTTCACCGCCAAGGAGGGCGGCGAGCAGATCATGTCCGGCAACAAGATCGTGGCGTCCGACCTGACGCTGTACGCCCAGTACGCGGATGTGTATACCTACACCTTCCTGGACGCCGACGGCGACATCTATCAGCGCGGCACCGTGGCGGAGGGCGAGCTGATCCCCGCCCCGTTGGGCACCCCCGCCAAGGCCCCCGACGGCAAGAACACCTACCGCTTCAGCTACTGGGACGGCTATACCGAGGGCAAGACTGTCATGGAGGCCAAGGATATGACCTTTACGCCCGTCTATACCGCAACGCCGCTGGAGGAGCTTCCCAACAGCGCCGGGTACTGGAAGGGCCTGACTCCCGGCACCACCGCCTCCCAGCTGGGCAAAGGCGTCACCGTCTATGACGGCAAGACCGCCGTGTCCTCCACCGCCACCATCTGCACCGGTATGACCGCCGTGGTGGATAACAAGAGCTACACGCTGGTGGTCAAGGGCGACGTGAACGGCGACGGCCGCATCACCATCACCGACGTGGTGGCCCTGCAATCCCACATACTGGACAAGAAGGCGCTGACCGACGCCTATAAGGAGGCCGCCGACCTGAACGGCGACGGAAAGATCACCATTACCGACGTGGTCAAGGCCGCCCGTGTCATCGTCGGCAAGGACACCATCAGCTGATAGGAGGATATCACCATGAATCAGAAAACCTCTTCCCTGATAAAGCTTATGCTGACGCTGGCACTGACCGTGCTGATGCTGCTGCCCCAGCGGGCAGAGGCGGCCAGCGCCTCCCTGTCCGGCAACAGCACCATCCAGGCCGGCAGCACCGTCACGCTGACGCTGAGCGTCTCCGGCAGCAACGTCATGGGCGTGGACGCCACGCTGAGCTATGACAGCAATACGCTGGAGTTCACCAACTACGACCAGAAGATCAGCGGCTGGACCATGGATTACAGCAACAACAAGTTCGTGCTGTACGGCGTCAGCAATCCCATTAACTCCAGCACCAGCGTACTGTCCGTTACCTTCCGGGTGAAGAGCGGCCTGTCCAGCGGCACGGCCCTGACCGCCGGGTTCAAGGGCATCACCGTCTCCGACGGCACCAAGGATGAGAGCGTCAGCGACGCCTCCTGGTCCGGCAAGGTGGACGCCCCCCTCAGCAGCAACTGCGACCTGGGGTCCCTCAGCTGTTCCAACGCCACCCTGAGCCCCGCTTTCAGCAAGAACACCACCTATTACACCACCACGGTGCCCTATTCGGTGGAATCCCTGAATCTGAGCTATAAGCCGGCGGACGGCTCCGCCAAGGCCAGCGTCAGCGGCAATTCCCTGGTGGTGGGCAGCAACACCGTCACCATCACCTGCACCGCCCCCACCGGCGCCAAGAAGACCTATACCATCACCGTCACCCGTGAGCAGGACCCCAACTATAAGCCCAGCACCGACGCCGCGCTGAAGGAGCTGACGCTGGACGTGGGGACCCTCAGTCCCGCTTTCTCCGGCGCGGTGACGGACTATGTGGCCTACGTCCCCTATGAGACCCGCACCGCCACGCTGACCGGCGCGGCCAAGGATGAAAAGGCCCTGCGGGTCACCGAGTCCACCATGCAGCTGAGCAAGGAGGGCGACAATGTGATGACCGTCACCTGCACGGCAGAGGACGGCACCACCTCGCAGACTTACACTGTCCATGTGTACCGGATGCCCAAGTACGAGGGCATCATCCCTACCATGGAGATCATCGACCCCAATATCCCGCCGGAACCCCCCACCTACTCCATCCCCATGACGGTGACGCTGCCCCTGGTGGGCGAGATGGCCACCACCACCGCTCTGATCATCGGCGCGGCGCTGCTGGTGATCATTCTGGTGCTGGTAGGCTTCCTGCTGGGCCGCATCGGCAATAACGGCGGCGGATATGATGACGACGGCGACGATGACGATACGCCGCCCCAGCCGCCCCGGCCTGACCGCGGCGCATCCCAGCACCGTCCTCAGGCCCAGCCGCAGCCTGTCCAGCCGGTAAAGGCCGCGCCTCAGCCGGTACAGCGTCCGGCCCAGAAGGCCCCCGCCCAGCCGGCGCAGCGCCCCGCGGCGCCCGCCGCGCCTCAGCGCAAGGTGTCTGACGACACGCTGACCAGTCCCTTTGTGGAGGACCTGTCCGCCAAGATGCAGCAGGAGATCGCCCAGCGCCAGGCGGCGGAAGCCGCCCGCCAGGCCGCCGAAGCGGAAGCCGCCAAGCAGGCGGCGGAAGCGGCCGATCCCGCATCGGCCGCCGACGACAAGGTGAGCCATATGTCGCTGGACGAGCTGTTGAATGATATCCATAATATGTAATACACGCAAAAAAGAAAGGTGTGCCGTACGGCACACCTTCTTTTTTGCTTTTCACCGGTTTATCGGACGCCCATGGCCAGCTCGGCGATCTGGACGGTGTTGGTGGCGGCGCCCTTGCGGACCTGGTCGCCGCAGCACCAGAGGTTCAGGCCGTTGTCGCTGGTGAGATCGTCCCGGATGCGGCCCACGAACACGATGTCCTGGTCGGAAGTATCCAGCGGCATGGGGTACTGCTTGTTCTGGAGATCGTCCACCAGACGGCAGCCTGCCGCCTTGGCGATGGCGGCCTTGGCGTCGGCCACGCTGATCTTATCCTTGGTACGCACCACGATGGATACGCTGTGGCTGCGGACCACGGGAACGCGGACGCAGGTGCAGCTGACCTTCAGGTCCGGCAGGTGCAGTATCTTGCGGCCCTCGTTCTGCATCTTCATCTCCTCAGAGGTGTAGCCCTCGAAGGCCTCGCCGCCGATCTGGGGAATGACGTTATAGGCGATCTGATACTGGAACACCTTGGGCTGATAGCTCTCGCCCTTGCTCAGCGCGTCCACCTCGGCCATCAGCTCAATGGGGCCGCCTGCGCCTGCGCCGCTGACCGCCTGATAGCTGGAGGCCACGATGCTCTCGATGGGACTCAACTGGTTCAGGGCGTTGATGGCCACCAGCGACACGATGGTGGTGCAGTTGGGGTTGGAGATGATGCCGCTGTGCCACTTCACATCCTCCGGGTTGATCTCCGGGATCACCAGCGGCACGTCCTTATCCAGACGAAAGGCGCTGGAGTTATCCACGAACACCGCGCCGGCCTTGACGATGGCGGGCGCGTACTGCTTGGCGATGTCGTTCTCCGCCGCGCCCAGCACCAGGTCGAGACCTTCAAACGCGCTGTCGGCGGCGGCCACCACTTCCACCTCGCCGCCGTTGAAGGGCAACTTCGTACCGGCGCTGCGGGCGCTGGCAATGGGGCGCAGCTCCGCCACGGGGAACTTGCGCTCCTCCAAAATCTTCATCATCTCGCGGCCCACCGCGCCGGTGGCGCCCAGAATACCTACCTTGAACTGCTTCATTTTGCAACTTCCTCCTTTACAAAGCTGTCATACAGGACACGAATGGCCTGTTCAAAATCCTTTTCCTCCACACCCACGATGATGTTCAGCTCCTCCGGGCCCTGGGTGATCATGCGGATGTTGACGCCGTGCTCGCCAAGCTTGCTGAAAATCTTACCGGACACGCCCAGCCGATAGGCCATCTTCCGGCCTACCGCCGCCACCACGGCGATGTGCTCCGTTACTTTAATGGTGTCGGGCTGCACCTCCTGCTGGATCTCGCCCAGCATACTGTACAGGCAGGGGGCGGCCTTGGCGGCCTCCACCACCAGGGACACAGTGTCGATGCCGGAGGGGGCGTACTCCACGTTCACCTGATGCTTGGCCAGGATGGACAGCATCTTCAGCAGAGAGCCGGGCTCAGAGGACATTCCGCTCTTGGCGATGGTGATGATGGAAAAGCCCTTCTTGCCGGCGATGCCGGTGATAAAGCTCTCGTCCTGCTCCTCGTCGTCGATGCTGCCCAGGATCATGGTGCCGTCGTGGGCGGGGTCGTTGGTGTTGCGGATGTTCAGGGGAATGTTCTTCTCCCGGACGGGGAACACCGTGCCCTCGTGCAGCACCTGGGCGCCCAGATAGCTGAGCTCACGCAGTTCGCTGTAAGTGACCTTGCGGATGGGCTCCGGATTCTCCACAATGCGGGGGTCCGCCATCAGGATGCCGGACACGTCCGTCCAGTTCTCGTACACGTCGGCGTCCAGCGCCGCCGCCGCCAGGGCGCCGGTAATGTCGCTGCCGCCGCGGGTCAGGGTCACCACCCGGCCGTCCGGCATAGCCCCGTAGAAGCCGGGGATCACCACCCGCTGGCCCTCCGCCGCCTGGCGCAGGGCCTCATAGCTGGCCTCCTGGTCCACCGTGCCGTCAAACTTGAACCGCAGCCACAGCGCCGCGTCCAGGAAGGTATAGCCCAGATACTCCGCCATCAGCCGGGCGGCAAAGTATTCGCCGCGGGAGGCCAGATACTCCTGGTCCGCCTCGCCGGCGCACATCCGCTGCCACAGAGCGTCGAACTCTCCGTTCAAGTCCAGATGCAGACCGCAGTCGTCGGCGATCTGCTGATAGCGCTGGCGGATCAGGGCGAAAATTTTCTCGCAGCTGACGCCGTATTTCAGATGGGCGCTGCACAGATACAGAAGGTCCGTCACCTTGTGGTCGTCCTTGTACCGTTTGCCGGGGGCGGACACCACGATGACGCGGCGGGCGTCGTCGGCCTCTACAATGGCCTTTACTTTGGCAAATTGCACGGCGTCGGCCATGGAAGAGCCGCCGAATTTTGCTACTTTTAACATATCAACAGTCCTTTCGTCGGGTGCAAAGTGTTTTCTATGGGAGGCAAAAAGACAATATATGGTAATTTGTCTTTGAATAAAAAACACTTGACTTTTTATGGGAAACAATATATCATAACCATCATGAAAATGCAAGGCGAAATTTTTGCTTTTTTCGAGAAAATTTTTGGAGAAATTACCCGGAGGTCTACCCCATGATGGAATATCAAAGTACGCGAAACCCGGAATTACACGCCACGGCGGCCCAGGCCGTTTTGCAGGGTCTGGCTCCTGACGGCGGGCTGTACACTATGCCCGCTCTGTCGGAGATCAAGCTGGACTGGCAGGCTGTTTTGCAGCTGGATACCCTGTCCATGGCCCGCGAGATTCTGGCGGCGCTGCTGCCCTCTTATGATAAGGAGGAGATGGACCGTCTGGTCCGCGCCGCCTATACCGGCAAGTTCGAGACGCCGGACCTGACCCCTACCGTTCCCGTAGGCGACGACGCGGTGCTGGAACTGTTCCGGGGGCCTACCAGCGCCTTTAAGGACGTGGCCCTCAGTATGCTGCCCCAGCTGATGACCGCCGCCCGGAAAAAGTGCGGCGTCAGCGACGACATTCTGATCCTGACCGCCACCAGCGGCGACACCGGCAAGGCCGCCATGGCGGGCTTTCAGGACGTGCCGGGCACCAAGATCATCGTGTTCTATCCCTACGGCGGCGTCAGCGCCGTGCAGCAGCGGCAGATGGAGAGCCAGCCGCGCCGCAACGTCTGCGTGTGTGCTGTCCGGGGCAACTTTGACGACGCCCAGACCGGCGTGAAGAACATCTTCGCCGCCGTGGAGCAAGAGAAGCTGCTGTCCGGCAAGGGTGTGCGCCTGTCCTCCGCCAACTCCATCAACATTGGCCGTCTGGCCCCCCAGGTGGTGTACTACTTCCGCTCCTATGCCGACCTGTGCCACATGGGCCGCATCCGCGAGGGCGATAAGGTGGATTTCGCTGTACCGACCGGCAACTTCGGCGACATTCTGGCGGGCTATTTCGCCCGTGAACTGGGTCTGCCGGTGGGACGGCTCATCTGCGCCAGCAACGCCAACGACGTGCTGACGGAGTTCCTGCGCACCGGCCGCTATGACCGCAACCGTCCCTTCTATAAGACGGTCTCCCCCTCCATGGATATCCTGGTATCCAGCAATCTGGAGCGGCTGCTGTACCTCATGAGCGGCGATGCGGCGCTGGTGGCGGAGCTGATGGCGCAGCTGAAGGAGCAGGGCGTCTATCAGGCGCCGGAAGAACTGCTGGAGAAAATCCAGTCTGTGTTCTGGAGCAGCTGCTGCGACGACGCCGGCACCAAGGCGGCCATCGGCAAGCTGTGGAAGGAGCGCCATTATCTGGCCGACACCCACACGGCGGTGGCCTGGCAGGTGGCGCAGGATTACAAGGCCGCCTGCGCCGACCACGCCCCCGTGGTGGTGCTGTCCACCGCGTCGCCCTACAAGTTCCCCGCCGCCGTGCTGGAGGGACTGGGCGAGCAGCCGGAGGCCGACGAATTCGCCGTCATGGAGCGGCTCCACGCCCTGACCGGCGTACCCATCCCCGTCAACCTGTCCGGTCTGCGTCAGGCCGCCGTCCGCCACCGGGACGTGATCGACCGGGAGGATATGCTGGACTATGTTCTCAAGAAAGCAGGTGAAGCCGTATGGAGCGAGTGACGATCCGTGTTCCGGCCACCACCGCCAATCTGGCGGCGGGTTTTGACGTGCTGGGCTGCGCCCTGGGCCTTTATAACACCCTGTCCTTTACCCCGGCGGACCATCTCAGCTTCTCCGGCTGCGACCAGCAGTATCAGACGGAGGAGAATCTGGCCTATGTGGCCTATGCCAAGGTGTGGCAGGATCTGCGGCGGGGCGATATCCCCCCTGTCCACATCCACATTCAGGCGGACATTCCCGTGTGCCGGGGACTGGGCTCCTCGGCGGCGCTGATCGCCGCCGGCGCCACCGCCGCCAACATCATGGCGGGCAAGCCCTTTGACAAGCGGCAGCTGCTGGCCCTGACCACGGAGATCGAGGGCCACCCCGACAACCTGGCCCCGGCCCTGCTGGGGGGGCTGACCGCCTCCATGCTGTTGGGGGGACAGGTGTACACGGTGGAGTATCTGCCCCATCCGGAGCTGCGGTTCGTGGCGCTGTCGCCGGATTTCCCTCTCAGCACCCATGAGGCGCGGCGTGTGCTGCCCTCCATGGTGTCCCACGCCGACGCGGTCCGCAACGCGGGCTTTCTGGCGGTGCTGCTGCGGGCCATCGAGCAGGGTGACGAGGCGCTGATCGCCGCCTCCCTTCAGGACCGGCTGCACCAGCCCTACCGCCGCCGCCTGATCCCGGAGTACGACAAGATCGAGGCTCTGGCCCACCAGAACGGCTGCCAGGCCGTGTGCATCAGCGGCGCGGGCCCCACCATTCTGTGCATCACTCGTGACCCGGCCTTCGCCGCCCGGATGGAGCGCTCCGTGCTGCCTCTGGAGCACCACTGGCAGGTGCGGGACCTTCCCGTGGATTATCACGGTACGGTAAAGCTGTCCTGAAAAATTGCTGCAAAAGCCGCCGGAACTTAGGTTCCGGCGGCTTTTTGACCGAAAATTCACAATTTTGACTTTCCTTTTCTCCCGTTCTCTGCTATATTAAATAGTTAGTGCATTTTACTCCAGAGGAGGAAACCCTATGAAACGATTCATCTTACTGCTCTTGTGCCTGCTGCTGACGCTGGTGCTGATCGGCTGCGGCAAGGCGAAGGAAGCCACCGACGCCGACGCGGCGGACAACACCATGATCGCCAACAGCGCCCAGCTGCCCATCACCGAGGCCGGCGCCCTGGAATATGACAATGGACAGGTCACCTGCCGCTTCCGGAAGGATGAGGACGGCTGGAAATGGGTGGACAACGAGAAGTTCCCCCTGGACGAAAGCTATGTGACGGATATCCTGACGGCGCTGGAGACCATGCTCGCCTCGCTGACGCCGGTGCAGCCCGCTCCGGAGAGCGCCGACTGCGGCCTGGACGAGACGGACAGCTATCTGACCGTCACCGTGGGCGAGGAGGTCACCACCCTGCGTTTCGGCGACCAGCGGGACGACGGCCAGTGGTACATGGCCATCGACGGTCAGGACGGCGTGTATCTGGTGGAGGACGCCTTCGTGACCCTGATGGACCGCAGCATCTACGACATGGCGGTGCTGCCCACCCTGCCGGAGCTGACCGACGAGAACCTGACGGTCATCACCGTTCACCGGGAGAGCGACGGTAAGTCCGTCCGCCTGACCAAAAAGGATGACGGCTGGGCCAACGGCAGCAAGACCTTGCCTGACGGCATCGCCGATATCGAGGCCGCCCTGGCGGACTTTTCCTTTGACAAGTGCTTCAATTACGACCCCTCCCCCGACGCCGCGCCCCTGTGCGGGCTGGACGTCCCCACCGTGGTGATCGAGCTGTCCTACATCAACACCGTGGGCACCGAGGCCACCGTGACACTGACCCTGGGCATCCTACGGGAGGACGGCGCTTATTACGCCACGCTGAACGACGAGACCACCGTGTACCTGTTGGGTCAGGATAAAGTCGCGCCGCTGCTGGCGCTGCTGTAAGTAAGGAGGGCGTGTCATGCGTCTTTTGATCGTGGAGGACGAGCAGCGCCTGGCGGACACCTTGCGGCAGCTGCTGCACCGCCAAGGCTACACCGCTGATGTGTGCTACGACGGCATCAGCGGCCTGGACAACGCCCTGAGCGGCATTTACGACCTGCTGATCCTGGACGTGATGCTGCCGGGGATGAACGGCTTTCAGATCGCCCAGAAGCTCCGCGCCGCCAACGTCGCCGCCCCCGTGCTGATGCTGACGGCCAAGAGCAGTCTGGAGGACCGGGTCCACGGACTGGACAGCGGCGCGGACTACTACCTCACCAAGCCCTTCGAGCCGGAGGAGCTGCTGGCCTGCGTCCGCACCCTGCTGCGCCGCTCCGGCGGCCCATTGCGGGAGAGCGGCGCCCTCACCTGGGGCGACCTGTCCCTGGAGCAGGGCACCTTCACCCTCTCCTGCGGCGACCGTGAGGTCCGCCTCAGCCGCCGGGAGTACGACCTGATGGAGCTTCTGCTGCGCAACGGCAGCCAGGTGGTCACCAAGGAGCAGCTGCTGGTGAAGGTCTGGGGCTATGACTCCCAGGCGGAGGACAACAACGTGGAGGTGTATATCTCCTTCCTGCGGCGGAAGCTGGCCCACCTGCGCTCCACTGTAAAGATCAAGACCCTGCGGATGCTGGGCTACTGTCTGACCCAGGAAGAGGAGGCCCAGCCATGATCCGGAAGCTGCGCTGGAAGATCACCGGCGTCACCATGGCGGTGGCGTTCATGGTGCTGCTGGCGGTGTTCGCCGGGGTGTATTTCTTCTCCCGCGCCAATATCGCCGCCAGCTATACCTATCAATTGAAGCAGGCCGTCCAGGGCGGCGGCGACGCCGCCCGGTTCCCCTGCTTTGTGGCGGAGGTGCTGCCCAGCGGCACCGTCCGCGTGTCCGGCAGCAACTACTATGACCTGGATGACGAAGCTGCCCTGCTGGCACTGGTGTCCCAGGCCCTCAGCGATGGGGGCAAGAGCGGCGTACTGTCCCATCAGCATATGCGCTTCTATCGGCAGGACGGCGTCCTGTCCACCCGCATCGCCTTTATGGACAGCACCTTCGAGCAGGCCACCCTCCGCGCCCTGGTAAAGGTCTGCCTGCTGATCGGCCTGGGGGCTCTGGCGGTGCTGCTGGCCGTCAGCTGGCTGCTGAGCGGCTTCGTCTCCCGCCCCGTGGTGCGGACGTGGCAGGACCAGCAGCAGTTCATCTCCGACGCCAGCCACGAGCTGAAAACGCCCCTGACGGTGATCCTCTCCTCCGCCGACCTGCTGGAGGAATCGGCCCAACCGGAGCAGCGGCAGTATGTTGACAATATTCTGGCGGAGTCCCGCCGGATGAAAGAACTGGTGGAGGATATGCTGACCCTCTCCCGGACGGAGAGCGGCCGGGCCGCCGCTCCCATGGCCCCGCTGGACCTCAGCGACCTGGTGACGGACGCCGCATTGCGGTTTGAGCCGGTGGCGTTCGAGGCGGGGCACCCGTTGGAATACGACATCCAGAACGGCCTGTCCCTCACCGGCGACTGCCAGCAGCTGGACCAGCTGGTGGACATTCTGCTGGACAACGCCGTGAAATACGCCGCCCCCGGCGGCGCCATCCGCCTGACACTGAACGCCACTGGAAGGAACGCGGTGCTGGCGGTGGAGAACCCCGGCGAGCCCATCCCGCCGGAGAAGCTGCCCCATCTTTTCGACCGGTTCTACCGGGTGGACGACGCCCGCACCGGCGCGGGCGGCTTCGGCCTGGGGCTTGCCATCGCCCGGCAGATCGTGCAGCGGCACAAGGGGACCATCACCGCCGCCAGCGACGAGAGCGCCACCCGCTTCACCGTCACGCTGCCCCTGCGGCACTGAGTCCAAATAAAATCGAGGTTTTCCCATGTTTGATACACTTCTCCGCGGCGGTACTGTCATCGACGGTACCGGCCGCGCCGCCTTTGCGGCGGATGTGGCCATCGAAAACGGCAAAATCGCCGCCGTCGGCCAGCTATCCCGTGCGGAGGCCCGCGAGACGATCGGCTGCACCGGAATGACCGTCACCCCCGGCTTTATCGACATTCACCGCCACGCCGACGGCGCGGCGTTCCGCCCCGGCTTCGGGGAGTGGGAGCTGTGTCAGGGGCTGACCACCATCGTCAACGGCAACTGCGGCCTGTCCGCCGCGCCCTTCGGCCTTGACAACGAGACCGCCATCCGGGCGTATTTGCAGCCCATCACCGGTGACCTGCCGCCCCGGCTGGACAGCCGCTCGCTGGCGGGGTATTTCCGCTCTCTGCCCGCCCTGCCCCTGAACGTGGGCATGCTGGTGGGCGCGGGCACCCTCCGGGCCGATACGGCGGGCTATCAGCTGACGGAGCTGGCGGACGGCCACTTTGCCGCCATTCACCGTCAGATGGAGCAGGCGCTTTCCGACGGTGCGCTGGGCGTCAGTCTGGGCCTTGGCTACGCACCGGAGTGCTTCTACTCCACCGGCGACCTGATCCGGGCTTTGCAGCCGGTGGCGGGGACGGATATCCCCGTCACCGTCCATATGCGGCAGGAGGGCGGCGGCGTAGTGGAGTCGGTTCGAGAGATGATCGCTGTGGCCCGCGCGCTCCGCTGCCCCGTTCACATCAGCCATCTCAAGGCCATGGGCCGGGACAACTGGGGCAAAAAAATACCCCAGGTCCTCTCTCTGCTGGAGCAGGCGCAGAACGAGGGGCTGCGGGTAGACTGCGACGTATACCCCTACACCGCCGGCTCCACCCAGCTGCTGCACATCCTGCCTCCGGACTATCTCACCGGCGGCATGGAGGCGGTGGTGGAGCGGCTGAAGGACAAAGAGGTACGCCGCCAGCTGGCGGCGCGCATCGAAAGCGGCGTGGGCTTTGATGACATCGCCAAGCTGGCAGGCTGGGACGGCATCTACCTGACCTCCCTCCACTGTCCGGAGGACCACCCCTATCAGGGGCACAACCTGATGGAGATCGCCGCCCTGATGGGCCAGGACCCCCTGTCCTCCTGCTGCGAGCTGCTGGCCCGTGAGCACGGCCAGATCACCATGATCGACTTTATGGCGTCGGAGGAGGATATCTGCGCCATCCTCCGTTCGCCCCTGTCCTGCGTCATCTCCGACGCCACCTACCCCACCGAGGGACAGCTGCACCCCCGCGTCTGCGGCAACGTGACCCACCTGCTGGAGCATTTCGTCCGGGAGAAGCAAGCTCTCAGCTGGGAGCAGGCCGTCCACAAGCTGACGGGCCGTCCCGCTCAGGTGCTGCGTTTGAAGGGGAAGGGCCGCCTGGCGGCGGGCTGCGACGCGGACGTGTGCATCTTCGACCCCGACGCCCTCCACGAACGGGCCACCTATACCGAGCCCCAGCAGACTTCCCAGGGCATGACCCATGTGCTGGTAAACGGCGCTTTCGCCCTCCGGGGCGGGCAGCTGACCGGCAGCGCCAGCGGCACCGTGGTGACTCCCTGACAGAATACCTCTTGCGTCCCGCGCCTGACGGCGCGGGACGTTCTCTATTGTTCACAAATAATTCAACTCTGCCACTCTTGACATTCCGGTCGGGCGGTGGTACACTGAGTTAGCACTCAGGAAGAACGAGTGCTAAACGGAGAAATGCTATGGAATTGACAGCGCGGAAAAAGCAAATATTGAAGATCGTGGTGGAGAGCTACATCGACACCGCCGAGCCGCTGGGTTCCAAGGCCATCGCGGAGCGGATGCCGGAAAAGGTCAGCTCCGCTACCGTCCGCAACGAACTGGCGGAGCTGAGCGACATGGGCTATCTGGAGCAGCCCCACACCAGCGCCGGGCGCATCCCCTCCCCGCTGGGCTACCGGCTGTACGTCAATGAGCTGATGGAGCGCAAGCCCATCTCCGCCGAGGAGGCCGCTCAGATCAACAACACCCTACAGCAGGAGCTGAAGGGCACCGATCAGGTGATCGCCAAGACCGGCCAGATGGTGTCCAGCTTTGTGGATTACCCCACCTACGCCGTGGCGGACCACACCGCCGACGCCACCGTGCGGCGGTTCGAGCTGATCGCCGTGGACGGCGCGTCGGTGATCGCGGTGGTGATGCTGTCGGACAGCCGGGTGAAAAGCCGCCTGATGCAGCTGAGTCTCCCGCTGGACGCAGAGACGCTGCCCCAGATCAGCCACCTGCTGAACACCCACTTTACCGGCATCCCTCCGGCGGAGATGAACGCCCATCTGATGAACCTGTCGGATCAGGTCAGCGGGCAATGGTTTTTGCTGCTGAATCAGGTGGTGGAGTACGCCGCCGAGCTTTTGAAGGAGTCCCAGCAGCACGAGGTGTTCACCAACGGCGCCAGCCAGCTGCTGAAATTCCCGGAGTTCCGGGACATCGACAAGGCTCACGACCTGATGCACTTCATGGTGGACAGCAAGGAGCAGCTGCCCGTCCCGGCGGACGGACGCGCCATGCAGATCCTGATCGGGCCGGAAAACGTCAACGACGCTCTGAAAGAGAGCAGCGTTGTGGTAGCCAGCTACGATATCGGCGACGGCATGCGGGGTCTTGTGGGCGTGGTGGGCCCCACTCGAATGGATTACGCTACGGTGGCGGCCCGGCTCAGCTACTTTGCCGAGAGCCTGACCCGCATGTTTGGAAAGCATGAACTTCCCCCAAAGGAGAATGAAATACAATGAGCGACAAGAAGAAAAAGGATATCCCCGCCCAGGAGCCGGAGCAAGAGACCGCCGCCCCTGTAACGGAAGAAACCGAAGATAAAGAAGTCCCTGCTGAGGAGGCAGCGCCGGAGACCTTCACCGTCACAAAGGAGCAGATGGAGAAGATGGAGGGCCTTGCCAAGCTGGTGGCGGACGTGAACGACAAATACCTGCGTCTGGCGGCAGAGTACGACAACTACCGCAAGCGCACCGCCAAGGAAAAGGAGAGCATCTACGGTGACGCCAAGGCCGACACCATCAAGCCGTTTCTGGCGGTGTACGACAATCTGGAGCGGGGCATTGCCCAGTATGACGAGGCCGATGTGCACCGGCAGGGTCTGGAGCTGATCCTGCGGCAGTTCACCGAGGCGCTGACCAAGCTGGGCGTTACGGAGATCGAATCGCAGGGCGTACCCTTTGATCCGGAAAAGCACAACGCCGTGATGCACGTAGAGGATGAAAGCGTCGGTGAAAACACCGTGGTAGAGGTGTTCCAGAAGGGCTTCGCCTTGGGCGACAAGGTGCTGCGCTTCGCCATGGTGAAGGTAGCCAACTGAAAGGAGCGACCCTTATGAACGGAAAGAAGCTGTACCGCAACACAGAAAATAAGATGCTGGCAGGCGTTTGCTCCGGCATCGCGGATTATTTCAATATCGACCCCACGCTGGTGCGTCTGGGCTGGGTGCTGTTCAGCCTGCTGGGCGGCAGCGGATTGCTGGCCTATATCATCGCGGCCATCATTATCCCTGAGCGTCCCTGCTAAATTGAATTTGCAAATAAATAAATTGATATAAAGTATTTCAGGAGGCAATCATTATGTCTAAAGTTATCGGTATCGACCTTGGCACCACCAATTCCTGCGTCGCTGTGATGGAAGGCGGCGAGGCTGTCGTCATCCCCAACGCGGAAGGCAACCGCACCACCCCGTCCGTGGTGGCATTTTCCAAGACCGGCGAGCGTATGGTAGGCCAGGTGGCAAAGCGCCAGGCCATCACCAACCCCGACCGCACCATCTCCTCCATCAAGCGTGAGATGGGCACCGACCACCGCGTCACCATCGACGACAAGAGCTACACCCCCCAGGAGATCAGCGCCATGATCCTGCAGAAGCTGAAATCCGACGCCGAGGCCTATCTGGGCCAGACCGTCACCGAGGCGGTCATCACCGTCCCCGCCTACTTCACCGACTCCCAGCGTCAGGCCACCAAGGACGCCGGCAAGATTGCCGGTCTTGACGTGAAGCGTATCATCAACGAGCCTACCGCCGCGGCTCTGGCCTACGGCGTGGATAAGGAGCAGGCCCAGAAGATCATGGTGTACGATCTGGGCGGCGGCACCTTCGATGTGTCCATTCTGGAAATCGATGACGGCGTCATCGAGGTGCTGGCTACCGCCGGCAACAACCGTCTGGGCGGCGATGACTTCGACCAGTGCATCATGAAGTATCTGGTCAGCGAGTTCAAGCGCACCGACGGCATCGACCTGAGCGGCGACAAGGTGGCCATGCAGCGTCTGAAGGAGGCTGCCGAGAAGGCCAAGATCGAGCTTAGCGGCGTCACCAGCAGCAACATCAACCTGCCCTATATCACCGCCGACGCCACCGGCCCCAAGCATCTGGACGTTACCCTGACCCGCGCCAAGTTCAATGAGCTGACCGGCCATCTGGTGGACGCCACCATGGGCCCCGTGCGTCAGGCCATGTCCGACGCCGGTCTGAAGCCCTC
>CAKTMW010000040.1 GCA_934574095.1 uncultured Oscillospiraceae bacterium | reverse complement strand
GCGCCAACCGTTCAGCGGCCACATTCGTGTCCGCTGGACGGGGCGCTGCCTTGAAAGCGGCTTGCTGCTTCCGCCACAGGCGGCGCTGCGCCGCTTTCCCCTTTGGATTCTCCCCCGAAGGGGATGAGGCGGCGGGAGGGGGCGAAAAAAGGACGGGGTATGTCCCGTCCTTGTTGTCATATATCCAATTGCTCCCCGTTCAGCGCCGCGTAGGCCAGGCGCTCGCCCTCGTACCGCAGCTTCATGGAGAAGAAGGGGGTACCCTTCTCATGGATCAGCTCCAGAAACAGGTTGTCCCCCGTCCACAGGGGCAGCGCCGTCAGGGCATCCTTATGTATCCATTCCAATACGCCCTCGCTGCACTCGGTCAACTCTCCCGTCCAGCCAGTGGCGGTGAACACGTGCATATACTCCGTCTCCCACCGGTCGGAGACGAAGGTGACGAGTCCCCGGTACTGATAGTCCGTCAGGGTCAGGCCCGTCTCCTCCCGCGTTTCGCGCAGGATGCACTCCTCCGGGCTCTCGCCGTCCTCGAACTTGCCGCCGACGCCTACCCACTTGTCGTGGTTCAGGTCGTTTTCCTTCTTCACCCGGTGCAGCATCAGATAGTTGCCCTGGGGGTCCTCGATATAGCACAATGTGGAATTATACATGATCGATCGTCCTTTCAAATGTGATCTCGTCGTAGCCGGTCTCCGCGTCCTGCTGCTGGCCGTACCGCCAGCCGTCCAGCAGGCCGATCACCAGCTCGCAGGTGGTGTTGATGATGCAACCCTCCTTCAGGTGGCCGCCGAAGGCGCCCAGTCCCTGACGGCTCAGGGCGATGTGCAGGTGGCAGCGCTCCTGACTGACGGTGCCCATCAGGGACAGAATCTCGCAGTGCTCCTCCACGGTGCGGACGGTGACGCCGTCGGCGTCCCGCAGCACGGCGCGGGTCAGACACCCCACCCCGGAGAGGATGACCCCGGCGGCGATGTGGTATTCGGCACAGATGGCCCGGATGGACAGCAACAGGTCGTCGCCCCTGTGCAGCCTCCGGCAAACGGTGGTCATGACGCATCCCTCCCCAGACGGTTTTTTCCCTTGCCGCAGGCTTATTGTAGCACAGCTTTTGCAATTTGTACAGCGGCGTGGTATACTATCAGCAGGAAATTAGAAAAACAGGAGGGAATGTACCGTCCATGGACTATGAGATCATCCGCTCCCGCCGCCGCACCGTGGCGCTGGAGGTGACGCGGGAGGGCCGTGTGCTGGTTCGTGCGCCGCAGGGGATGCCGAGAGGAGAGATCGAGCGGTTCGTGGCCGCCCACGCCGGTTGGCTGGAGAGGGCCAGGGCAAAGGTGGCCGCCCGTCAGGCGGCCCATCCGCCCCTGACGGAAGCAGAGATCGCCGCCCTCCGCCAGCGGGCGAAGGAGGTATTGCCGGGAAAGGTGGCCCACTACGCCGCCATTATGGGGGTCACCCCCGCGTCGGTGAAGATCACCTCGGCCAGGACCCGGTTCGGCAGCTGCTCCGGGAAGAACGGCATCTGCTTCTCCCTGTATCTGATGCAGTATCCGGAGGAGGCCATCGACTATGTGGTGGTGCATGAGCTGGCGCATATCCGCCACCACGACCACAGCCCGGCCTTTTATGCCGAGGTTGCCAAAGTGATGCCGGACTATCGGGCGCGGATAAAGCTGCTGAAAGCGTAAAAACAGGGGGCAGGACCGTAAGGTCCTGCCCCCTGTTTTTTATACCAGCTTCTCAAAATAGCGGAAGGTCTCGTCGTCATGGGTGTGGCGCATACAGAAGGACAGCATCCGCTCCGACGCGGCGTTCTCCTGGTAGCACTTGGCCACCACACGGGTCAGGCCCAGGTGGTACAGCGCCCAGTCCGCCACGGCGGTGAAGGCCTCGGCGCCGTAGCCGTGTCCGGCGAAGGCCGGGTCGATGCGGCAGCCCTGCTCCATAGTACCCCGCCAGTCGCCGTTATACAGCACCACCTCGCCGATGCACTTGCCCTCCAGCCGGACGGCGAAGTTGATGGCGATGCGGTTGGCAAAGTCCTGACGGGTCACATCCAGGAAGTAGTCCTCCGTCAGCTCGCCCTCCAGGTCGTCCCGGTAGTCGTAGCCCCACCAGCGGTTGCGGTCGTCGTCCAGACAGAGGGCGTTGTAGGCAGCCTTGTCGCCGTCGGTAAAGGGGGAGAGGGTCAGCCGCTCCGTGGTCAGCTCCGGGATATGCCGCAGGGCGTCCAGCTCGCAGCCCACCTCGAAGCGCATCTTGCTGCCCAGCTCGGCAGGCAGGTATTGCAGCTTGGAGGTCCGCAGGCCCCGGTCACGGCCGTCGTCCTCCCGGTTGATCCAGCGGCAGTCGCCGCCGTAGTAGCCGGCGAACAGCTGCACCATGGCGGGGTAGACCCCGGCGTGGGAGTAGAGGGCCTTTTCGATGTGGCAGACCAGCGTTTCGCCGCACTTCTCCGCCAGGGCGATGGCCAGCAGACGGCCCTCCCACAGGATGCCGCCGGCCCGGAACATACCGGTGTCCAGATAGGTGAACAGGTCCTGGGCCAGTGCCAGCTCCCGCTTGGCCTCCGGGCTCTGCTTCTGGAACTCCCGGTCGTAGTCGGCCCAGAAGGCAGAGAGCAGGTCGGCGTTTTCCAACCTCAGGGGGATGAATTCCGCGCCGGGATGCTCCTTATTGAACTTGTTGATGTGGTTGCGCTGACCGCTGTAATGCCGTCCGGCGAAGTGGGCCAGGTCCTCCGCGTGATAGAGGTAGTCCTTCCACACCCGCTCGTTGGTGATGGTGACGCGGGGCCAGCGGAGAGCCAGCTTCCCGGCCTCGGAATCCGGCACCACGGAGAAGATGGGCCGCACACCCTTGCGGCGGCAGAAGTCCTCCACCGTGGCCAGAGCGGCGTCCACGTCGCCCTCCGGGCCGGGGATGGGGTAGTCGAACTGGGTGACGCCGTCGATGCAGTTGCGGATGATAAGGCAGCCGTCGGTGAAGGCGTACTCCGAATGGAGGTGGCCCCGCCACATATATTTGACGCCGGCGCTGTATTCGCACAGGCGGTAGGTGCAGGTTTCATAATAGGGGCGCATGAGGGGCATAGCCTCCGCGGTGACAGGGGTAAAATTCAGCATAGGGGTTCTCCTGTGTATGGTTTGTTGTTATTGTTTTGGGGTGTTTCGCCCTGCGGGGCGACCTACTTTTGCCAATAGCGGCAAAAGTAGGCAAAAGCGCCAGAAGGAACCTCCGGTTCCTTCACTTCCGGGCGCGCTATATTCTGTACGAACTTGTGATTGCATACCACACGTTCACGGGGATTCCTTTTTTCGATTCGATAAAAGGATCGCATCATCACCAGCGCCGCTGCCGCTGATCGGTACGGAGAAGAACATTGCGCGTCTACCGTGCGGGCCGATGTGGGCATCGGCCCGCCGTACAACGATTCATTTTCTACCGTTGCAGCGATGAGCGGCAGCGGCGCAGAAAGAAAGTCGATACGTCATACGCAGCGATAACAGCCATTTCCCTCGAACGCGTGGTACAAAGTTACAAACTTGTAAAAGATATAGCGTGCAGGAAGTCCAGAAACCTGGGTTTCTGGCTGTCCTTTTGGTCACTTTTTGGACAGCGGCCAAAAGTGACCCGCGCCGGGGCGCGGAATATTCTTTCGCCCGGAGGGCGAAACACTCTATAACATATTTATAGTTTCTCCACCATCTCTGTGGTAAACTGCAAAAACTTCCTCGCCAGCGGGCGGAGGTGGGGCAGGGTGGCAACGCCCAGCTCCCGGACGGCGGGCGGGTCCAGCGGCAGGGCCTGGACATCGTCGGAGCGGCCCTTCAGCACCAGGCGGCTGAGGATACTGACCCCCAGTCCGTGCTCCACCATGGAGATGATGACCGTGTCGCTGACCTGGGTGTCCCGGATGACGGGGGTCACGCCCCAGGCGTCCAGCGCCCGCATGATATCCAGGTGGAAGCCCTGGGACGGCATGAGAAACTCCTGGCCCTCCAGCCGCCGCACGTCCAGACTGGCGGCGGCGCCGGTATCAAAATCACGGGGCAGGATGGCCAGCAGCGGGTCGGGCTTCAGGGGCGTCCAATCCAGGGTGCTGCTCTCCTGCCGGCTGGCAAAGGCCATATCTACTCTGCCCTCACGGACCCAGCGGTATACCTCCTCCACCGAGCCCATCTGCACATCTACGCCCACGCCGCTGTTGGCGCGGCGAAACTGCTCGATCAGCTCCGGCAGCCAGTGCATGGCGATGCTGGCATAGGAAGCCACCCGGATGGTCTCCTCCTGGTGGGAGTTCACCAGCGCGATCTCCCGCTCCAGCGCCTGGTTGGCAGCCAGACACTGGCGCACCATGGGCATGATCCGCTGCCCCGCAGGGGTCAGCCGCACACCCCGGCGGTCACGCACCAGGACGGAGAAACCGATCTCCCGCTCCAGACTGTTCATCATGTGGGTCAGGCCCGACTGGGTATAGCCCAGCTGCTCCGCCGCGCGGGTAAAGCTGCCCTGGTCCACCGCCGCGGCCAGCGCCTCCAGCTTTTTTCCGTCCATGTGCTCTCTCACCACTTTCTGGAAATAGTAGCATACATTGTATCATGTGACTGCTGCAAATGCAACAATCAAATATGACATTTCTTCATAGAAAGATGAAAAAGTGTCGCTTTACAAATCTTGCAACATTGTGTATGGTATAGACAGTAATTCTCCACATATTACTTTTCCTTTCTATCCTCAAATCCCTTGGATGGCTGCGCGGTTTCTCCCCGTGCAGCCATCACCCTATTCCTCAACATGATATATTCGTACCGTGGAGATGTTACGGGAAAAAGAAAGCGGACGGCGTTTGCCGTCCGCTTTTTGCTGTGTGGAAAAAGTGCGATACATATTCCGCAGGAACAGGGCGGCCCTCCTCCCCTGCGAATTTCTTCCGGAGCAGGACCATCGGGCGGTGCGTGTGAAAACCGGCCCGGAATGGCAAGGGCGGCGGTTTATGAAAAAGGACGGGGCTATGCCCCGTCCTTTCGGCGTTCAGTGCTTTTTCTTTTTGACGGCCACAACGATCAGGACGATGGCGACGACGGCCAGGGCCAGGATGATCCAGGGGATGGCGGAACCGCCGGAGGAGGCGGCAGCGCCGGACGTTCCCGCAGAAGTATTGCCGGAAGCGCCGTCGGTCCCGGCGGGCAGGTCGGCGTCGGCGGGATCACCGGCGGCGTCTGTTCCCGCGGGGGTATCAGCCGTACCGTCAGCAGCAGTGCTGCCGTTGGCGGCGCCGTCGGTCCCGGCGGGAGTGTTGGCGGCGTCATTGCCCTGGGCCAGGGTATCGGCGTTGGTCTCGGTAATGACGGGGGTGTCATCCACGGCGGGAGCTTTGCTGTCGCCGGAGACGGTGACGGCATTGGTGACCACCTTACCGGTGTAGACGTCGCCGGAGCCGTCCAGGGCGGCGATGAACTCAGCGCCCAAGGTGTAGGTGCCAGCCTTGTTGGCGGGCATGGTGGCCTGAATGGTGAGGATGGTGGCCTCCTTGGACATACGGCGCTCCGGAGTGGTGCCGACGGCGGCGAAGTAGCCGGTCTGGGGGGTGTACTCGTAGGTGGCGAACACACCGTCAGGCTGGTACTTATTAAAAGACAGGTCATCTATAACGCTGATGACGCGCTTGCCGCTGCTGTCCTTCCAGTTTTTAGCAATGGTCATCCCCTCGGAGGGCTGCAGTTGGACGCTGAAAACGCCCAGTTCCTTCCCCTCAGGCGGGGTGACGGTGACAGAGTAGGTGACGGTGGCGGTATCGCCGCTGATCTGGGTGTCGGTGGGGGTGATGGTGCAGGTGGCGGTGCCGGGAATGGTGTCTGCGCCGGCGGTGACGGCCAGCACCAGCAGGGCAGCAAGGGTCAGCACCAGGGTGACGAGTCGTTTCATGGCGGGGGCCTCCTTTTCGGATGTTGGGTCTATTGTAGCACAGATGGGAGCGGTTGGCAAGGCGGTCAGGCGTCAAAAATGGTGGCAATGATCTCGTCGGCGGTAATGGCGCCGAACAGCTCCGTCAGCGGGGCGGCCTCCAGCACTGGACGGAGGGCGTCAGGGCGGAAGGGGACGCCGCGCAGCTGAGCCAGCAGGTCGTCCATGCCCCGGACGGCCAGGAAATCGCCGTAGAAGCGGATGTTGGTGATACAGCCGTCGGCTACGGCCAGGCGGGCCTCCAGGCCGCCGCCGGGCCAGTAGCGCTTGCGGCTCACATCGAACTTGGGGGAGCGGCCGTAGTTCCAGTCCCAGGTGTCGTATTTCTCCCGCTTCAGACGGTCGACCTCCGCCAGCTCATCGGGGGTCAGGGCGTCGGGGGTCAGGGCGCCGTCGGACAGCGTGGCCTTCAGGTAGGACCAGAAGGCGGGCAGGTCCATGTCCACCGGCAGAAAATCGCGGATATTGCCGATGCGGGCGCGGACGGACTGGGTGCTCTTGGAGCGGAATTTCTCCGGGTCGACGTTCAGCGCTCCGGCCACCATGCCGGGGTCGGCGTCGAACAGCAGCGTGCCGTGGTGCAGGATGCGGTTGCCGTGGCGGCGCTGGGCCGTGCCGGAAACCTCGCGGCCCTCCACCAGGATGTCGTTGCGGCCGGAGGCCTCGGCGTTCAGGCCAAGGCTCCGCAGCGCCGCCACCACCGGCTCGGTAAAGCGGCGAATGCTGATGCCGTCATCCCCCACGTCGGTAATGAAGGAGTAGTTCAGGTTGCCCAGATCGTGATAGACCGCACCGCCGCCGGTACCGCGGCGCACCACGTTGATGTGATGGGCCTCCACGAAAGCGCGGTTGATCTCCGCCTCGGTGTTCTGGTTCCGGCCCACCACGATGGTGTTGTCGTTCTGCCACAGCAGCAGGTAGTCGCCCTGGGTGCGGTGACACAGGACGTATTCCTCGAAGGCCAGGTTGTAATAGGGGTTCTGCGAGTGGGTCTCAAGATAGTGTACGGTCTTTTCCATGGATACTCCTCCACACAGAGATATTGTGAAAAAAAGCCACCCGAATGGGTGGCTTTTTTGGCGCGGAAGGAGGGATTTGAACCCTCGCGCCGCTTTTGACGGCCTACTCCCTTAGCAGGGGAGCCCCTTCGGCCACTTGGGTACTTCCGCATACATATTTATTTTCTGGCGGAGAGAGTGGGATTCGAACCCACGGATGCTTTCACATCGCCGGTTTTCAAGACCGGTGCTTTCGACCACTCAGCCATCTCTCCGTGTGCGAAGTTCCGTGGTTGGACCCCAGACGCAGGTTATATCTTACCATGCAAATGGCGCTTTGTCAACAAAAAGAAATCCATCCCAACAAAAATTTCAAAAAAGTGAAAATTAGGGGTTGCAAAATGTAAAATGGTGTGCTATTATAAATGAGCTGTCTGACAGACAACCAAATATCCGGGTGTGGCGAAGTTTGGTATCGCGCTTGAATGGGGTTCAAGAGGCCTTGAGTTCGAATCTCAACACTCGGACCATAAAGAGTTACCGGTATAGATGCGTCTGGCGCAAAGCCAGGCGCATCAACCGTTTCCGGGGTTTTTCGAGCCCGGATTTCTTCTTTTGAACCATAGATTTTTATGGAGGTTTCGGAGCAACTGACCGGATTTGAACTGGAGGATCTCATGTCTTGGACAGTTTCCAACCTCCAGCGCCCTTTTAGAGAGGACTTTTCTCTCGAAAAAAGCGGCATCATCGCAGAAAAAGAATCACAAATATTTGGGCGTCGTTTTGTCGGCTTTGACAGGCCGAAAAAGCGGCGCCCTTTTTCAATTTCTAAAAGGGCGCTGGCTGCAGCGTCTGAAACGGCAGGCCGGAGAAGACCTCTCCGACCTTATTTTTTTACAACAGGAGGATCGCTCACATGGACACCCAAAACACAAGCCGTCAGCTCCGCTATTCTGGGCCGCGAAGGAATTTAGCTGATCCTCCGAGGAGGAGCTGACACGGCAGTAGGCGGCCACTCGCAGCTTTTGGGCATCCCGCTCATGGTTGGCTTCGATCCTGATGACCCGTCGCTCCTTGCCGTTTAGGGCAAGATTCCCATTGATCTTTTTCTCCTCCGTGGCTGTTCACCTTCTCCTTGTAGCAACACAACATACCACAGTCATCTCGTTAAAGCTACTGCTTTTTGCAAAGAAATTCAGAAAGAAATAAGGATCGTTGCGCCGGTCTGCGCCGCGATGCGCACAGCGACCTGCTCCAGCTCTGCCTTGGGAAATCCCGCTTTTTTCAGGGCTGACAGAAGATTCAAAATGCCGCAAAAGTCAATGTTCTTATCCTGCATGATAGTCTCCTTTTATACGTTTTCTGATGGCACAAACACGGACACTGTCAGACGCAGGACGGGTGTGTGAGAGTGGGAGAAGAATCAGACAAAGGGAATGGATGAAAGCATAAAACGAAAGGAAGAGAGAAGAGAAACCAGTGTCCGCGTTTCTGCCATCAGGCAAAAAAATTATGGCGGGGCCGCTCCAAGGCGTGTTGAAGCGGCCCCTGCCGTTTCCATCATTTGATCAGTCCTATTCGACACTACTTCCCGGACTGGCGGGCGGTCAACTGGTCTGCGGCTGGCGCCGCACATGGGAATTGCACCCCTCCGAGGATCGCTCCGAGCTGCACCGATGTTTTGCATGTATCGCTATGCAGAAGTACCATTATAGGCAGATGACGTCATGGCGAGACAGCCTGCCACGGCTGCTTTTGGATGAACGGGTATCGCTGGGCACCTTCCGGTTCGGGGCCTGCATTGACACGGGATATCCCGTGCAGGTGGTCATGGCGCGTTCTCCGCATCGCTGTCCTCTTTTCAGGAGGCTCATCTGCTGAAGTGATCCAGTTGCCGGATATGGCCGAATGGCGTTTTTCAAAGAGCAATACCCGCCAGCTTGTCCTTGGCGGGGGAAGGGTTATTTATCCCCTCACTCTATTAGCCGTTGAAAATACATTTTGATAGGCACTTTTTCTACATTTCTAAAAATTTTTTTAACTTCTTCAAAATCTTCCTCCGCTGGGCATTCACGCTCGGCTGCGTGATACCTATCTTTTCTGCACACTCCCGTTCGGTCAGGCCTCTGTAATAGTAGGCCAAAATCAGTTCTCGCTCGGCTTCCTCCAGCTTTTCCAACGCACACCAAAGATGCCGATTGGCTTCATGTCTTAGTACTTGTTCCTCGACGCTCTCACCGGTATCCACGATTTGCTTGCGCTGATGCTTTCCTAAGCTCTCAAAGGATACTTCTCTGCTGGGGATGTGCTTGACGGCATTGCTCTCCTTATCCAGGCGCTCAGTATCATTTTTCAGATCCTTTTCTATGTACTTCATCTTCCTATCGCTTTGGATCAGCACCTTCAGCACATCGGGTCGATTCTTCAAGCAGGGGTACATTTTCAAATAGTCAGGATGATATGGATCATTTCTATACGACATATGTCGCTACCTCCGTTTTGTCATTTTTGAAGAATTCGCAAATGACGGAAACGGAGGGCCACGGCAGCGGATAAAATCCGACGCTTTTCGACAAAGAAAAAGCACGCAGACGTAAATCGTCTGCGTGCAAATGGATGCACAATAAAGCATACAGGCAGGTATTATCAACAGCAATTTTCGCACATCATATCAGTGGTATGTGTTGGAGCATTGGCTTGCGATACTCTGTATGTGTACTGCGTGACACCAATTTAATGGTAGGCACGACTAGGCATTTTGTCGTTATGCCTTAATCTGTAAAATGCAGTATTTCACAAATGCAAAAGTGCATTTAGCCTCTTGCTACTGACAAACATCAAAACTTATGATATACTGAATGTCGCATAATACAATCTCTTGGATAAAATCGGCCATCCAAGAAGTATTAAATCTAGATAAATAGTACGGAGAAAGTTTCATGAGCACAGCAATAGAACAAAAGCCCTTTGGTACTACACCAGCAGGTGAAACGGTGTGGGCATACGTTTTGCAAAATGAGTACCTAACGGCGGAAGTCCTCACTTATGGGGCGTTACTTCGGCGCTTAGTTTTCAGAGGCACGGACGTGGTCTTGGGGTATGAAAATCTTATGGACTACATTCACAACGATGGTTACATGGGTGCTATCGTAGGGCGGGTGTGCAATCGCATCGGCGGGGCATATTTTTCTCTTGGGGAGAGCAAGTATTTCCTTGCCAAGAACGATGGTGAAAATCACCTTCACGGAGGTGTCCGTGGGTTTGATAAATACAATTGGGTCGCAGAACCGTTGATAAACGGTGTGCGTCTCAAGCGATTATCGCCCAGTGGCGAAGAGGGTTATCCCGGCACTTTGCTCGCCAGCGTATGTTACCGCCTTGAAGGGTGTTCGTTAGTGATCGAGTATGAGGCGTCCACCGATCACGACACATTGTGCAGCCTAACTAACCACAGCTACTTTAACCTAAATGGTGGCGATACAGCACTTGAGCATACGTTGGTATTGGCATCGGACTCATATTTGGAAACATCGTCTAACTGTCTGCCCACAGGCCAAATCTTGCCAGTATCAGGTACCGCTTTCGATTTTCGCACTGCCAAGGCTATTGGCCGTGATATCGATTCGCCTGCCGAACAGCTAAGGCTGGTAAATGGATATGACCATCATTTCTGCCTAGCTGAAGACAATAAGCTTCACCGAGCAGCCGTCCTGCGCGGCAACCGCACCGGTATCACGATGATTATGGAAACCACATCTCCCGGCGTACAACTGTATACGGCAAATTGGCTATCACAGCGAAACGGAAAGTACGGCTCGCTTTACCATCCTCGCGATGCCGTTTGTTTAGAGCCTCAATTCCCACCAGATGCGATACATCACCCTCACCTTGCTCAGCCGTTACTGCGAAAGGACAGTTCTTATCATCACTGCTCCGTGTACACCTTCTCGTAACTTTTGAAACCGCAAGTTTCAAAGACTTCCCGTATTAAGCAAAAAAGGACTGTCATATGACAGTCCTTTTTTGCTTAATACGGGAAACTATGTCATTTCCCGCCTTTGTATTGCGAGCAACGGCATATTGCCCACAAACTGACGCCAAATATCATAAATATGAGGAAAGATCACTGCAAACCAAAATTTGAGAGAGAAAAAATAGTCACAGGAGGAGGCGGCGTCAGTACAAAGCATAACTATTGCGGTGTTGTCGGACTCAATCAGTTCGGGGACAACCTTGAGATGGACAATTTTGCTAACCCGACTGCCCTAGTGGTCAGCAGGATTTAACCGATGTCCATGCAGACTGCCGAAGTGCTCATAATGCAGGCACTTTAACGCTGTGCCGCAGCAATACGAATCAGAGCACGTTTATACTTGGCGGCAAAATGGCCGTATTCTCGGGAATGCGTTTCGTCGGAGTGACTATTGAGGTAAACCTCAGAGCACTCCTTGGCGTGTAGGGCACGTGCAAGGTCAATGTCCTCAGCCCATTCAAAGGTAGTCGGAACAAGGCGCACTCTGCCATCAGCTACCGCCAGCATCCCACCGATACAGGCAGCGAAGCGTATTTTACCGTCCACAGCCAGACGCGCCTGCCCCATACCGAGCACTGTCACGTAGTCGCAGTGACCGGCCTGTACGCACATATCGCCGCCAGCAGCACGAACACTGATGCTCTCCGCTTGCCCATCAAAGACCAGACCATCTGCGGTGACAATCTGCAAAGGAAAGCTTTTCATTCCTTTGCACCCTCCCCAGCCTTTGCCACTACCTCGTCAATAGTACCAGCATAGAGGAAAGCGGATTCAGGAATGTCATCATGCTTGCCGTCGATAATCTCACGGAATCCACGAATAGTTTCGGTTATAGGTACATATTTACCTTGCATCCCCGTGAACTGCTCGGCGACGCTGAAGGGTTGGGACAAGAACCGTTGGATCTTTCGAGCGCGGGAAACGGTCAGCTTGTCCTCCTCGCTCAGCTCATCCATACCCATGATGGCAATGATATCCTGTAGATCCTTATAGCGCTGCAGAATGCGTTGTACATCCCGTGCCACCTCATAATGCTCTCTGCCAACGATCTCGGGAGCAAGGATGCGGCTGGTAGATTCCAGCGGATCCACGGCAGGATAGATACCCAGAGAGGCAATGCCTCGATCCAGCACGGTGGTGGCATCCAGATGGGCGTAGGTGGTGGCGGGCGCGGGGTCGGTCAGGTCGTCGGCGGGGACATACACCGCCTGTACGGAGGTGATGGAGCCCTGCTTGGTGGAGGTGATACGCTCCTGCAGCGCGCCCATCTCGGTGGCCAGCGTGGGCTGATAGCCCACGGCGGAGGGCATACGCCCCAGCAAGGCAGACACCTCACTGCCAGCCTGGGTAAACCGGAAAATGTTATCAATGAACAGCAGCACGTCCTGATGCTTCTGATCGCGGAAATACTCGGCCATGGTCAGCCCACTAAGTGCTACGCGCATACGAGCTCCGGGCGGTTCATTCATCTGGCCGTAGACTAGGGCGGTCTTGTTCAGAACGCCACTTTCGGTCATCTCGTTGTAAAGATCGTTGCCCTCACGGGTACGCTCACCTACGCCGGTAAACACGGAGATGCCGCCATGCTCTTTGGCCACGTTGTTAATCAGCTCCATAATAAGCACAGTCTTGCCCACGCCGGCACCGCCGAACAGGCCAATCTTGCCGCCTTTCGCATAGGGACAGATCAAATCTACCACCTTGATGCCGGTTTCAAGGATCTCCGTGGTGCTCTCCTGCTCCTCATAGGAGGGTGCGGGACGGTGGATAGGCCAGCGCTCTTCGGCTTCTGGGGTAGGGCCGTTATCCACAGGCTCACCCAGCAGATTGAAAATACGTCCAAGGCAAGCTTCACCCACGGGAACGGTAATGTGGCTTCCGGTATCTGTGGCCGAAACGCCACGCTGCAAACCGTCGGTACTGCTCATAGCGATGCAGCGAACCACATCGTCGCCGATGTGCTGTGCCACCTCTGCAATCAGCTTTCTGCCTTCATGCTCGATCTCAATGGCATTGAGTAGCTGTGGCATTGCGTCGTTGGGAAAGCGAATGTCCAACACGGGGCCTATCGCCTGCACGACGATGCCCACGTTTTTTTGTGTCATAGGATAGTCTCCTTTTCTGTCATTCATACTGCGCACCGGCCACAATCTCTGTAATCTCCTGCGTAATCGCACCCTGACGTGCACGATTATAGCGCAGAGTAAGATCGTCAATCATAGCACCCGCGTTCTTGGTTGCCGAGTCCATAGCCATGCGCCTGGCACCCTGTTCGGAAGTGAAGGATTCACACAGTGCACCGTAGATCAAGCCTCCCAGATATTCCGGAACAATCATGTCATACACCGTTTCGCTATCCGGTTCATAAGTAATACGTGTGCCTGAATGCCCGCTATTTTGTCCGCTGTGATCCACCATAATGGGTAAGAGGCCCATGGTAGTAGGTGTCTGTGACAGCGCGGAAGCAAAAGTGGTAAATGCAATGCGAATCTCGTCAAACTCGCCCCGACGGAAGTCACGGCAGAGCATTTTTGCCATCGTGAAGCAGTCGCCCACGGTGATGGCACCGGCCTCCTGATAGGCACCTGACCACACTGGGATATTTTTATGCCGGTAATATTCCAGTGCTTTCTTGCCGATAGGCACCACGATGACATCTCGGTCTGCCACCTCAGCGTGTACCAGCTTAAAAATGCTACTGTTATAACCACCGGCCAAGCCTCGGTCACCTGCAATCACGATCCAACAGGTGCGCTTGACCTCCCGTTGCATCACGTAAGGAGAGAGAATGGTGTCATCCAGACCGGCTATATCGTGGATTGTCTCGTGGAGTATCTCGAAATACGGACGGCTGCGCTCCATCCGTTCCTGTGCACGGCGCAACTTAGAGGCAGCCACCAGCTCCATAGCACGAGTGATCTGCATGGTGCCCTCCACACTGTGGATGCGCAGCTTTATATCTTTCATGGAAGCGGCCATTTATTCCCCTCCCAATCAGTGCCGATCCAGATAGGACGCCACCGCATCCGTTAAAAAGTCCTTGAGACGGACTTCTGTGGACTCATCCAGCTTTTTTGTGCTTCGGATGGCATCAAGAATGTCGGCACCCTCGTTGGTCAACGCTTCATGCAGTCCGTCCTCAAAATCGCGAATCTGCTCCACAGGAATACCGGAAAGGAAGCCGTTGACCACGGCATAGAGGATGCAAACCTGCTGGGCAACCTCCAACGGCGTATTGCGGTTCTGTTTGAGAACCTCCACGATGCGCTCACCTTGTGCAAGGCGCTCCTTGGTATCTTTGTCCAAATCGCCGCCGAACTGAGCAAAGCCTTTGAGTTCGCGGTACTGGCTGTACAGGAGCTTTAGTGTACCGGACACTTGCTTCATAGCTTTAATCTGAGCGTTGCCACCCACACGGGATACGGAGATACCAGGGTTCACGGCAGGCATGACACCAGCATGGAACAGCTCCGTTTCCAGATAGATCTGGCCGTCTGTGATAGAGATAACGTTGGTGGGGATATAGGCGGCCACATCGCCAGCCTGCGTTTCGATGATAGGCAGAGCCGTCAGAGAACCACCACCCAGCGAGTCGCTTAGGCGAGCGGCACGCTCCAGAAGGCGGCTATGGAGATAGAACACATCGCCGGGATACGCCTCTCGTCCAGGAGGACGGCGAATCAACAGAGAGATGGCGCGATAGGCAACAGCATGCTTGCTCAGATCGTCATAGACCACAAGAACATGCTTACCCTGATGCATAAAATACTCGCCTATGGTGCAACCAGTATAGGGGGCGATATACTGCAAGGGTGCCTGCTCTGAGGCGGTGGCACTGACAACAATGGTGTAGTCCATGGCACCGGCATTCTCCAGCGTGTTTACCAGCTGTGCCACAGTAGAGCGCTTCTGGCCGATGGCCACATAGATGCAGATAACATCCTGCCCTTTCTGATTGATGATGGTATCGGTGGCCAGAACAGTTTTTCCGGTCTGCCGATCGCCGATGATCAGTTCGCGTTGGCCGCGACCGATGGGAATCATGCTATCGATGGCCTTAATGCCGGTCTGCAAGGGCTCCTTCACCGGCTGGCGCTGGATAATGCCCGGAGCAGGACTTTCAATGGGCGCATAGCGCTCAGACTCGATATCGCCCTTGCCGTCGATAGGACGCCCCAGTGCGTCCACCACACGGCCAACCATGGCCTCACCAACAGGAACAGAAACCACACGCCCTGTACGGCGCACGGTATCACCCTCGCGAATGCCCACATCGCTGCCCAGCAGAACAACGGCCACGGTGTCTTCCTCCAAATTCAATGCCATACCGTATTCGCCGTTGGGAAATTCCACCAGCTCATTAACCGCGCACTTGTCAAGACCGGACACACGGGCGATGCCGTCGCCAACTAGGACAACGCTGCCTGTCTCATCATGCTCAACGGTGCTTTCATAGTGCTTAATCTGGGAGCAGATGATTTTGGATATTTCTTCTAACCTTAATTCCATAGTTTACGTACTCTCTTCCTTGAGATCAATATACTGCTTTCGACAGCAGATCGTTCATATCCTCCAGATGTCTGCGGACGGTACCGTCCAGCCGCTGGCCGTCCATTTCCACGCGGACGCCTCCCAGGCAAACCGGGTCTATTTGGCAGGTCAATCGAACCGTTTTCCCCGTGGCGGTGGAAAGCTTCTGCCGCAAAGCCTCTTGCTGCTCTTGCGTCATTTCCACCGCTGTTACGGCTCGTGCCTTCAGAATATTGTTGTCCTGATTGTACCGTCTTTCATAGCTGCGCAGGCAACTTGGCAGAAGCCGGATAGCGCCCGCTTCACAGAGGATCTTCATAAAATTTAGCACATAGGGGTGTACCTGCCCAGCGAAAGCTTGGTCCAGCAGGCCTGTGCGCTCAGCTTTGGATATAGCTGGGCTACTGAGAATGTACTGATACTCCGATGCGGCTGCCAGCAGCTCTGCGGCTCCACGAAGCTGTGGCAGCAACTCACCGTCCAGTGACTCGCTGTGCGCCAGCTCATAGAGCGCTTCACCGTATATTTTTGCCGCATCCTTCATGAGGCTTCTCCAATCTGGTCGATAAACGAATCAATCAGTTCGCGATGCTTTTCTGAGTCGATCTCTTTCTCCGTCACTTTTTCAGCAATCTCAATGGCGATATCGGAGATCTCCGTTTTCATCTCACTGAACACCTTCCTGCGCTCTAGCTGAATGTCGGAATGTGCCTTGACGGTGATGGCCTTGGCCTCTTCCCGTGCGGCATCAAGAATGTCGCGTTCCTGGCGGCGAGCAAGCTCTGCCGCCTCACGGACGATCTCATCACGCTTCTGCTTTGCCTGCGCAATCTCCTGATCATACGCGAGCTTGGCTTGTTCGGCTTCTTGTCTGCGGCGCTCTGCCTCGGCGTATTGGCCGACGATCTCCTGCTGGCGGTCATCAATCATTTTTTTCACAGGCTTGAACAGAAGTTTTTTAAGAATCAGGAATGTGATAAGCATATTGCACAGCGTAAATAGAGCCGTCCAGAAATTTACGCCCACAATGCTTTCAAAGTTTTGCAACTTTTTTGTTCTCCTTTGCTCGGTATAGTTGGTTATATTAAAATTTGACGAACAGAAGCAACAGCGCCACGACCAGAGAGTAGATACCCGTGGATTCTGTAATGGCGCAGCCGAGGATCATGTTGGTCCGGAGTGTACCGGTGGCCTCCGGCTGTCGGGCCATGCCCTCCAAGGCTTTGCCAACGGCGTTGCCTTCACCGATGGCCGGACCGATTGCGCCGATACCCATGCAAAGGCCGGCGCCCAGAGCGCATGCTGCGGAAATAATAGACTGTTCCATTTTTGTTCTCCTTAAGTAGTATTCTTTATAAGTTAGTTAAGTTAATTGCCACATTGTACCGTTCCCTAGGATTAGCACATGAACTCATTCGACTTCGGGTGGTGGGCAAGCATTGCCCACATACACCATGGTCAGTAGACTGAATACCAGCGCCTGCACAAATCCAGAAAAGATGTCGAAGTACAGAGAGAGCACGGCGGGGATGCCCACCTGCAAGTACGGAATCTCTCCCAAAAGGCCGGGCAGCCAGCCGAAAATCAGTGATGATGCCGCTGCCAGTGCGGAATACAGGAGACTTGTCAGTACACCGCCACCCATGATATTGCCGAAATGACGAAATGCCATAGAAATGGGCTGTGCAATTTCACTGATGATATTCATAGGCAGCATGACCGCCACAGGCTCGGCATAGCCCTTGAGCCATCCCCACACGCCGTTGGTACGGATGGAGCAGACCCATACCAGAATGCTGGTTATCAGCGCCCAAGTTAATGTTGTGGAAAGGTCAGACGTGGCTGATCGCAGAAAGCCGGTCATGCCGATCAAACTGCCCAGCGCAGAGCTAAGAAATAGCGTACCGATATAAGGTGTCCAGTATAGATTGTGCTGTCCCATAGTATCACCTACCATGTCATAGAGCACAGTGATGAGCTTTTCTACCAGCACCTGTCGTCCACTGGGTTGCCTTTTTTGCAGATTCCGTCCCAGTATTCCGCCAGCCACACACAATATGACCATCACAAGGAAGGACGAGACGGTCGTCTGCGTGATGGGTATCCCCCCCAATATAGGGATGATAAAATAAATCATAGGTCCGTTCATTGCTTTCTCTCCTTCGTTTTCGTTGCCCTGCTGAGCGCCATTGTTCCGACACGCGTAAACAGCAGCGGCAGGATCATGGACAC
>CAKTMW010000039.1 GCA_934574095.1 uncultured Oscillospiraceae bacterium | reverse complement strand
GGCTCGAACCCTCGACCTCCAGCGTGACAGGCTGGCGTTCTAACCAACTGAACTACTTGGCCGTGCTGCGCTTTCGTTGTCGTCGAACTCAAGCTTGTACATTATAGCAAGCATAAGGAAAAATGTCAACACCCAATTTCAAAAAATTCTGACATTTTTTGAAATTCTCAGATCACGCGAATTGACATGGATTTTACATGACCGCGCTTTCTCATTTTACACGCCTGCCGTAAGCTGTTAGCTGTAAGGATGAGACATCCAAAACAAAACGACACCAAATGAAAAGGAGATATACATTATGAAAAAGTTCATTGCCCTTGCGCTGACGCTGGTCATGGCTCTGAGCCTGGTGGCCTGCGGCAACAGCAACAGCGACAACAGCGGTGACAATGCTGCTGACAACAACGGCGGCGACACCGCCATCACCGGCACCGTGTCCACTGATGGCTCCACCTCTATGGAGAAGGTCATCGGCGCGCTGAGCGAGTCCTTTATGGCTGCCAACGGCGGCGTGACCGTCAACTACAACCCCACCGGCTCCGGCTCCGGCATCACCGCCGTACAGGAGGGCACCTGCGACATCGGTCTTTCCTCCCGTGCGCTGAAGGACGAGGAGAAGGCGGCCGGCCTGAAGGAGACCGTCCTGGCCTATGACGGCATCGCCATCATCGTTCACCCCGACAACCCCGTGGCTGATCTGAGCATCGAGCAGATCGCCAAGCTGTACACCGGCGAGATCACCAACTGGAAGGACGTGGGCGGCAATGACGCCGAGGTCGTTCTGATCGGCCGTGAGGCTGCCAGCGGCACCCGCGATGGCTTCGAGTCCATCACCGGCACCAAGGATGCTTGCCAGTATCGTCAGGAACTGACCTCCACCGGTGATGTGATCACCGCCGTCAGCCAGAACCCCGACGCCATCGGCTACGCTTCTCTGGCCTCCGTCAAGGATACCGTCAAGGCCCTGAACGTGGGCGGCGTGACCCCCAGCGAGGCCACCGTCAAGGACGGCAGCTATCTGGTGCAGCGTCCCTTCGTGCTGGTGACCGTGGAAGGCAAGGCCCTCTCTCCCGCAGTTCAGGCGTTCTTCGATTACGCCCTCTCTGCTGACGCAGCGTCCATCATCTTTGCCGCCGGCGCAGTGGCTGCCAACTGAAAAACCACGGGCGGACAGGCGACATCCCTGAGGGGTGCCGCCTTCCCCTGCATGTATGAGGTGCGTATATGAAAGCAAAACGACTTTGGGAGAACGTGATCCACGGCTGGTTCCTGCTGATGGGACTGGTAACGGTGGGCTGCGTGCTGCTGATCACCGTATATCTCGTTATTTCCGGTATCCCGGCCATCCGGGAGATCGGCCTTATCAAATTCCTGTTCGGCCCTGTGTGGGACTCCAACGGCACGCCGCCGCAATTCGGCATTCTGTCTTTTATCCTGACCAGCATTTACGGCACGGCGGGCGCTATCGTTCTGGGCGTCCCCATCGGCTTTATGACCGCCGTGTTTCTGGCGAAAATGGCGCCGACAAAGCTGAAAACCGTTGTCTCCTCGGCAGTCAGCCTGCTGGCGGGCATTCCCTCGGTGGTGTACGGCCTTGTGGGTATGCTGGTGCTGGTGCCCGGCATCCGGAAGATCTTCCATATTCCTGACGGCTCCGGACTGCTGGCGGCCATCATCGTATTGGCCATCATGATCCTGCCCTCCATCATCAATGTAGCCATGACGGCGCTGGAGGCGGTGCCCAAGGAGTATGAGGATGCCTCGCTGGCGCTGGGCGCTACGCCGGTGGAGACGTGGTTCCGGGTGTCCGTTCCCGCGGCACGCAGCGGTATTGCTGCGGCGGTGGTGCTGGGCGTAGGCCGCGCCATTGGCGAGGCTATGGCGGTGATGATGGTGTCCGGCAACGTGCCCAACATGCCGTCCCTGTTCCAGAGCGTCCGCTTCCTGACCACCGCCGTAGCCAGCGAGATGGGCTACGCGGCGGCGGGCTTGCAGCGGCAGGCGCTGTTTTCCATCGCGCTGGTGCTGTTCCTGTTCATTATGCTCATCAACGCGGCGCTGAATTTCTTCCTGAAACGCAGTAAGGAGAAGTAAACCATGAACGATACGAAATTTTCTACCCGCCGCCGCATCTGGGGTGGAACGATGCGGGGCCTGATGGTGCTGTGCGCCGGGCTGACCTGTGCGCTGGCGCTGTTCCTGATCCTGTATGTGCTGATCAAGGGCGTGCCGCACCTGAGCTGGGAGCTGCTGAGCACCAAGCCCAGCTACCTCAGCGACACCATCGGCATCCTACCGGATATCATCAGCACCGTCTGCATGGTGCTGACCACGCTGCTTTTCGTGCTGCCGCTGGGTGTGTGCGCGGCAGTCTATCTGACGGAATACGCCGCCAACAAGCGGGTGGTGGCGGTCATCGAATATGCCGCCGAGACCCTGTCCGGCATTCCCTCTATTATCTACGGTCTGGTGGGGCAGATGTTCTTCTGCCAGTTTCTGGGCATGAAGAAATCACTGATCGCCGGCGCCATGACGCTGGTGATCATGAACCTGCCCACCATCATGCGCACCACGCAGGAGAGTCTGAAAACCGTGCCCCAGAGCTACCGTGAGGGCGCGTTCGGCTTGGGCGCGGGCAAGTGGCGGGTCATCCGCACGGTGGTGCTGCCGGGCTGTGTAGACGGCGTCATCACCGGCTGCATTCTGGCGGTGGGCCGTATTCTGGGCGAGACGGCGGCACTGCTGTATACCGCAGGCTTCGCCCACACCCTGTACAGCACCCTGGGGGAGACGCTGCAAAGCTCCGGCGCTACCCTGTCCGTGGCCCTGTATGTCTACGCCAAGGAGCAGGGCGAGTTTGATGTGGCCTTCGCCATCGCCGCCATATTGATGGTGCTGGCCCTGATTATCGACATTGCCGCCGCTCTGGTGGGCAAATACTTCCAAAGGAGGAGAAGCATATGAGCGATATCATGACCGTCAACGACCTGTGCCTGTGGTACGGCCCGTCTCAGGCGCTGAAGGACGTCAGCATCAATATTCCGGAGAAAAGCGTCACCGCCCTCATCGGCCCTTCCGGCTGCGGAAAGTCCACCTTTCTCAAGACGCTGAACCGGATGAACGACCTGATCCCCGGCATCCGTGTCACCGGACAGGTCTGCTATCAGGGGCAGGACATTTTTGCCCCGTCGGTGGACGTGAACCAGCTGCGCAAGGAGATCGGCATGGTGTTCCAGAAGCCCAATCCCTTCCCCATGAGCATCTACGACAACGTGGCCTACGGTCCCCGAACCCACGGCATCCGCAATAAGGTAAAGCTGGACGACATGGTGGAGCAGGCGCTGCGCCGCGCCGCCATCTGGGACGAGGTGAAGGATCGGCTGAAAAAATCGGCGCTGGGTCTGTCCGGCGGCCAGCAGCAGCGGCTGTGCATTGCCCGTGCGCTGGCGGTGGAGCCGCAGGTGCTGCTGATGGACGAGCCCACCAGTGCGTTGGATCCAATTTCCACTTCCCGCATAGAAGAACTTGCCATAGAGCTGAAAGACAGGTATACTATTGTTATCGTCACCCATAACATGCAGCAGGCCGCCCGTATCTCTGACCGCACCGCCTTTTTCCTGTTGGGCGAGCTGGTGGAGTGCGGCGACACGGAGCAGATCTTTGCCCAGCCGCAGGACAAGCGGACAGAGGACTACATCACGGGGAGGTTCGGATAAGCATGAGAAGCCGTTTTGACCAGCAGCTGGCGCTGCTGAACCGGGAATTGATCGAGATGGGCGCACTGTGCGAGGAGGTCATCGCCGCCGCCGCCAAGGCGCTGATGGAGGGCGACACGGTGCTGGCCGCGCAGGTGACGCCCCGTGCTGCGGGCATCGACCAGAAGGAGCGGGACATTGAGTCTCTGTGCCTGAAGCTTTTATTGCAGCAGCAGCCTGTGGCCAGCGACCTGCGGCAGATCAGCGCGGCGCTGAAAATGATAACGGATATGGAGCGCATCGGCGATCAGGCCGAGGATATTGCCGAGATCATCAGCTTTCTGAATGGCCGCTCCGGTGAGGAGTGCGCCTTTGTGGGCCACATGGCCCGGGCCGCCATCTCCATGGTGACGGGCAGCGTGGACGCCTTTGTGCGGCGGGATGTGACGCTGGCCCATCAGGTTATCGCCAGGGACGACGTGGTGGACGAGGATTTCCGCAAGGTGAAGGCCACGCTGATCGACTGGATCGCCCAGCGGCCCGACGACGGCGAGTACGCGCTGGATCTTCTGATGATCGCCAAGTATTTCGAGCGCATCGGCGATCATGCCACCAACATTGCCGGCTGGGTGGTGTTCGCCGTTACCGGCGCTCACGAAGGAGAGGAGAACTGACATGATCTGGTGTGTGGAGGATGACAGCGGCATCCGCGAGATCGAGGTATATACCCTGAATTCCACCGGGTTCGAGGCCCGGGGCTTTGCCGACGGCGCCTCCTTCCGGGAAGCGCTGGAGACCGAGACGCCGGAGCTGGTGCTGCTGGACGTGATGCTGCCCGGCGAGGACGGGGTGTCGCTGCTGCGCTATCTGCGGCAGCTGCCCCGGACGCGGGAGATTCCCGTTATCATGGCCACGGCCAAGGGCATGGAGTACGACAAGATCCAGAGTCTCGACATGGGAGCCGACGACTATCTGGTAAAGCCCTTCGGCATGATGGAGATGGTCTCGCGGGTGAAGGCGGTGCTGCGGCGCTGCGCCCCGGTCAAGCAGAGCCGCCAGCTGTCCAGCGGCGGCGTGACGCTGGATCTGGACGGCCATACCGTCACGGCGGCAGGCCAGCGGGTGACGCTGACCTTCAAGGAATTCGCGCTGTTGCAGCTGTTTCTGGCCCACCCCGGCATGGCCTTTACCCGCGACCAGCTGTTTAACGATGTGTGGGGCGCCGATTACGTAGGCGAGACCCGCACAGTGGATATGCACATCCGTACCCTGCGGCAGAAGCTGGGCGAGTGCGGCGACCGCATCGAAACGGTGCGGGGCGTAGGCTATCGATGGGAGGCACGGCCATGACAAAACGAATTTTCCGCTCCATGATCGTCACGGCGGGCGCGGTGCTGCTGGCCACGCTGGTCATTATTATGGGCTGTCTTTACGAATATTTCTGCGGCGTGCAGGAGCAGCAGCTGAAGGACGAGCTGAGCCTTGCCGCGGCCGCCATGCAGCAGGGGGAAGGGGAGACCTATCTCCAGTCCCTGAATTCCGACCGCTACCGCCTGACCTGGGTGGCGGCGGACGGCACCGTGCTGTACGATACCCGCACTGACGCGGAGACCATGGAGAACCACGCCCAGCGGCAGGAGATCCAGCAGGCGCTGCTGGCAGGGCAGGGGGAGAGCAGCCGCTACTCCTCCACGCTGCTGGAAAAGACTCTGTATCAGGCCCAGCGGCTGAATGACGGGACGGTGCTGCGTATCTCCATCAGCCGCGCCACGGCCGGCGTACTGGTGCTGGGTATGCTGCAGCCGTTCCTGATCGTGCTGGTGCTGGCGCTGGCGTTGTCGGCATTGCTGGCACGGCGGCTGGCCCGCCACATTGTGGAGCCCCTGAACCAGCTGGACCTGGAGCACCCATTGGAGAACGACACCTATGAGGAGCTGTCGCCTCTGTTGGGCCGCATCAACCAGCAGCGCCGCCAGATCGACGCCCAGGTGGGCGAACTGCGGCGCAAGCGGGATGAGTTTGCCCAGGTCACCGGTAGTATGCAGGAGGGCCTGGTGCTGCTGAACGAAAAAGGCGAGATACTCAGCATCAACCCGGCGGCACAAACGCTGTTCCACGCGGAGAACGACTGCGTGGGGCAGGATTTCCTCACCATCGAGCGGGGCGGCGATGTGAGCCGCGCCTTGCGTCAGGCCATGACAGACGGCCACAGCGAGATACACACGGAACGTCAGGGAAGGGAATATCAGCTGGACATCAGCCGCATCCAGTCCGGCGGCGCTGTTACCGGCGCGGTGGTAGTGGCCTTCGATGTGACGGAGCAGGCGCTGGCCCAGCGCAACCGGCGAGAGTTTACCGCCAATGTGTCCCACGAGCTGAAAACGCCTCTGCAATCCATCATGGGCAGCGCCGAGCTGCTGCAGAACGGCCTGGTGAAGCCGGAGGATCAGAGCGCCTTCATTACCCGCATCCATGACGAAGCGGCCCGCCTGGTGACCCTCATCGAGGATATCATCCGCTTGTCCCAACTGGACGAGGGCGTGACCCTGCCCGCCGAGAGCGTGGCGCTGCTGCCTCTGGCAGAGGAGACGGTCCGAGGTCTTCAGGACGCGGCGGCTGCCAAAAATGTGACCATGACCGTCACCGGTCAGGACGTCACGGTGCGGGCGGCCCGGCGGCTGTTGTCGGAGGTGCTGTATAACCTGTGCGACAATGCCATCAAGTATAACGTCCCCGGCGGCAGCGTCACCGTGGACGTGACCCGCTGGGGCGAGAGCGCGGCCCTGACTGTGTCCGACACCGGCATCGGCATCCCCGCCGAGCATCAGAGCCGGGTATTTGAGCGGTTCTACCGGGTAGATAAGAGCCACTCCCGTCAGAGCGGCGGTACCGGCCTGGGCCTGTCCATCGTCAAGCATGCCGTCAGCGACTTGGGCGGCAGCATCCACCTGGACAGCACACCGGGGCAGGGAACTACCATCCGAGTGACCATCCCCCTGGCGGCGCAGGGAAACTGAAAAGACAAAGAGACGTGCTTCCCCGTGGGAAACACGTCTCTTTACCTAATAAAAAATTGCTTCCCATATGGGAAGCAATTTTTTGCGTTTATCAATAGTAGCGCTTGTTGCGGTTCTTGCGGGCAGCCTCGGACTTCTTACGGCGCTTGACGCTGGGGCTTTCATAGCACTCGCGACGACGCACCTCAGCAACGATACCGGCCTTAGCGCAACTTCTCTTGAAGCGCTTCAGGGCGCTATCCAGAGATTCGCCTTCCTTGACATGAATTTCGGACATCTATTTTTCCCTCCCTCCGATGCACCCGGCTCGATCCAGAGTGCTCTTTAAGAGTCATTAGGCATGACTTAACGAATGATATTATACTGATTCAGGCATATCTTGTCAAGATGCTTTTCACATTTTTTGCGCACAAACGCGAAAAAGCGGGACGATCTTCTGGATCGCCCCGCTTTTTTTGTCGGATTACTTGGCGGGCTTTACGATCAGGTTGATGAGCTTGTTCTTCACCAGAATGGTCTTGACGATGCTCATGCCCTCGGTGGCCTTCTGCACCTTCTCCACGGACTTGACAGCCTCCAGCACAGCGGCCTCGTCGCTGTCCATGGGAACGGTGACGGTGCCCTTCAGCTTGCCGTTGACCTGCACGGCCATCTCCACGTGGCTGTCCACGGTCTTGGCCTCGTCGTGGGCAGGCCAATCCATCTGCATGGCCATCTTGCCGTACTTGGCGGCAAAGCCCATGTTCTCCCACATTTCCTCTACCATGTGAGGGGCAAAGGGGCTCAACAGCAGGCAGAGCATTTCCACGTCGCCCTTGGAGCAGCCGTTGGCGTAGAACTCGTTGACCATGGTCATCATGGCGGCGATGGCGGTGTTCATCTTCAGCTCGTCAATATCCTGAGAGACCTTCTTGATGGTCTTGTGGACGATGGACTCATTCTTGGCGGAGATGGCCTCCTCGTCGGTGGCGATATCCTGCAGGTTGAAGCAGCGATCCAGGAAGCGCTTGGAGCCCTTGACGGCCTCATTGGACCAGCTGACGGCCTTCTCGAAGTCGCCGATGAACATGATGTGCAAACGCATGGTGTCGGCACCGTACTGGGCCACGATGTCGTTGGGGTTCACCACGTTGCCGCGGGACTTGGACATTTTTTCGCCGCCCTCGCCCAGGATCATACCGTGGCTGGTGCGCTTGGCATAGGGCTCCTTGGTGGGCACCACGCCGATATCGTACAGGAACTTATGCCAGAAGCGGGAATACAGCAGGTGCAGGGTGGTGTGCTCCATGCCGCCGTTGTACCAGTCCACGGGAGACCAGTAGTCCAGCGCCTCTTTGCTGGCCAGCGCCTTGTCATTGTGGGGGTCCATATACCGCAGGAAGTACCAGCTGGAGCCGGCCCACTGGGGCATGGTGTCGGTTTCCCGCTTGGCGGGGCCGCCGCAGCAGGGGCAGGTGGTGTTGACCCAGTCGGTCATCTTGCTGAGGGGGCTTTCACCGTCGTCGGTGGGCTCGTAGCTCTCCACCTGAGGCAGCACCAGCGGCAGCTGATCATCAGGCAGCGCCACCCAGCCGCACTTTTCGCAGTTCACCAGAGGGATAGGCTCGCCCCAGTAGCGCTGGCGGGAGAACACCCAGTCACGCAGCTTGTAGTTGACCTTCTCCTTGCCGAAGCCCTGCTCCACCACGTACTTCTTCATGGCGGGGATGGCCTCCTTCACGGTCATGCCGTTCAAGAAACCGGAGTTTACCATGATGGCGCTGTCATCCTTGGCCACGAAAGCCTCCTTGGTGACGTCGCCGCCGGAGACCACCTCGATGATGGGCAGGCCGAACTTCTTGGCGAACTCCCAGTCGCGCTGGTCGTGGCCTGGCACGCCCATGACGATGCCGGTGCCGTAGCCCATCAGCACGTAATCGGAGACGAACATGGGCAGCGCCTGGTGGGTGACGGGGTTCATGACCTCGATACCATCCAGCCGGACGCCGGTCTTGTCCTTGTTCAGCTCGCCGCGCTCAAAGTCGGACTTGTGAGCGGCTTCCTCCTGATAGGCGGCCACCTCGTCCCAGTTCTTGATGAGGGGCTGCCACTCCTTCAGCAGAGGATGCTCGGGAGAAATGACCATATAGGTGGTGCCGAACAGAGTGTCGGCACGGGTGGTGTACACGGTGACGTCGGTGCCCACGTTGGTCTTGAAAGTGACCTCGGCACCGGTGGAGCGGCCGATCCAGTTGCGCTGCTGGATCTTCACGCGCTCGATATAGTCCACGTCGTCCAGATCGTCGATGAGCCGCTGGGCATAGGCAGTGATCTTCAGCATCCACTGGCTCTTTTCCTTGCGGATGACCTCGCTGCCGCAGCGCTCGCACACGCCGTTGACCACTTCCTCGTTGGCTAGCACGCACTTGCAGCTGGTGCACCAGTTGACGGGCATGGTGGTCTTATAGGCCAGACCGTGCTTGAACATCTGCAGGAAGATCCACTGGGTCCACTTATAATAGTTGGGGTCGGTGGTGTCCACGCAGCGATCCCAGTCAAAGCCGTAGCCCAGCATTTTCAGCTGATTGGTGAAGTTCTCGATATTGTTTTTGGTCACCACCGCCGGGTGGATGTGGTTCTTGATGGCATAGTTCTCCGTGGGCAGACCGAACGCGTCAAAGCCGATGGGGAAGAGGACGTTATAGCCCTCCATTCTCTTTTTACGGGTGACAATATCCATGGCCGTAAAGGGACGGGGATGACCCACGTGCAGACCCTGACCGGAGGGATAGGGGAACTCGATCAGACCGTAGAACTTGGGGCGCTTGTCGCCGGTGACGGCGGCATAGGGCTTGGTCTTTTCCCAATTGGCTTGCCATTTCTTTTCAATGGCCGCAAAATCGTAATTCATGGTTGCTTCTCCTTTGTATGATACATAGTTTGTTTATCTGTTTTCATTAAAAAATCCCTGACTTCCGAAGAAGTCAGGGACGCATAAACGTGTTACCACCCTGATTCCGCCGCCGGTCGCCCGGACGGCGCTCAGTCCCCCTCTCGCACAAGGGGCGTCGCCTGTAACGGGGCGCATCCGTTCCGCCCTGTTCAGGCGGAAAGCTCCGGGGCCAGTATCACGAATCGCTCCCGCCGGCTCGCACCACACCGCCGGCTCTCTTGAGAAGAGCAGATGTCCGCTTTTTTCCCATCATCGCTGCTGTTTCTTTTTGCAGAACATTGCTCACATTGTACCCACTTTGCCGCCGTTTGTCAAGGGATTTTCACCTTATATGAGCCATTTTCATACAATATACCATATCCCATTCCGCGGCGGCTCCGGGCCGCCGCCCACAGGAGGTTTTTTATGGCAACGCAGGATTTTTCTTTACAGCAGCTTCAGCCGTTTCTGGAGGGCAATCCGGAGCGGGGCGTGCTGCGGGTGCAGGTATCCACGGCGCTGGGCGCCTTCCCGGTGAACCGGGCGCTGGTGGAGGTGGCGGTGATGCTGGGCGGCGGACGGGTGCCCCTGTACCGCAGGCGCACCGACAGCAGCGGTATCGCCGACGGCTTCATCCTTCCAGCAAAGCCCTTTTACGAGTCCCAGAGCCCCAGCACCGCTGCCGAGAGCATGGCCAATTACGTGGTGTCGGTGAGCCATCCCAGCTATGAGGCAGTCACAGACCTGCCGGTGGGGGTGTTTATCGGCACAAAAACCATTCTGCCGGTGGTGCTGACCCCGGCCACAAAGTAAGGAGGGGAGAGCCATGCCCACCTATCCGGTCGTTCCCACCTTCATCACCGTTCATCTGGGCCTGCCCGACAGCAGCGCCCCCAATGTGACCGTTCCCTTTACCAGCTACATCAAGAACGTGGCCTCCCACGAGCTGTACCCCACCTGGCCGGAGGCGGCGCTGCGGGCCAATATCATGGCCCAGATCTCCTTTGCCCTGAACCGGGTGTACACAGAGTTTTACCGCAGCCGGGGCTATGACTTCGATATCACCAGCACCACCCAGCGGGATCAGGCCTACGTGTCCGGCGGCAATGTGTTTGAGAATATCAGCCAGATCGTGGACGATATCTTCAACAACTACATCGTGCGGCAGGGGAATATTGAGCCGCTGTTCGCCGCCTTCTGCGATGGGGTGCGTACCCGGTGCAACGGCTTGAGCCAGTGGGGCAGCGTGGATCTGGCAGAGGCGGGGTACATCCCCTATGAGATCTTGCAGTACTACTATGGAGACGATATCAACATCGTCTTTGACGCCCCGGTGGCCGACAATATCCCCTCCTACCCCGGCCGACCGCTGGAACGGGGCTCCTACGGCCAGAGCGTCCGCACCATTCAGCAGCAGTTGAACCGCATCCATGAGAACTACCCCGGCATCCCTGTCATCTCCCCGGTGTCCAACGCCTATGACCGCAATACCGAGGACGCGGTGCGGGAGTTTCAGCGGGTGTTCAATCTGGATACCGACGGCATCGTGGGTAAGGCCACATGGTACAAGATCAAGGAGGTCTGGACAGGGGTGAAGCAGCTCAGCGAGCTGGCCAGCGAGGGCCTGACCCTGACGGAGGTACAGCCCACCTTTCCGGAGGTGCTGCGGTATGGCGACGAGGGGGTGACTGTCAGCACCGTGCAGTACTATCTGGCGTTTCTGGGCTACTTCCTGCCGGAGCAGCCGCCGGTGGCTCTGACCGGCGTATTCGACGACGATACCCGTGACGCGGTGTACACCTTCCAGAGCAATTACGGTCTTCCCGTGGATGGTATCGTGGGGCGGGATACCTGGAACCGGCTGCTGAATGTCTACGACCAGCTGCTGCGTGATCTGCCCCAGGACTATCAGAACTACATCGAGCAGGTGTACCCCGGTCGCTTTCTGGTGCTGGGGGACGAGGGGCGGGCCGTCCGGCAGTTACAGGAAAACATCCGCAAAATCGCCGCGCAGGATCCGGCCATCCCCACGGTGGAGGTGGACGGCGTGTTCGGCCCGGCCACCCAGCGAGCGGTGCTGGCCCTCCAGCGGCAGCAGGGCATCGACCAGAGCGGCGCGGTGGGGCCGGTGCTGTGGACCCGCATCGCGGAACTGGCGTCGGGCTTGTGAAAAAATTCCCGCCGCCGCTTTTCAAATGGCGCCTGCGGTGTTATACTACCACTGATAAAACATTCTCAAAAAGGAGCGATTACCTATGAAAAAAACCGTATTGCGCAGTTATGCCCGTCTCATCGCCCGCTGCGGCGTCAACATTCAACCGGGGCAGGAGGTCTTCATTGAGGCCGACCTGGACCAGCCAGAATTCGTCCAGATGCTGGTGGAGGAGTGCTATAAGTGCAAGGCCAAGAAGGTGGTGGTGGACTGGAACTACCAGCCTCTGCAAAAAATCCACTACCGCTATCGTACCCTGACCACCCTGGGCAAGGTGGAGAACTACGAGGAGGCCCGCTGGCAGCACTATGTGGATGCCATCCCTTGCCGCATTTACCTGATCAGCGAGGACCCGGACGGCCTGAAGGGCATCAACCAGGAGAAGATGGCCAAGGCCCAGCAGAAGCGATATCCCATCGCCAAGCCTTACCGGGACGCCATCGAGAACAAGTACCAGTGGTGCATCGCCGCCGTCCCCGGCAAGGCGTGGGCCAAGAAGCTGTTCCCGGAGCTGCGGCCCGCCGCCGCGGTGGAGAAGCTGTGGGAGAACATTCTGGCTACCTCGCGGGTGGACGACGATCCCATCGCCGCGTGGGAGGCTCATAACAAGGATCTCCACGACCGCTGCGCCTACCTCAACAGCCTGCATATCGAGAAGCTCCACTACACCAGCGCCACTGGCACCGATTTTACCGTGGGCATGATCCCGGAGGGCCGCTTCTGCGGCGGCAGCGAAAAGAGCCTCCAAGGCATTGTCTTCAACCCCAATATCCCCAGCGAGGAGTGCTTCATCTCCCCCAAGCGGGGTCAGGCGGAGGGTATCGTCTACGCCACCAAGCCCCTCAGCTATCAGGGCCAGCTGATCGACAAGTTCTGGATCAAATTCCACGAGGGCAAGGCCGTGGAGTGGCACGCCGACGTGAACAATGAGCTGCTGACCAAGCTCATCACCATGGACGAGGGCAGTGCTTATCTGGGCGAGTGTGCGTTGGTGCCCTACGATTCCCCTATCCGCAAGTCCGGCATCCTGTTCTACAACACCCTGTTTGACGAAAACGCCGCCTGCCATCTGGCGCTGGGCATGGGCTTTGCCGATACCATCGAGAATTTCCACGAAAAAACGCTGGCCGAGTGCCGGGCTCTGGGCGTCAACGACTCCATGATCCACGAGGATTTCATGATCGGCTCTCGAGATATGAACATTGACGCTGTGTGCGCCGATGGAAAGACCGTTCCCATCTTCCGCAGCGGCAACTGGGCGTTTTAAGACAGCAAAAAACATTTACTGTCATTCCGAATCAGTGACAGATGTCACTGATGTGGGAATCCGTAACCCATGCCGTAAGAGGAGGAACGGATTGCCACGCCAGTGTGAGCACTGGCTCGCAATGACATACCAAGAAGAATTATCATATCGACGCGGCGAATTCTGCAAAGTTTTTGCTCAATAAAAAAGGACGCTGTTCCGATGGAACAGCGTCCTTTTTATGTTTATGCGCTTAATCGAAGCCGAACATGCCCATAATGCGGTGGTACAGATCCTTGTGCTCCTCGTACCAGTCCTTGCGTTCCTTCAGCAGGCGCTCCGCGTCGGCGTACTCCTCCAGCGCCTGACTGGCCTCCAGATAGCCGCGGGTCAGCACCCGCATACGCTTGCTCATATACTGCATCAGGCTCATGATCTTGGCGGGCCGCTCCTGAAAGTAGTGGCTGAAGCTCTCATGAGTGATCACCATACAGGCCGTTTTTTCCAGCGCCACGGCGGTGGCGTTCTGCGGACGGCTTTCCAGAAAGCCCACGATGCCGAAAAAGCCGTCGGCCTCTACCTCGTTCAGCAGACGCTGGGTGGGCTTATGGTAGTCCACGTACAGAGCCACCTGTCCCCACAGCACGTCAAAGATAGCGGTTACATAGTCACCCTGCTGATAAATGACTTCACCCTTTTTGAAGATCTTTTCTCCGGCTTCCGGATGGTTGGTTGTCACAGACATCGCCGCCTTTCTGCTATAGAATAATCATTTGGAAATGTTTTAGAACATCTTATCCACGTAAGCGTTCAGCTTTTTCGCGTCGTAGCTGTCTTTGTAGGTGGTCTTGAACCGCTGCACCGTCAGGGAGTTGAACTGCGTTACCTTGCGGTACTTCATAATGCCCGCCGCCAGACCGAACAGGGCGCAGATGGGGCCATAGGGAAACATTTTCACGCTGGTATAGATCAGTGCCGCCACCACGATCACGGAGACGACCACGCCTGCGATCTGCTTTTTCGGCTGGATCAGCTTTACCTCGTCGGCGCTGATGATCCCCTCGTCGATCATGGCCTGGGCAAAGCGCTTCTGTACGCCGAACTGAGAGACTGCTGACAGTACGATGGGGGCTACCGCCAGAAATGAAAACAGCGTGATGACCGCGTTCCAGAGGAAGATGCCAAATCCTTCCATATTACCCATAGTAAATACTCCTTTAGTTATTCAAAATTTGATTTTTTTACCGGATGAAGGCCTGCCGCACATCCTCACGGCCCGACAGGTACAGCAGATGGCTGTAGCGCAGGGCAAAGGACACCGTGTCACCTACCTGTAGGGAGCGGGGACAGTCGGTCACGTCCAGAATGCAGTGGTCGGAGCTGCCGCCCACCACAGTGACGCCGCTGTCCAGCGGCGTCAGGCTCTCCAGCTCGCCCACGTCGGCCCGACCCAGCGCCAGCAGCGCACGGCGGCGGACGCCGTGATCCTCATACACCGGCTTGCGGCCGAAGGCGTCGATGCAGAACTCCCCCTGGGGATAGGTGGGCTTTTCCCGCACCTCAATGACCTCTGCCGTCAGGGTGAAGGTGTCCTGCCGCAGATAGTCCATGTCCCCGATGTGCCACAGGTTGGGCAGGTCGTAGCCCAGCAGGATGTTTTCCCCGATGCGCAGGTGGTTGATCCCCTCTGGCATGGTGCCCCAGTGCACCAGCGTATAGGAGCTGGTGGCACCGCCGGAGACGATCTCCAGCTTGCGGCCGATGGCTTCCTCCACACGGCGGGCCAGCGCGGTCAGCTGCCCCATCTTCTCCGGCGTGGGCTGAATGGAGCCGTAGCAGCTCAGGTTCACGCCGATGCCGGAAAGGTGTACGTGGGGAAGATCACGTTCCACGTGGACGCAGGCGTCGACAAATTCGTCCTTATCCCAGAAGCCCTCCCGCAGGTCGCCCAAATCGGCCATGACGATAACGCCGTGGGTCTTGTTCTGCCTGCGGCACTCCTGCTCCAGCGCGTCCAGCGTCGTCCGGTCGCTTTGCAGCGACAGGTCGCACAGCGCCACTGTGTCGGGAAGCTCCGTCAGTCCGGGAATGCGGATCAGCAGGAACGGGCCGTCCACGCCTGCGGCGCGGCAGCGTGCCACCTGCTCCAGACGGCTGGTGCCGATCTGCGCCGCACCGTTCTGGCGCATGACCTGCGCCACCTGCGGCATGCCGCCGCAGCCCTTGATGATCCCGCAGACCTGAATGTTCTGCGCCCGGCAACGGGACAGGATCTCCTGTGCGTTATGGGTCAGCCTGTCCAGATGTACCTCCAGACAGGGATATTGCCGATTCATGGTTTCACCTCATTTTAAGTCAGTACACATTAGTATATCATACCTTATCCAATAAAGCCACCCTATTTTTTCCCGCGGACGAAAAGTCTTGCAAAAACTTGTCCTATTGCCTATAATCATCACATAGTAATAGAGACAGACACACATGAGAAAGGAAGCGTTCCATGAAAAAAATCATATGTTTGGCAGCGGCGCTGCTTTTGCTGGCGCTGGCGCTGACCGGCTGCCACAAGCACGTGTCCGCCGCGCCCGCTACCTGTACCGAGCCGGAGATTTGCACCGAGTGCGGCAAGGTGATGACTGAGGCGCTGGGTCACGACCCCGGCCCCGAGGCCACCTGCGCCGCGCCCCAGACCTGCCGGCGGTGCGGTATTGAGCTGTCGCCCCAGCTGCCCCACACTTCTGCCGGCCCTGCCACCTGCACGGAGGCCGAGGTCTGTGCGGTGTGCGGCGCGGTCATCAGCCCTGCGCTGGGTCACACGGTAGGTGAGGACGGCGTGTGCACTACCTGCGGACAGCAGGTGGTTCCGGCCGGACAGCGGTACATCGCACCCGGTAAGGGCAGCGCTGTTTCCGCCGACAACGCCTCTGCCGTCACGGCGGAGACGGTCAGCGACGGCCACTATCACAACAACATCGCCGCCTATTATGCCAACGCGGTGCTGGTGTGCGGTGACTACGGCGTGGAGTATTTCGACCCCGACCCCACCGGCTCCAGCGCCTATGCCGAAACGGTGAACAAGTTTGCCGCCAAGTACCCCAACATCCACGTGACCTGCCTGCTGACGCCAAAGTGCTGCGCCTATCATTCTCCGGCAGACTATGACGATCCCCATGACAACATCGCCAGCTTCATCAAGTCTACCTACGGCATGATGGACAGCTCTGTCACCACTGTGGACTGCATGGGCCTGATGGATCAGCACGCCGGAGAGTACATGTTCTACCGCACCGACCACCACTGGACCAGTCTGGGCGCCTACTACGCCTCAGCGGCCTACTGTCAGGCCAACGGCCTGACGTCCTGGACGCTGGACAGCTATGACACGGTGGTGCGCACCGGCTACACCGGCTCCCTGTACATGTACGGCAATCATCCTGCCGAGCTGACAGCCAACCCGGATTACTCTGTGGCCCGGTTCCCTCATGTGGGCTATTCCATGGTGTACTATCGGGACGGCGTGCAGTATAACGGCCAGGCGGTCAACGGCAGCGTCAGCGACTATGCCGGAATGTTCCTGTGCGGCGACCAGCCTCTGACGGTCATCACCACCGACAACAAGAACGGCAAGACGCTGCTGGTGTTCAAGGAGTCCTACGGCAACGCCTTCGTCCCCTATATGATTGACTACTACGAGCGGATCGTGGTGGTGGATGTCCGGGAGGATGTGGGCAGCGTCAGCGGCATTATCTTCCAGTACGGTGTCACCGACGCCCTCATTATCAACAACTGTCAGGCTGCCACCAGCCTGCGGAGCAATCTGGAGAGCCGGGCGCTTTCATAAACCCTGCGCAAAAAAATGGCCACCCTTTCGGGTGGCCATTTTTTATGCAATTGTGATACCTCTTACGCGAACAGGTAGCTGTACTTGTCACGCATGGTGACGATCAGCGTCTCCAGATCGGCGGGCAGGCCGTTCTTGGCGTCGCTCAGGTCGTAGTCCTTGGGCTCACCGAAGGTACGGACGCGCACCTTGTCGCCGCCCAGGAACAGAACGCCTGCGTTGTGGGAATCCACCATGTCCTCAGCGGTCTGGAACAGGGTGAACTTGTCGTGACAGGGCTCGGAGGAGTAGGGGCAGAACTGGGTGCAGTTGCCGCACTCGTTGCACATCTTGTCCACGTGGACGATCTGGTGCTTGCCGTCGGCCATGGCGATGGCCACGTTGGCGCGGTTGGGGCAGGAGTCCACGCAGTTTTCACATACGGTCTTGCACTGCAGGCAGCGCTGACCCTCCTGACAGGGATACTCCGCCATCTTCAGGGTGCCCTTCTTGGCGGCGGCGTCAGCGATGGTGACGTAGGCCTGCGCGGGGATCTCGTAGGTGTGGGGCGCACCGATGACCTCGGCGGCGAAAGCGGCGGCGTCGGCAATGCCCTCGACGACTGTGGCGGGGCCGCGGGTAGCGTCACCGGCGGCGTACACGCCCTCGATATTGGTCTTGAAGGCGGGACGGCCCTTCTTGTCCAGCTCGATGCCGTTGGCGGCCATCAGGGCGTCGTCCACCTGCTCGCCCACGGCGGAGATCACCAGATCGCAGGGGATCTCAAAGAACTCACCGCTGCCCACGGGGCTGCGGCGGCCGGAAGCATCAGCCTCACCCAGCACCATTTTTTCGCACGTCAGCACGCCGTCGGCCTGCTTCACGGGAGCGGCCAGCTCGGCGAAGGTCACGCCGTCAGCCAGCGCCAGCGC
>CAKTMW010000038.1 GCA_934574095.1 uncultured Oscillospiraceae bacterium | reverse complement strand
TGCGTTTTTCAAGTTTTGGGATATTATCTCACATCGTTGGGTGAGATGCCATGCGGGTGGTTATTGTGCGCTTACGTGAATTCCACCACATAAATATAAAAAGGAAGCCCGGTCAAGTGACCGGGCTTCCTTTTTTGCGTATTTACTTCTTTTTCTTGTTCATCATGACCAGCAGCACCACGATGGCGATGACGGCCACGACGGCCAGAACGATCATCAGGGGGATGTTGCTCTCGTCGCCGGTGGCGGCGGGGGTAATGCCCCAGGCAGAGACCATGGTCATAGCGCACAGGGCGGTGCCCAGCAGGATGGAAGCAAAACGTCTCATAAACTTTCTCCTCTTTCCCAAAAAGTATTGTTTATAGATAGTTCAAGGGGTTGACGAACGTACCGTTGATCAGGATGCCGAAATGGCAGTGGTTGCCGCTGGACACGCCGGTGGAGCCCATGCGGGCAATCTGCTGTCCCTTATAGACATGCTCACCTGCTGAGACGACCAGCGAACTATTATGACCGTAATAGGTCTGATAGCCGTTGCCATGGTCAATGATGACCAGATAGCCATAACCACCCCGCCAACCGGAATAGGTAACGGTGCCGCCGTCGGCAGCATAGATGGCCGTTCCGTAACCGTTGGCAATATCCAGACCCTGATGATAGGTGCTGGCACCGCGGATGCCGGTGTTGCGGCGGCCGAAGTAAGAGGTAATAGTGCCGTTGCAGGGCCAGCGGAAGCTGCCGGTGGGGAACCAGGTGGGCCGGGGGATGGTGCCGCGGGCCTGGGTCTCGGTCACAGGATCGCTGAGGGTAACGGAAGCCACCACCTGTCGGGCCGTCTCCTCACCGTTGATGTAGGTGACGTTGGCGGTCACGTCCGCCTTGCCGAATGTACCGGCGGAGATGACCTTATAGTCGCCCTGATACATGGAGTCGTCATCCTGATACTCCACCTGGTAGGGGACGTCCTGTACGTAGTTCTGCCGCTCCACGTTGACGATGGTCAGGTAGGGGACGGCGTTGGAGATGGTCAGCACATCGCCCACCCGCAGCAGCTTGGGATCGTAACCGGGGTTCATGTCTAGCAGGTCGTCCACCGACATACCGTAAAGCTCGGCAATGTAGTAATAACTGTCGCCGGCCTCCACGGTATACGTGACCTCGCCGGCCTTGGTGGCGTTGAGAATCTCGGCAATGTTGCCCAGGTTCATCACCAGGGACGCATCCACGTACTCCTGCTTGATCTCCACATTCTCCACGAAGTAGGAATCCACCGTATTGGCGGTGATGTAGCCCTTTTTCAGCTGGTCCAGCAGCTCGTCCAGGGCGTCGGGGAAGGTGGTGGCGGCCACAGGCTCGCCGTCAATGTACAGTACATAGGCATATTCCACCATACCCAGCTGGTCAGAAAGGTTGTCCGCGAACTCTTCGCGGCTCTCCACCGACTGGCGGCGGACCACGCCCACCTGGGTATCCAGCTTGCTGGTATCCACGGTGTAGCTCTCGTCACCCAGGGTCTCACGGGTAACGGTCTCGATATCGTTCACCACGGCGTTGACGGTGCGGATGCCGGAGACGGTGCCCAGGTCGTTGCCGTCGTACTCAGCGGTGGTGCCGATGGTATACAGGGACAGCAGGGCGCACACCGCCACCACCACCAGCGCGCCGCTGAAGAAGGCGACGGGGTGGTTCTTGACCTTATCCACCTGCTTCTGGAAGGCATGGGCCGCGTCAATATGCTTGCGGCGGCGTTGGGTCACGCGCTCGTGAATGTCGGCAGTGACCTTGGGGATGCTGCCGGCCATGTAGAGGCAGAACTGGGCGATGCCGTAATCCGACTCCGGGAATTTCCGGTGGCGGCTGGCATTCTTCTGATGGCGCACATCGCGGCGCAGCGAGGTCATGAAGGACTTGATCCGCTGGCGCAGCTTGTCGATCCAGCCGGAGATATCCGCCCGCTGGCGGTGGCCATGCTCCTCTACCAGATAGAAGTGCCACTCCTTCAAATTATCGACCCACAGGTTCCACAGAGACGACAGGGACATCTTCTTGGGGTCCGTGTCCTTCTGTGGCGTGGGCGTCGTTGGGGTCTGTTTCATGGGATACTCACCTAAAAGTTCTAAAATTTATCCAAAAGGTATCATACTCTGTTCTCGCCGCAGCGTCAAGTGAACATTGTATGAACAAGGTCTTCCAAAAATATCCAATCCGCCCTCAATATCGCTGATCCAGCTCCCGGATCATGGCGGCGATGGCCCCCTGGCGGGCGTCCGGCAGGATATGGATGCCGGGCACCTGGCGGACCGGTTCGATGGCATTTTCCGGGGCAAAGGGGATGGCGGAGGCCCGCAGCATACCGATATCGTTGGCATGGTCGCCCACACAGTAGACGTGCGCCATGGAGATATCCAGCAGACCTGCCAGACGGCGGACCATCTCACCCTTGCTGGCACCCTTGGCGGTCAGCTCCAGCAGATAGACGCTGCTGGGCACCACCTCATATTCGCCGGCCCAGGGCTGGGCGTCTATATAGCGATGCAGCTCCGGCAGATGCTCCGGCACGATCTCGAACAGGGCCTTGCTGATGGGCGAGGGCGCCTGGTCGATGGTGTCCAGCATGGTGGTGGCCTCGTGGGTCAGGTGCAGGTGGGCCATAGTCAGCTCGTTGGGGTGCAGGGCAAAGATGGCGTTGTCGTCATGGTATAGCTCCACCGCCGCCTCCGGCCAGGCGTCCAGCACCTGCATGATGTGGGGACGCACCGTGTCCGGCAGGAAGGCCGTGCAGAGGTATTTGCCGTCGCTGAAATCATAGATGGCAGCGCCGTTGAACAGAATGGTGGGGCCGTTCATGGGCAGGTCGCGCCGCACACTCTCGAAGGAGGGCAGGGCACGGCCTGTGGCGATGGAGAAAATGCCGCCCTGGGCCATGAAATACTCGATGGCCTCCCGGTTCTCCGGCAGCAGGTCCGGCATAGGCTCCAGGCCCTTCAAGGCGTTCTCCGTATAGATCAGTGTGTTGTCAAAATCGCTGGCGATCAATACGCCTGTAAACTTTCCCATATTTCTTATGCCTCGTTACCGGAAGAGTCGCCTCCGCCGGGCTTTCCGCCACGGCCACGGCCGCCGCGGCTTCTGCGGCGGGGACGGCGCTGACCGCCCTCGCCCGTTCCCTCTGTACGGGGCGGGCGCTCCGGCGCGGGAGCAACGCTCTTGCCGGGGGCGGTATTGGGCTGCTGGGCGGCGGGTTTATCGCCGCTGCGGCCACGGCCGCCGCGGTTTCTGCGGCGGCGCTGGCTCTCGCCCTCGCGGCGGGGAGCCTCGCCCTCCTTGGCGGGGGACTGCTCCGGCGCAGGCTTGGCGGGCTTATTGGCAGGTTTGACAGGCTTGTCCTTCTTGGGCTCTGCCTGCGGGGTCTGGGGCGCCGCTTCCGCGCCGGCTGCGCCGCCTTTGCCGCGGCGCCGGCCGCCCCGGCTTCTGCGGCGGGCGGAGCGGGCCTCGCCCTCGCTCTCCCGCTCCGGCGCAGGGACGGCGGAACCGCCGTAATCGGCGAACAGATCGGGGATCAGCATCTCCTCGGCGGCCACCGGCTCCACATAACGCTCCGGGCGCTCCTTGGGCACGGTGATGCCGTCCCGGCTGCCCTTGCCGTTGCGCAGTACGCAGACCTCGCAGTTATGGTAGCAGCGGGGAGTGTCGGGCCGCTCGTCCAGACGGACGTTGACGGTCTCCTTCAGCACGTTGATATCGCTGACATTGCCGGGACCGTCCGGCGTCACCACGAAGGAATCGTTCTTGGGCATCCGCTTGATGGCGTCCTCATAGGCGTCCTGCTCGTACTTCAGGCAGCACATAAGGCGGCCGCAGGTACCGGATATCTTGGTGGGATTCAGACTCAGGCTCTGGGTCTTGGCCATCTTAATGGAAACGGGCACAAACTCGTCCATATAGGACGCGCAGCAGAAGGGCCGTCCGCAGATGCCCAGGCCGCCCAGCATTTTCGCCTCGTCCCGAACGCCGATCTGCCGCAGCTCGATGCGGGAGCGGAACACACCGGCCAGGTCCTTCACCAGCTCACGGAAGTCCACCCGGCCATCGGCGGTAAAGAAGAACAGAATCTTGCTGCCGTCAAAGCTGCACTCCACCCGCACCAGCTTCATCTCCAGTCCGTGCTGGGCGATCTTCTTCTGGCACACGTCGAAGGCGTCCTTCTCCCGGCTGCGGTTATAGGCGGCGGTGTGGCGGTCGTTATCGGTGGCGATGCGCAGCACAGGGCGCAGGGGCTTCACCACCGCCTCGTCGGCCACATCGTGATTGCCCGCCACGCACTGGGCGAATTCCGGACCCTGGGCGGTCTCCACCACCACGTCGTCCCCGGTCTGGACCGTCAGGTCGCGGGGGTCAAAATAGTAGGTTTTGCTGCCGCTGCGAAAGCGGACAGAGATCACAGTCGTCATTTCTGGTATACCTTCCTTTCTGAAGGGAAAAATCATCGCGTTATTGCAGCAGAGCAGCCAGCTCCGCGTTCAGGGCGCCCAGCACATGGCCCGCGCCCACGTTGTATTGACATTCTCCGGCATAACGGCGAAGCAGGTCCGTCAGGTCCTGTAACCGCCGCCGGTCAAAAGCCCGGCACAAGGTCCGGGCCGTTTCGCCGCAGCCGCCGGGCTTCCCGCATTTGGCCAGCAGGGCGTCCGACGCTATCTGCCATGCGCCCTCCACCATAGCCAGCAGGCTTTCCCGCTTCATGCGGCGGTTCTCCATACCCGTCAGGCAGGCGGCCAGGGCCAGGGGGTCGCGCCGGGCCAACACGCGGCACAGGGCGGCAGCGTTCTCCTCCTCGCCAACTTCCTCCTCCGGCGCGTCCAGCCGCAGCTCCACACAGCGGGAGCGGATAGTGGGCAGCAGACTGTGGAGCGCATCGGCGCAGAAGACAAAAGCGGCGTAGGCCGGACCTTCCTCCACGATCTTCAGCAGCACGTTCTGGTTCCGCTCGTTCAGCTGAGCGCAGTCCAAAAAGAGGTAGACCTTCCGCTCCCCCTCGTTGGGACGGATGTACACGTCCTGCCGCAGCGCCCGGATGGCGTCCACGCTCAGTTCCTTACGGTCGGCGTCCCGCACCTCCGTCACGTCGGGATGGATACCCTCCATCACCTTGCGGCAGGCGTTGCACCGCAGGCAGGGGCGCTCCCCTTCGCTGCGGCACAGGTGGGCGGCGGCGATGTAGCGGGCCGCCGCCAGCTTATCCCCCGCCCCCGTCAGGATCACGGCATGACTCAGCTGCCCCCGGTCCGCCGCGGCGCGGACAGCGGCGGACCATGTGCTGTTGTAGTCTGCCGTCTGTGCCATCGTGCCCTCCACCGCCGGTAAAATGATACCGCTTTTTCACAAATTCATAATAGTATACCATAAAATAAGGGGATACCGCAAGTCCTGACGGTGGATTCTGCAAAAAAGATTGTTCCATTTTGGATATTTGTAAGAAAAACGGGGAAATAAACGGAAAATATACTTGCTTTTATGGGGAAAGCTGGTTATAATAAAGCGGTTGAAGGGGTACATTTAACAAAAAAGAAGCAAAAGTCCCCAAAATAACCAAAAATTCTGGAAAATGAAGATATTTTTTTGTGATATGGAGGATATGTAAATGAGCAAAAAGTATTGCTATCTGTTCACCGAGGGCAACGCCAAGATGCGTGAGCTGCTGGGTGGCAAGGGCGCCAACCTGGCTGAGATGACCAACATCGGTCTGCCCGTGCCTCAGGGCTTTACCATCACCACCGAGGCCTGCACCCAGTACTATGAGGACGGCCGCCAGATCAACGACGAGATCATGGCCGAGATCATGGAATATATTGAGAAGATGGAAAAGATCACCGGCAAGAAGTTCGGCGATCACGAGAATCCCCTGCTGGTCTCCGTGCGCTCCGGCGCCCGCGCCTCCATGCCCGGCATGATGGACACCATCCTGAATCTGGGTCTGAACGAGGACGTGGTGGCCGTCATCGCCGCCAAGTCCAACAACCCCCGCTGGGCATGGGACTGCTATCGCCGCTTTATCCAGATGTATTCCGACGTGGTCATGGAGGTGGGCAAGAAGTACTTCGAGCAGCTCATCGACGCCATGAAGGAGAAGAAGGGCGTGACGCAGGACGTGGAGCTGGACGCCAACGACCTGAAGGAGCTGGCCATGCAGTTCAAGGCCGAGTATAAGGCCAAGATCGGCGAGGACTTCCCCACCGACCCCAAGGAGCAGCTGATCGGCGCCATCAAGGCCGTGTTCCGTTCCTGGGACAACCCCCGCGCCAATGTATACCGCCGCGACAATGATATCCCCTACTCCTGGGGTACTGCCGTCAACGTTCAGTCCATGGCCTTCGGCAACATGGGTGACGACTGCGGCACCGGCGTTGCCTTTACCCGTGACCCCGCCACCGGCGCCAAGAAGCTGATGGGCGAGTTCCTGACCAACGCTCAGGGCGAGGATGTCGTGGCCGGCGTCCGTACCCCCATGCCCATCGCCGAGATGGCCGAGAAGTTCCCCGAGGCCTATGACGAGTTCGTGAAGGTCTGCGGCATTCTGGAGGATCACTACCGCGACATGCAGGACATGGAGTTCACCGTGGAGCACGGCAAGCTGTATATGCTGCAGTGCCGCAACGGCAAGCGTACCGCTCCCGCTGCCCTGAAGATCGCCTGCGACCTGGTGGACGAGGGCATGATCTCCGAGCAGCAGGCCGTGGCCATGATCGATCCCCGCAATCTGGACACCCTGCTCCATCCCCAGTTCGACCCCAAGGCCCTGAAGGCCACCACCCCCGTGGGCAAGGCTCTGCCCGCCTCTCCCGGCGCTGCCTGCGGCAAGATCGTGTACACCGCTGAGGACGCAAAGGAATGGGCCGCCCGCGGCGAGAAGGTGGTTCTGGTTCGTCTGGAGACCTCTCCTGAGGATATCGAGGGCATGAAGGCCGCACAGGGCATCCTGACCGTTCGCGGCGGCATGACCTCCCACGCCGCCGTTGTGGCCCGTGGTATGGGCAAGTGCTGCGTCTCCGGCTGCGGCGCCATCGTCATGGACGAGGCCAACAAGCAGTTCACTCTGGCCGGCAAGACCTATCACGAGGGCGACTGGCTGAGCCTGGACGGCTCCACTGGCAATATTTACGACGGCGCTATGCCCACTGTGGACGCCAGCGTGGGCGGCGACTTCGGCCGCATCATGAGCTGGGCCGACAAGTATCGCCGTCTGAAGGTCCGCACCAACGCCGACACCCCCCACGACGCCGCCAAGGCCCGTGAGCTGGGCGCCGAGGGCATCGGCCTGTGCCGTACCGAGCATATGTTCTTCGAGGGCGACCGTATCGCCGCCATCCGCGAGATGATCTGCTCCGACACCGTGGAGCAGCGTGAGAAGGCGCTGGCCAAGCTGCTGCCCATGCAGCAGGGCGACTTTGAGGGCATCTACGAGGCCATGGAAGGCTGCCCCGTCACCATCCGCTTTCTGGATCCCCCTCTGCACGAGTTCGTTCCCACTGAGGAGGCCGACATCGAGCTGCTGGCCAAGGATATGAACAAGTCCGTGGCCGAGATCAAGGCCATCATCGCCTCCCTGCATGAGTTCAACCCCATGATGGGCCACCGCGGCTGCCGTCTGGCCGTCACCTTCCCCGAGATCGCCGTGATGCAGACCCGTGCCGTTATCCGTGCCGCCATCAACGTGCAGAAGAAGCACCCCGAGTGGAAGATGGAGCCTGAGATCATGATCCCGCTGGTGGGCGAGGTCAAGGAGCTGAAGTACGTCAAGGATGTGGTGGTCAAGACCGCTGACGAGGAGCTGGCCGCCGCCGGTATGAAGATGAAGTATCTGGTGGGCACCATGATCGAGATCCCCCGCGCAGCCCTGACTGCCGATCAGATCGCCACCGAGGCCGAGTTCTTCTCCTTCGGCACCAACGACCTGACCCAGATGACCTTCGGCTTCAGCCGTGACGACGCCGGTAAGTTCCTGGGCGCCTACTACGACAAGAAGATCTACGAGAGCGATCCCTTTGCCAAGCTGGATCAGATCGGCGTCGGCAAGCTGGTGGATATGGCCTGCAAGATGGGCCGCGCTACCCGCCCCGACATCCATCTGGGCATCTGCGGCGAGCACGGCGGCGATCCCTCCTCTGTGGAGTTCTGCCACAAGGTGGGTCTGGACTATGTCTCCTGCTCTCCCTTCCGTGTTCCCATCGCCCGTCTGGCCGCCGCTCAGGCTGCCATCAAAGAAACGGGGAAATGAGAGACCCGCTTCCGTAAGAGCACGAATCGCATAACAAGAAAGCTCCCAGTTCGATGACTGGGAGCTTTTCTTCTAGGCAATATTTTTCTTTCGTCGGCACTGGGTGCAATGCCCGCAGGATATATCCACCCGTTCGCCGTAGTACTTAGCGATGGAGTCCCATAGGCAGTCAGGGGATCGTATTGCCTTGACCAGCGCAGTTACCCCATGCTTTTTGATAGAGGACACGTTCTCTCTGGCGTTACCTTTGAGAATACGCAATGCACGTTTCTCGTCGCCCGGCGCATAGAGCAGGATGCAGTGGGTCTTCTTTCCATTGCGCCCACCGCGGCCAATCTGCTGGGTGTAGTCGCTCAGTCCCAGAGGCAATCCAGCGTGAATGACCAGACGGATATTGGGAATATCGACTCCCAAGCCAAAGGCAGACGTTGCTATCATGACACTGTATTTCCCAGCGGCACAGTCATTGGCCCAGGCTTTCTTTTCCTTCTTCGACATCTCGGCATAGTACCCGCAAGCTCTCCAACCACAGCTTTTCAAGTATTTTGTCAGGTGCTGTACGTCCAAGACTGTGGGGCAAAATACCAACGCCAACCCTTTTCGGTTCCAGTCTTCCAGCTCACTCAGTACCGCAGCGGGCATCTGGTCACGATGGCCGACTTTGCGGACGGTCAGGTACAGATTATCTCAGTAGACCGAGCCGCAGTGACAGACACAATCCCGCATACCGAGGGCCTGTTGGATCTCTTGACGCTCCTGCTTTGTGGCGGTCGCTGTGCAGGAAATAATCTGCGGGCGATTCGGCAAGCTTTGGATGAAGTCTCCTACCGCAGCGGGTGCATCGAGTGTAGTTGTGGTCGCAGCAGTCGGGGCAAATCGGGCCTCCGTGGTCGTTGGTCAGGCATTCTCGATTCCAGAACCGGGTGCCGCAGTCGACACAGACCTCGGTCATTTCCTCCAGACAGTCCGGGCAAAGCAGGCGGTCATGGAATTCAATCAGGTTCTCGGCGGTACAGCCGCAGCGTGAGCAGGTGCGAATAGGTGTGGTCATAGCGAAATTCCTCCAGAATATAGAAATAGGCCCCCGGGAATTACCCGGAGGCCTTCATCAATATAGTATATATTTGGAGGATAGGGGAGAATCGGATCATGAAAATGCGCGTATGCTGCCGGGAGCTTGAGCGCAGCGTATCGCGCACTACGCCGGCAAAAAGCCAAAGCTGATGACGGAGAACAGCGCCATGAAGCGCCCTGTCTGGCCTTTGACGTGCTTTGTGTACTCCCGGAAGGTAATCAGGCTGGCCAGCGCCGCCACCAGCGTCCCCGCGCCGCCAATGTTCACGCCTACCAGCAGTCCCGGATAGTCGTCGGTAAACTGGCTCAGCAGGATGGCTGCCGGTACGTTGCTGATGACCTGGCTGGTCAGCGCCGCCACTGGCATGACCCCGTGGGCCAGCAACTTTCGGAACAGCTCCCGCACCGGCTCGATCCGCGCCATGTTGCCCGAAAAGGTAAAGAACGCCGCGAATGTCACCAGCAGTCCCCAGTCCACGCCCAGCAGTGCCCGGCGATCCAGTACCAGCAACGCCGCCACAATGACGATCAGTCCCAGCCAATAAGGGATGCCTCGCAGTACCATGGCCACCGCCACGCAGAAGAGCGCGGCGTATGCCACAGCGTACCGCTTGTCCGGCAGTGTTTCCTGATGAAAAACAGTCAGTACAAATTGAAAAAACAGAGACTATACCTCGAAAGGAATTTTAAGGAGGCCATACTGATGAGAACTACCCAAACACACTAAAGAGAGAACTTCTGGATGGCATAATGAAATCAGGCCAAGCTGGAGGTTTTAATTTATACGCACTTAGTTTTAGCGGATATCTTTTTCTTGTTCAGCCACAAAAGCAGTATTGTAACAAAAGCTACAAAGTAAATTGTGTACAATGTAATTTATGTAATTGTCAACATATTCTCCATGAAGTAGAATATGAAAAACTGGAAATTTTACTCAGACTGTGAAGAAAAAGAGGAGAGCAAAATGGCGCAACAAACAGAAGCAAAAGCGTTAACAGATCGTATTCTTGCAGGAATAACTGTAGAAAACATAAAAGAAACGGCGTTTTTCTTCAGTAAGCTCAAGCGTGTGACCGCATCACCGGATGCCGAATCTGCATCTGCATATATTTGCAGCAAATTGTCTGAATACGGAATCCCTCATGAGCAATTATGGTATTCCGGATATCTTAGCTCGGCTGTTTCGGCCAAACTGGAAATAATCTTTCCGGAGCAGCAAGAATTTGAGGTAGTTCCCTGCGGCTACACAAAAAATGTAACAGATTTAGAAGGAGAGTTGATATATGACAGGTGGGGCGAATGCGCACGGCTGTCGGTAAATGATAATGCAGAACGGTTTCGTTCGTTTGCAGGCAAGGTTGTCTTAACGCAATGCTTTTGCAGCGACATTGCCAGAGAGGCTAAAGAGGCGGGGGCATTGGCTGTGATTAGTATGTACCCATCTCCAGAAGAGGTTCCGCACTACTTTGGTGCGTCTAACCACAACGGAACGCCAACGCCCGAAAACGCTTACCTTTTGCCGGAGATTCCTTGTATTGACTGTACAAAAGCGGCAGGCGAAAAAATGAAAGCGCTGATGAAAAGCGGGAGCGTTCGCGTTCGTCTGTCTGCACAAGCTGATACCCGGGTGAAGAAGGCCTCCATTCCGGTGGCGTACATTCCCGGCTGCGAGGAAAGCTTTGTATTAGTAGACGGTCACTATGATTCGCATTGCGAAGGAATGACGGATAACGGGGCCGGAGACTGTATTCTGCTGGAGTTAGCAAGAGTATTCCACGAAAACCGAAGCGCGCTGAAGCGCGGCCTGGTTTTTTGCTGGTGGTCGGGCCATGAGTTTGGTCAATATGCGGGTTCCACCTGGTATGCGGATACTTTTTATGAAAAAATCCGTGATCATTGCGTAGCGCAGATCAACATTGATGTGGCGGGCAGCAAAAACGCGCGGTGCATCCGCGCCCGAACAACCCAAATGGAGGGAGCGGCTTTTATTTCCGAACGGATCCGGCGATATACCGGGCTGGAGCCTGCGCCCTATATACCACGGCCTCATTTGGGCGAGCCTAATTTTATGGGCAAAAATGTGCCGATCACTATTATGCTGAAGTATGAAGCCTCGCCAGATAAAGTGAATATTTGGCCGGTGGGCGGCGGGTATTGGTGGCACAGCCGCGAAGATACGCTGGACAAGGTTGATTTTGCCAACGCGTTGCGGGATGCCAACATTAACGCGGAAATGATCTGCGAGGTGGCAAACAGCAGCCAATTGCCGGTAGATATTCTTTCTTACATGGGAGAAACCAGACGCATGCTGCAAGAGATTCAATGCGGGCTGGAAGGCGAATTTGATTTATCTCCGGTGTTTCCGCATCTGGACATATTGCAGGAGAAAGCCCAGCAGTTCTGCCGCGCGCTCGAAGGCAGAACCGATACGGATCGTGAAATCAAAAAAATAGCCGGCGATCTGGTGAATATGAATTTCAATTACTCAGATCCCTATAACTATGACAGATTGTCATTGCCGGCTACATTCCCAAAGCTCCGCGCAGCAATGGGGGTCACCAGGGATAACGCAGATGACAAGAGCTATTTATTTATTTACACAGACTTTTTGCGGCAGCGCAATCGTTTGGTGGATATGATGGATCGCATTTGTGATGAAATCGATTTAACTTTACTCCGGTGGAAATATAAACAATAAAAACTAGGGGGAAGACAATAGATGCTGAAGTATATCTAAAGCGAATCTTGCTGCTGATTCCGGTTCTGATTGGCGCTACTTTCATCGTGTTCTCCGTGATGGACATGACGCCAGGTGATCCGGCTGTAGCAAAACTCGGTGTAGACGCAACAGCTGAGCAAATCGAAGAGCTCCGGGAAGAAATGGGCTTGAATGACCCGTTTCTGGTAAGATACGGTCGCTTTGTGCTGAACTTGGTTCAGGGCGATCTTGGCACTTCCTACAAAACGGGTCTGGATGTCATGCAACAGATCATGCAGCGCATACCATATACATTTTTACTTTCCTTTGCGGCGCTGTTGTTTGCCGTTATCGTAGGTATACCGGCAGGCATTATATCTGCCAGGCATCAGTATACAGTGTTTGATAACTGTACCATGGTCCTTACGCTGATCGGCGCCTCTGCTCCGCATTTTTGGCTGGGCTTGATGGGTGTAATTATTTTTGCGGTGAATCTCGGGTGGCTACCGGCGGCCTACACGGCATCCGGCTCACTGGCGCTGGGTATCATCCTTCCGATGCTGACGCTGGGCATGAACTCTACCGCACTCGTCACACGAATGACTCGTTCGGCCATGCTGGACGTGATGAATCAGGACTATGTTGACACGGCGCGGGCAAAGGGCGTATCGGAGCGAATCGTTGTGTTCCGCCATATGCTGCGCAACGCTCTGATCCCGATTATCACCGTTTTGGGTTTGCAATTCGGCAATCTGCTGGGCGGAGCGGTGACAACGGAAACCATCTTTGCCTGGCCCGGTATTGGCCGCTACATTGTTGAATCTATTTCCAACAAGGATACCCCTTGCGTACTGGGCGCGGTGGTGATGCTGGCCATCATTGTTACAGTAATCAATCTTTTGGTAGATATTATCTATGCATTTGTGGATCCTCGCATCAAGTCTCAATACAAATCTATGATAAGGAGGGCAAAAAAAGATGGCTAATCGCGATAAGCAGGGTAAGTTCGTACAGCGTTCCTTATCACAGCAGGCTTGGATACAGTTTCGCAACAATCGCCTGGCGATTTGCGGTTTAGTGGTGATTGCCCTGCTGATTTTGGTATCAATTACCACTATTCTGATCGATCTGACAGATGGCGGAGAGCTGTATAAGGTTTTGGTTACGAAGAATAATCTTCCCATGAAGCTGGCCAAGCCCTCTGCCGCGCATCCTTTGGGGTGCGATGAATATGGAAGAGATCTGCTGTTCCGGCTTTTATGGGGAACGCGCTATTCTCTTTTCGCCGGCATCTGTACGATTCTGGCTGCCATCCTTATAGGTGGTGTGTTTGGTTCTATTGCAGGATTTTACGGCGGGAAAATCGATAATGTCATCATGCGCTTTATGGATATGGTGATGACTGTGCCGAGTCTGGTTTTAGCTATGGCCATCTATGCGGCACTGGGCTCCAGCTTGGTCAACCTTCTGATTGCGCTGACCTGCTCACAGGTTCCCCAGTTTGCCCGAATCATCCGTTCTTCCGTTATGACGGTAAAGGACAGCGAATATGTAGAAGCCGCCAAGGCCGTGGGTGCTTCAGATGCTTTGGTCATTGTAAAGTATATTATTCCCAATGCTCTTTCTCCCGTAATCGTTCAGGGCACTCTCGGTGTGGCTACCACAATTCTGAATGTGGCCGGCATGTCCTTCTTAGGCCTGGGTATCCAACCGCCTGCGCCGGAATGGGGCTCTATCCTGTCGTCAGCACGTATCTATATGCGTGATGCCTGGCACATCTCACTGTTTCCGGGACTTGCTATTGTGATCTGCATTCTTTCTCTGAACCTGTTGGGAGATGGTCTGCGCGATGCATTGGATCCCAAGCAGAAGCGCTAATAGGAGGGACAGATATGGATCAAACGATTTTGGAAGTGCAGGACCTGCGCATTCATTTCGAGCTGCGCGAAGGAACGGTCAAGGCGCTTAATGGTATAGACCTGGTTTTGAAAGAGGGACGCACGCTTGGATTGGTAGGCGAGACCGGTGCCGGCAAGACCACCTTGGCAAAAGGAATTATGGGCTTGACGGCAAAGCCTTACGGAAAAATCAAAAGCGGTAAAATTTTGTACGAGGGGAAAAATCTGCTGGAGATGGACAAAAAGCAGCTTCGCCGAATCCGCGGAGAGCATATCTCTATGATTTTTCAAGATCCCATGACAAGTCTGAACCCGGTGATGACCGTAGGCGATCAGATTGCAGAGGCCATCCGTAATCATGACAAGCTCAGCAGGGTAGATGCTGCAAAGAAAGCGGCAGAAATCCTTGAATTGGTCGGAATCCCCAGCGCACGCGGCAGCGAATATCCGCATCAGTTTTCCGGCGGTATGAAGCAGCGTGTGGTAATTGCGATCGCGTTAGCATGCAATCCCAAAATACTGATTGCCGATGAGCCGACGACTGCATTGGATGTAACGATTCAGGCGCAGATACTGGAAATGATCCGCGACTTACGGGAACGCTTTCGCACGTCAATGCTGCTGATCACCCACGATCTGGGTGTTATCGCGCAGAACTGCGATTATGTCTCCGTGATTTATGCCGGTGAAATCGTAGAAACCGGCACAGTACACGATATTTTCCGCCACAAGCTTCATCCTTATACAGAGGGACTCTTTTCTTCCATCCCCAATATAAACGAAGATGTGGAGCGTTTGGTGCCGATTGAGGGCCTGATGCCGGATCCCACGAATCTTCCGGCAGGGTGTGCTTTTTGCGACAGATGCCGCTTCGCGACAGAGCAGTGCAAGACAGAACATCCTCACTTGGTAAACATGGGCGGCGAAGAGGGCAACCATCAGGTGCGATGCCTCCGATATAAGGAAACACGGGAGGAGGGCGAATAAATGGAAAACCAGGAATTGTTAAGGGTCAACCATTTGAAAAAATACTTTCAGACGCCAAGCGGAACGCTGAGTGCGGTTGACGATGTGACTTTTGGCATTAACCGCATGGAAACCTTGGGGGTAGTCGGCGAGAGCGGCTGCGGCAAGTCAACGCTGGGACGGTGCATTCTCCGGCTCCACGAGCCGACGGCAGGCGAAGTTATTTTTGAAAATCAGAACATCCTCGAATGCAGCAAGGCGGAAATGAAAGAGCTGCGCTCCAAAATGCAAATTATTTTTCAAGACCCCTATGCTTCCCTCAATCCCCGCATGACTGTTTCTCAGGCAATTGCGGCGCCCTTGATCATTCAGGGGATCTACAAGGCCAGTGAAAAGGAAAAAATCCAGAAGCGTGTTGCTGAAATGATGGACGTTGTCGGCTTAGCGTCCCGGCTGGTCAACTCCTATCCCCACGAGTTAGATGGCGGACGCCGCCAGCGCATAGGAATTGCCAGAGCCTTGTCCCTGAACCCGAAGTTCATTGTTTGCGACGAACCTGTTTCAGCGCTTGACGTTTCCATTCAGGCCCAGGTGCTGAATCTAATGCAGGATCTGCAAGCGCAGATGGGGCTGACATACCTTTTTATTACGCATAATCTTTCCGTGGTAAAGCATTTGTCGAATCAAATCCTCGTAATGTACTTAGGACAGCTGGTGGAAAAAGCAACGCCAAAGCAGCTGTTCAAAAACCCAGTTCACCCATATACACAGGCACTGCTTTCTGCCATTCCAATCCCGGATCCGGATGTTAAGATGGAGCGCGTTGCGTTGAAAGGCGAATTGACCTCTCCCATCAATGTAAAGCCGGGATGCCGTTTTGCAAAACGATGCATTTATGCGCGGCCGGAATGCAGCCAGTGTTCACCCCAGATGACGGAAGTCGAACCAGGTCATATTGTCGCCTGCCACTTGGCCGGCGGTTCTATGAAATAAAATTGAGGAGGACTTATATGAAAAAGATTTTTTCTGCACTGCTGACTGTATGTATGCTGCTTGGCTGTTTGAGCGCATGCGGCAGCAAAAACCCCAGCCCGTCCGATGATGGAAACGCAACCACCGGAGCTAAGGATACGATCGTTTTTGCGCAAGCTAGCGATATCACCTCGCTCGATTTCCACGTAGGAAAAAACCCTGCAACGTATGATGTGACTTGCAATATTTTTGACACGCTGGTCACTTGGGATGCCGATATCAACGTAATTCCTCACTTGGCTGAAAGCTGGGAGTTTTTGGATGAAGACTCTCTGCAGATGCACCTGCGCAAGGGCGTACTGTTTCATGACGGCCAGGAATTGACGGCAGAGGACGTCAAATATACCTTTGACCGTGCAATGAACAGCACCATTGTAAAGAACAATTTCTCCTGGCTGGAGAGCGTGGATGTCGTGGATGAATACACGGTTGTCATTAACACAAAGGGCGCTTATACCCCGGTGCTGAATGCTCTGTGCAGTCCTCTTGCCGGCATCATGCCCAAGCACCTCCTGGAGCAGAACGACGAGGCTCTGACAACGAATCCTGTGGGAACCGGCCCGTACAAGTTCGTCGAGCGTAAGGAAGGCGAATATGTAAAGCTGGAGGCAAACGAGAATTACTGGGGCGGCACGGTTGCTACCAAGTATCTGGAGATGCGCGTGGTTCCCGAAGCGTCTCAGCGTTCGACTCTGCTGGAAACCGGCGAAATCGACATTGCGTATGATGTGCCGCCCTCCGATGTGGACAGACTGAATGCAAATGAAGTGACCACGGTTTTGTCTGCCCCCTCTTTCAAAGTGTTTTATATGACCATCAATTGCAACAGCGGCACAAAGGCACTGAACGATTCCCGTGTGCGTCAGGCGATTGAATATGCCATTGACAAGGATGCTCTGTGCAGTTCTGTGATGTATGGTTATGCAACGCCCATAGCCAGCCTGATCGGTCCCGGCGTCTTTGGCTATGATGCTTCTGCCACCGCCAACATTTATAACGTTGAAAAGGCAAAGGAATTGCTGTCCGCCGCCGGCTATCCGGACGGCTTTGAAATGAGCATCTGGGTTCAGTCTTCCAATCAGACCCGTCAGGAGGCGTGTGTGATCCTGCAGGATATGCTCAGCGAGGTTGGCATCACTGTCAGCGTTGAGCCGATGGACGGAACCGTGATGGATGATACCATTGTGAAGGGCGGAGATTTTGACGCATGCAGCTCCATGTATTATAACCTGATGGGTGATGCGGACTATGTGCTGTACAGCAATATTTCTCCTGAATCCACCAGCAACCTTTCCCACTACAACAACCCCGATGTCATGGCTAAGCTGCTGGCTGCGCGGAGCCTGACAGATGACACAGAACGCGCTGCTGTGTATAAAGAAATCAGCAGCATTATGGCAGTTGACCGACCTTACATCCCGCTGTGGGCTTATCAGAATCTGGTGGGTGTGAGAAGCAGTGTCTCCGGTTTCCAGTTGAATCCGATCACCGCTTATCGGTATGAAAATGTCGCAACCGGCAAGTAATCGTATTTTTAAAGCTCTTGTATTTTGCCCCCCCGATCGTGGGGGCAAAATACATTAAGCAGTAAGGAGGCAATCTCTTGGAGGCATTTCAGACTATTTATATAAAGGCGGACACGCCTTACGCCTGCGGTGTTCAATATGGCCAGCAGGCAAAAGAAAAAATTCACGCGGGTGTCGAGGTATATCGGCGCTATTTTGCGAAAACTTCAGATAAGAGCTGGGATAAAATTCAGCAATACGCTATGGCCTATTTGCCGGATATCAAGCAGATGATGCCAGAAGTGCTGGAAGAGGCATATGGAATCGCCGACGGAGCGGGCGTCTCAATAGAAGATTTGATGGTGCTCAATTGCCGCTATGAAATCACGAAATTTCCCAAGACTCCGGAATGTACCACGGCGGCCATTTTGCCGGAAGCAAC
>CAKTMW010000037.1 GCA_934574095.1 uncultured Oscillospiraceae bacterium | reverse complement strand
AGGGCAACACCCTATCTTTTAGCAGAGTTATTGTCGGGAAAAGTGTATTTTGTATTTGTGCGGTGTTACCTTAAGTCATTTCCGGTTGCTCCACATCCCATTGGATAGGCTCCATCCCCAGTGACCGCACGGCAGAGATCACATGATCGTCATACTCGCCGTAGGGGCAGCGGATCAGCGTGGGACTGCACCCGGTGACGGCTTCGATTTTATCGCAGCTCTCCTGAATATCCGCCACGATCTGGGAGGAGGTCAGGCTGTTGTAGTGGTCGTGGTGAGTGGAATGACTCATGACCTCGTGGCCCGCGTCGTGGAGGGCCTTTACCGATTCCGGATACTTATCCACCCAGTCGCCTACCACGAAGAAGGTGGTCTTAACGTTGTACTTCGCCAGAATTTCGATAAGATGCTCTGTATCCTCATTGCCCCATGCCGCGTCGAAGGAGATGGAACACAGCTTCTCCTTCCGCTCCACCGAATAAATGGGAAGCTGGCGTGTCGTGGCTGCCGCCGTATGGGCCGCCGGATACAGCGTCACATAGAAAATACCCGCTGCCACCGCCAGCGTACACAACACCGCCAGCAATTTGCGGTGCAGCAGGAACACCCGCACCCGTTTTTCTTTCATACCATCCCCATCCTTTCTGGTGTTCAGCCTATGCGCCGCATTCAGGAAACATACCGGGCGATAATTCACCATTTATTCTTCGGCGTCTGCCGATTTCGTCTCTCTTTCACCTATGCAGACACTGCGAAATGTGCTATACTGGTGCTATCTTCTCAAAGGAGGCCGGGCCATGCATTTTTTTGACCATCTGCACACTGTCAACACCCACCGCCGTCTGGTGCGGCATTATTGCTGGAAGCTGGGGCTGGTATGGCAGGGCCTGACCCACGACCTGAGCAAGTACAGCCCCACAGAGTTCTGGCGCAGCGTGAAGTACTACCAGGGCTACCGCAGCCCCAACGACGCCGAGCGCATCGCCAACGGCGTCAGCCTGTCCTGGCTCCACCACAAGGGCCGCAACCGCCATCACTTCGAGTACTGGATCGACTACTGTCTCCGTGAGGACGGCAGCGTGTACATCGGCGGGTGCAAGATGCCCAAAAAGTACGTGGCCGAGATGTTCTGCGACCGCATCGCCGCCTGCCGGGTCTATCAGAAGGAGAAATACACCGACGCCTCACCCTGGACCTACTATCAGCGCAGCAAGGACCTAAAGCACACTGACGCGGGCCGCTATATGCATGCCGACACGGCGACGCTGCTGGACCGGTGGCTGCTGATGCTGAAGGAGCAGGGCGAGGACGCCGCCTTTGCCCAGATCAAAAAGGAGCTGCAAGACCCTGACTATTGATAAAAGGCGGCGCACAACGTTGATACTGTTAAGCCTGTTATTTCTGGTCATCGGTTTCCTGATGCTGCGCTTCCCCGAAGAAATCTATGACTTGACCGAGAGCTGGAAATCCAACACACCCGGTGAGCCTTCCAAGTGGTACAGGATCAGCCTCTGTGTCGGCGGCGTTGCCTTTCTGCTGGCAGGCGTGATGGGGCTGGTCTATCCTTTTTTACAGTAGTGCTATTTGTGAGGTAACACGATGCTTCTTATTCTTCATCTTTTCATCACAGGTCTGTTCGTTCTGCTGGGCGTCATTTTCGCGCTCGGTAAAGGCGCTGACCTGATCGCCGGTTACAACACGGCTTCCGCCGAGGAAAAGGAAAAATACGATGTGAAAAAGCTCTGCAAAACGATGTCGTGCTTTATGTTTGCGCTTGCCGCCTGCTGGCTTGTGATCGCGGCCAGCGAAATATTTCAAACCATGGTCCTGTTATGGATCGGTCTCGCCCTGTTTCTCATCGCCGTTGTTACCGGTCTTATTTACATGAACACCGGAAACCGGTGCAAAAAATGACGTATGGTCATAAAGACCAGCCTGCGAGCAAGCTCGCAGGCTGGTCTTTTATGATTTCTCACTTCTTATACGGCACGTGCCAGATGGTTTCGGCGTAGTCCGTGATGGAGCGGTCGGCGGCGAAGATGCCGCTGCGGGCAATGTTGATCAGGCTCATGCGGTTCCAGTTCTCCTGGTCGCCGTAAGCCCGGACCATCCGCTGCTCCGCCTCGGCGTAGGTGGGCAGGTCCGCCAGCAGCATATACTGGTCCGGTGGACAGTCCGCGCCGAACACCAGCCGCTGCCACAAATCCTCATAGCTGACACCGTCGGAAAACCCGGTCTTCAGCTGATCCACCACACGGCGCAGCATGGGGTCGCGCTCATATAGCAGGTGGGGATCGTAGCTGCGCTGGAGATGGGCCACCTCGTCGGAGTGCAGGCCGAAGAGGAACATATTGTCATCCCCCAGCACCTGATGCATCTCTACATTGGCGCCGTCCAGCGTGCCAACGGTCAGCGCGCCGTTCATCATGAACTTCATGTTGCCGGTGCCGCTGGCCTCCTTGCCGGCGGTGGATATCTGCTGGCTCACCTCGCTGGCGGGCATCAGCATCTCCGCCATAGAGACGCGGTAATTCTCCAGGAACACCACCTGCAAACGGTCCTTACAGACGGGATCGTTGTTGATCTCGTTGGCAAGAGAGTTGATAAGATGGATGATCCGCTTGGCCACGGCATAGCCGGGCGCGGCCTTGGCACCGAACAGGAAGGTGTGGGGCGTAAAGTCCATGTTGGGATCGTCCCGCAGCTGCTGGTAGAGGTAGATGATATGCAGGGCGTTCATCATCTGGCGCTTGTACTCATGCAGGCGCTTCACCTGTACGTCGAAGATGCCGTCGGTGTTCAGCACCACGCCCTGCTGGCGATAGGCCCACTTGGCGAAGGCCTCCTTGTTGGCCTTCTTGATCTGGCCCAGCCGCAGCAGCACCTCCTTGTCGTCGGCCCAGCGCTCCAACCCTTTCATCTCGCCGGCGTGGGTGAGATAGCCCTCCCCTACCGTGTCCTTCAGCAGACTGTCCAGGCCGGGGTTGATCTGGCTGAGCCAGCGGCGGTGATCCACGCCGTTGGTGACGTTCTTGAATTTATCCGGCTCCATGACGCACTGGTCGTGGAACACGTCCTTACGGAGAATAGCCGAGTGCAGGGCGCTGACGCCGTTGACCGCCATGCCGCCCGCGATGCACAGGTTGGCCATCCGCACCGCACCGTCCCAGATGACAGCCATGCGGCCCACCTTATCCATGTCGCCGTGATAGAACTCGGTGATCTTCTCCTGATAGCGGCGGGCGATCTCGGTCAAAATCTGCCACACGCGGGGCAGCAGCGACTCAAACAGCTGCTGCGGCCAGACCTCCAGCGCCTCGGCCAGCACCGTATGGTTGGTGTAGGCCACGGAGTGGGTGGTGATGTCCCACGCCTCGTCCCAGCCCAGGCCCGCGTCGTCGATGAGGATACGCATCAGCTCCGGGATCACCAGGGCGGGATGGGTGTCGTTGATCTGGATGACGTTCTTCTCGTGGAAGTTCTTCAGGGTGCCGTACTGCTGGATGTGCTGGCGGGTGATGGACTGCACCGTGGCGGATACGAAGAAGTACTGCTGCTTCAGCCGCAGGGACTTGCCCTCGTAGTGGTTATCCTCCGGATACAGCACCTTGGAGATCACGTCGGCCATGGCCCGCTCCTCGCCGGAGCGGAGGTACTGGCCTTGCGAAAACAGCTTCATGTCGATGGGCTTGGGGGACTTGGCGTCCCACAGCCGCAGGGTGTTCACATGGTCGGTGTCGTAACCGGCGATCTCCATGTCGCAGGGCACTGCCAGCACGCGGGTATAATCCTCGTGCACTACCATCAGGTGGCCGTTGTCCCAGCGGGTGCGGACGGTGCCGCCAAAGTGGACCTCCTCCGTCTCCTGGGGCTTGGGCAGCAGCCATGCGTCGCCCAGCGGCTTCCAGTCGTCGGGCAGCTCCACCTGCTGGCCCTCCACGATCTTCTGCTTGAACAGTCCCAGCTCGTAGCAGATGGAGTAGCCGGTGGCGGGGATCTCCAACGTGGTCATGCTGTCCAGATAGCAGGCGGCCAGACGGCCCAGACCGCCGTTGCCCAGACCCGCGTCCGGCTCCATGTCGAAGATATCGGCAGCCTTGAAGCCCAGGTCCTCGATGGCCTCCTGCAATTGGGGCAGCACGTTCAGGTTATAGGCGTTCTTCATCAGGCTGCGGCCCATCAGAAATTCCAGCGACAGGTAGTGGACCCGGCGGGCGCCCTCGCGGGCGGCCTTCTCCCGGCTCTCCACCCCGTGCTCGGCCATGATGTCGCGCAGCACCATGGCGCAGGCCTTCAGCATTTCGCCGTCGCTGGCCTGCTGCTCGGTGCAGCCGTAATTCAGCCGCAGCTTGCGGATGATAGCCTCCTTCATGTCATGCTTGGTATAGGTCATATGCGATTGTCTCCTTACAGCTTGGAATAGATATCGTGATAGATGCGGGCGCTGCGCGTCCAGCTGAAATCGGCGGTCATGCCCCGCCGCTGCACGGCGGCAAAGCCCGCCCTGTCGCCTCGGTAAAGTCCGGTGGCCTGCCCGATGACGGACAGCATGGCCCCGGCGTCGTATGCTTCAAACAGATAGCCCGTGCCGTCCTCCTGGCCCACCTGGCAGGAGTGGACGCTGTCGGCCAGTCCGCCGGTGCGGCGGACGATGGGCACCGCGCCGTAGCGCATGGCGATCATCTGGGAAAGTCCGCAGGGCTCGCTCCGGGAGGGCATCAGGAAAAGGTCGGCGCCGGCATAGATGCGGCGGCTCAGCCCCTCGGAATAGGTAATGAGGGCGGCGGTGCGGCCCACGTAACGGCCCGCCTGCGCCCGGAAAAAGTCCTCATAGTAGCCCTCGCCCTGACCCAGCACCACCAGCTGGCAGCCGGTGGCCATGATGCCGTCAAAGCCGTCCCGGATCAGCTCCATGCCCTTGTGGCCCACTAGGCGGCTGATGACCGCCACCATCGGCGTATCCGGCTCCTCCCGCAGTCCCAGCGACACCTGAAGGTCGGCCTTGCAGGCCGCCTTGCCGGTCATATCGTCGGGACTGTAATGGACAGGGATCGCCATATCGTGGGCCGGGTCGTAGGAGGTCATGTCGATGCCGTTCAGCACGCCGTACATCTTATAGCCGATGGCATTGACGATGGAGGCCATGCCGTGGGCATAGTAATCGTCGTGGAGCTGCTGGGCATAGGTGGGGCTGACGGTGGTCACCGCGTCGGACACCAGCATGGCGGCCTTCATCAGATTTACGTCGCCGTCCATTTGCAGCGTGCCGTCGTTCCACCAGCCCTCGTGCAGGCCAAACAGGTCTGCCACGGTGTCGGGACCGTAGCGGCCCTGATACTCGATATTATGGATGGTAAACACGGTTTTGATACCCCGCACCGCGTCCCAGCGGGTGGCAACATCCTTGAGATAGATGGACACCAAGGCCGTCTGCCAGTCGTTGCAGTGGATCACCTCCGGCATCCAGTCCATGCTGGGCAGCAGGTCCACCACCGCCTTGCTGAAAAAGGCGAAGCGTTCGCCGTCGTCGTACTCGCCGTACAGGCGGCCACGGCGGAAATAGTGCTCGTTGTCCACGAAATACCACGTCACGCCCCGGTACTCCATGACGAACAAGCCGCAGTACTGGTGCCGCCACGCTACGTCCACGTAGATATAGCTGCGGTACACCATCCGTTCGCGCCACTCCTGGGGGATCTTATCATACAGCGGCAGGATCACCGCTACCTGATCGCCGTTCTCTGCCAGAGATACCGGCAGGCTTCCTGCTACGTCCGCAAGACCGCCCGTCTTGCAGAAGGGAAACGCCTCACTGGCGACAAACAGTATTTTCATAAGTCGTCCTCCTCATTATAGCTGGCGAAAAATCTTGCGATTTTTCTGCCAATATGGCTTGCGGCCGACTGCGCGCGTCCTTCGGACACACTGGCGGCCGAGAAGTATTTTTCCGACGTACACGCCGCCGGAAAAATAATTGGATTGTTTCGCCGCCTGCGGGCGGCGAACTCTGCGAGGCTTACTTCGCCGTCAGATTTCATGCCAGTTATGCCAGTTATAATTTCGTATTCTTCTCCACCACCAGCGGATACTGGGCGTGACCCGCCATGGCCACGTCGCCGCCGAACTCCACATTCTTGTCGGCGATAACGCAGCGGATGGACGCGCCGGAGCGCACCACCGTGTTCTTAAAGAGAATGCTGTTCTCCACGTGGGCGCCCTTTTCCACCCGGACGCCCCGGAACAGGATGCAGTTGCGGACGCTGCCCTGGATGTCGCAGCCGTCGGAGATCAGGGAGTTGACGCACTCGCCGTCCGGGTCGATGTAGGTGGAGGCGGCGTCGTTCTCCTTGGCATATACCGGCCGCTGAAGGCAGAACAGCTCCGAGCGTATCTCCGGCCGCAGCAGCTCCATGCTGCGCTGGTAGTAGGCCTGTACCGAGTTGATGCGGGCGGCAAAGCCGTCCCACACATAGCCGTTGAACCGCAGGATTTTCCCCTTCTCCTGCAAGACGTTCCGGCGGAAACTGTAACGGTCGTGGGCCATGCAGTCCTCCACCAGCTCCAGCAGCAGCTCGCGGCTCAGCAGGAAAATGTTCAGGCTCTGATAGCCCTCCGGTGTGCGGATATCATAGGCGGTGTCCACGATGCGGCCGGTGTCGTCCAGTTTGAAATAGGTGTCGCCGCTCTCGCCGGGATGGCTGGTGCAGACGCAGGTCATGTCCGCGCCGGAGGCGATATGGGCGTCCAGCACCTGCCGCAGCGGCAGATTGGCTACCAGGTCGCTGTCCGACAGCACCACATAATCCTGGCGGATATGCCGCAGGTATTCAATGACGCAGCCCAATGCCTCCATCTTGCCCCGGAAGGGCCCAACAGTCCCCCGGCTCTCGCTGTAAGCAAAGGCGGGCAGCAGCTTCAATCCGCCGGTCTTGCGGCTCAGGTCCCAGCTCTTGCCGGTGCCCAGGTGGTCCAGCATGCTCTGGCACTTGCCGTGCATGATGACGCCCACGTCGGTGATCCCGGCGTTGACCATGTTGGACAGCATGAAGTCCACCACCCGGTAGTCGCCGCCGAAGGGCAGCGAACCGTGAATACGGTTGGCCGTCAGCTGGCCCAGACCCGGCTTCTCCCCGTAGGAGAAGATGATCCCGTGCATTCCCTTCATTGCGCGGCCTCCTTTCCGTGAGTGCGGTCAAGCATGGTCTTGGGCGGTACGGTCTCCCGCTCCGCCACATTGGTGCGGGGACCCAACACGGCGATGCCCCAGTTATCGGGGTCCGCCGCGTCCTCCGGCGGTGCGCCCACCTGGGCCTTGCGGCCGATGCGGCACCCCTCGCCCACGATGGCATAGGCCACCCGCGCGCCGTCCTCGATGACCGCGCCGGGCATCACCACGGAGTAGGACACCTCCGCCCGCTGCCCCACATAGCAGCCGGTGGACAGGACGCTGTTTTTTACTTCGCCCAGAATCTCACAGCCGCGGGCCACGGCGCTGTTGCCTACGTCGGCATGCTCGCCCACATAGGCGGGCGGGCAAATGGCGGTGCGGCCGTGGATGGGCCACCGCTCGTCCAGCAGATTCAGTCCGGAGCCGGGGGTCAGCATATCCATGTTGGCGTCCCACAGGCTGTCCAGTGTGCCTACGTCCTTCCAGTAGCCCTCGAACCGGTAGGCCACCATCTTCTCCCCGGCGTTCAGCATGGCGGGGATGATGTCCTTGCCGAAATCGTTGCTGGAGTCCGCCTTGGCCTCGTCGGCGATCAGATACGCCCGCAGCTTGGCCCAGGTGAAGATGTAGATGCCCATGGAGGCCAGATTGCTCTTGGGCTCCTTGGGTTTTTCGGCGAATTCGGTGATGTTGTCCTGGCCGTCCACATTCATGATGCCGAAGCGGCTGGCCTCAGACCAGGGCACCTCCATCACGGAGATGGTGCAGGCCGCCCCCGTCTCCTTGTGGCGGCGCAGCATATCGGAGTAGTCCATTTTATAGATGTGGTCGCCGGACAGCACCGCCACATAGTCCGGGTCGTACAGGTCCACAAACCCGATGTTCTGATAGATGGCGTTGGCGGTGCCCTTGTACCAGTCCGCGCCGGTGGCGCTCTGGTACGGCGGCAGGATGTGGACGCCGCCATTGGTCCGGTCCAGCTCCCAGGGCTGGCCGTTGCCGATGTAGTTGTTCAGCTCCAGCGGCCGGTACTGGGTCAGTACGCCCACCGTATCGATGCCGGAGTTGGCACAGTTGGACAGGGGAAAATCGATGATGCGGAACTTCCCGCCGAAGGGGACGGCGGGCTTGGCCATGTCGCCGGTCAGCACGTGCAGGCGGCTTCCCTGCCCGCCGGCCAACAGCATGGCGATACACTCTTTTTTCATGTGGCTGCACCTCCTGATCTTCGTAAAACGGCGCGTCTCAGCGGCCGTCCAATGGTTTGATGAGCTTTCCCTTTCCCTGCAATATCACCGCGCCCAGCGGCGGCACACGCACCGCGATGGACTGGGGCCGCTGGTGGGAGGGAATGAATTCCGTCACGATCGCCTCCGGATTGGTGACGCCGCTGCCGCCCCACTGCACGTCGTCGGTGTTGAACACCTCCTCGTACCGGGCCTTGGGCGGTACGCCGAAGCGGTAGCCCTCCACCGCCACGGGGGAGAAGTTGATGACCGCCACCAGCGACTTGCCGCTGCGGTCCGTCCGGCAGAACACCAGCACGTTGTTATAGTTGTCGTCGGCCACCAGCCATTGGAAGCCGTCCCAGTCCCGGTCGTTCTCCCACAGAGCCTTGTGGGACTTATAGAACCGGTTCAGCGCCCGGATGCACTCATGAGTCCGGCGGCAGTCGTCCTCCTCGTCCAGCAGATACCAGTCCAGCTGGCTCCGGAAGTCCCACTCGTGCCACTGGCCCAGTTCCGTGCCCATAAAAGTCAGCACCTTGCCGGGGTGGCACAGCATATACGCGTAGAAGCCCCGGACGCCCGCCAGCTGCTGCCACTTGTCGCCGGGCATCTTGCCCCGCAGCGAGCCCTTCATATGCACCACCTCGTCGTGGGACACCGGCAGCACGAAATTTTCGGAAAACGCGTAGACCATGGAGAAGGTCACGTCCCGGTGGTGGTGCTGGCGGAAGAAGGGGTCCATCTTCAGATAGTGGCACACGTCGTTCATCCAGCCCATGTTCCACTTCAGGTTGAAGCCCAGGCCGCCCTCCTCCGGCGGATAGGTCACCATAGGCCACGCGGTGGATTCCTCCGCCACCATCAGCGCCGCGCCGTCAATGGCGAAGGTGGTGCGGTTCAGTTGCCGCAGGAACTCGATGGCCTCCAGATTCTCCTTTCCGCCGTCCTTATTGGGCCGCCACTGCTGGCGGTCATAGTCCAGATACAGCATGGACGCCACCGCGTCCACCCGCAGTCCGTCGATGTGATACTCCCGCAGCCAGTAGGCGGCGGAGGACAGCAGGAAGCTGCACACCTCCGGCTTGCCGAAATCAAAGACCCGTGTGCCCCAGCTCTCATGCTCCCATTTCAGGGGGTCGCTGTACTCATACAGGCACGAGCCGTCAAACTGGATCAGGCCGTGGCTGTCCTTGCAGAAGTGGGCCGGCACCCAGTCCAGGATCACGCCGATGCCCGCCCGGTGGAGCCTGTCCACCAGATACATGAAGTCGTGTGGTGTGCCGTAGCGGCTGGTAGGGGCGAAATACCCCACGCACTGATAGCCCCAGCTGTCATCCAGCGGATACTCCGTCACAGGCAGCAACTCCACGTAGTTATAGCCCATGTCCCGGACGTACAGGGCCAGCCGGTCGGCGATATCCCGGTAGTTCATCACCTGGCCGTCCTCTGTCCGCCGCCAGGAGCCCAGATGCACCTCGTAGATGTTCACGTACCCCTCGGCGGGGTGGGTGCCCTCCCGGCGCTGCCGCCACTTTTCATCGTGCCACGTGTAGCCGCCGATGTCGTACAGCTTGCTGTTGGTGGCGGGCCGGGTCTCCTGGTGGAAGCCGTAGGGATCGGTCTTCCACACCTCCCGGCCGTCGCACTGGGTCACGATGTACTGATAGGCGTCGAACTGTCGGGCGTTTTCCACCGCCAGCTCCCATGTGCCATCCGGCAGGCGCTGCATATCCCAGCGCTGCCAGTCGTTAAAGCTGCCGCTCAGCGCCACGTGACGGGCCTGGGGCGCCCACACGCGAAACACCCAGCCGCCGTCGCAAGGGTGTGCGCCGTAGTATTCATAGGCGCTGTCCCACACACCGCGCCGCAGCCGATCACCGCTCATTTCCGGCACCTCCCGATCTTGTTATATCACGTCACCGCCGTGAAAAATGGCGATATTTTTCCACATTGTATCGTACCCTATATTTTACTCCATTTCCGCCCCCCCGTCAATGCAAACGGCCATTGTTTCAAAAGAAGGAAGCCGTACAAGCTATACGGCGGGGTATCGGTAAACGGTTGTAGGGGCGGGGCTCTGCCCCGCCCACCGTTCAGCAGGGGCGCTGTCGTAAACCAAAAGGGAGGGGTAGAACCCCTCCCCTACGCCCTTCTATCGGCAGCCGTCCTACGCAAAATGGTGAACCCCCACCGCTCCTGACGGAGCAGCGGGGGATAAAAGTATAAGTGCTTCAAAGTGCCTCGCACTTTTTGCCAGTATTTTTATTCTCTTCTCAACGCCTCGATGGGGTTCAGCTTCGACGCCTTCACAGCGGGCATCAATCCGAACACCACGCCGATGACCATGGAGAAGGCCACGGCCACGGCGCAGGCGCCCACACTGATGGCCACCGGCGTCCCCATGACGGAACTGAGCATATAGGCCAGGCCAATGCCGCAGGCCACGCCCAGAATACCGCCCAGGCTGGTCAGCACCGCCGCCTCTGTCAGGAACTGCCACAGGATACGGCTCTGCTGTGCGCCGATGGCGATCTTCAATCCGATCTCGCGGGTACGCTCGGTGACGGACACCAGCATGATGTTCATCACACCGATGCCGCCCACCACCAGCGAGATGGCGGCGATCCAGATCAGCTGCTTGTTGGTGGTCTCCGACAGGCTTTGCAGATCGGCGGCCTGCTGCAGCAGGTCCTTGGCCTGATACTTGCACTTATCGGTGGACACCACGTTCTCGTTGAGGTACTTGGCCACATTGTTGCCCGCCTCGGTCATGTCGTTGGTGGAGGTGGCACGCACCGCCACAGACAGCGGCTCATCATAGCGATAGACGATGGGCCAGCAGGCATCCGGAATGATGATGACGCCGGAGGTGTTGCCGGAGTACATATAGTAGTCGTTGACCGAGTTGATGACCGGCTCGGAGGTGGTTTTCTGGCTCACTACGCCCACCACCACAAAGGGCTCGCCCTTGATCTCGATGGTGCCGCCGATGGGGTTCTGACCCTGAAACAGACTTTGGGCGGTGTTGGCGTCGATGAGCACCACCTTGCGGCTGGTGGTAAAGTCACTGTCGATGAAGCCCCGGCCATAGTTGACCATATAGCCCGCTACTGACAGGAAGTGGCTGTCGCCGCCGTAAATATTGCCGTTGAAGGAGCTGTTGCCCACATACACGCCGTCGGCCCAGCTGCGGGAGTAGTACAGGGAAGCCTCCTGCACCTTATCCAGCTTGTCGATCTCGTCCCGCATGTCGGCGGTGATCATGGCGATGCCGTCCGGAACCGCGTTATAGGAGAAATCCATCTGGTTATTGTCCTGCATCAGCGTCACATTCACCACGTTGTTGCCCGCGCCGATCAGGTTCTGCTTGATCTGCTCGTTGGTGCCCTTGATGGTGGACACGATGGTGATGATGGCGGCAATGCCGATGATGATGCCCAGCATCGTCAGAAAGGAGCGCAGCTTGTGGCTCCACACGCCCTGAAAGGCGAGGTTGATATTTTCCAGCATCCGCGCACCTCCTTACATGCCGCTGTAGAACTTATCCCGCGTGGATTCGGTGGTGCCGGCGCCCTCGACCACGCTGCGGCCATAGGGGAAGGCCACGAAATCATCCACCGTCAGGCCGCCCCGGATCTGGGTATAGCTGCCCCACAGGTTGCGTCCCGTCTGCACCCAGCGCTTTTCCAGCTTGCCGTTGTCGTCCCGCACCATCACGTAGCTCTTGCCGTTTTCAGTGCGGATGAACATGCTCTCCAGATACAGGGTGTTGCCGTCAGCGCTGCCGGTGCTGTTCTGATAGGACATATCCACATAATCACCCTCCCGCAGGTCGGCCTCCTCAGAGACGAACACCTTGAAGGGATAATAGGACACGTTGCTGTTGCCGTCGCTCCAGGAGTTGGCGTTGTCGGTGGGATAGTCGCTGATCTCCACGATCTCGCCCTCGGCGCTGGCGCCGGTCATCCATGAGTTGACCTGCACCTTTTCACCGATGCTGACCGTGCCCAGCTCCAGCTCGCTGAGCGCGCCGTCAATGTAGTAGCCACCGCCTCCGGAAACCTCCACCACCGCTTTGTCATTGGTGAAGTCGGGGCTGTTGGGGTCAAGAGCTGCCTTGATGGTGCCGTCCAGCTCGCTGTAAACGGTATCGCTGCCCACTTCCTTCTTGGCCTTTTCCAGATTCACCGCCGCCAGCTTGATGGTCACGTCCAGATTGGCGATCTCCTGATTCTTGTCGCGGATCATCCGGGTCCGCTCCTCCTTGGGATAGGCCACCGCCTGCTGCAAGGCGTTGATCTCCGCCTGCAAGGCCTTGACCTGATCGTCCACGCCGTCCGGCTCCTGCTGGGCGATGCTGGGCAGATCCTCATAGTAGAAGCTCAGCGTCTTTACCGGCGTCACCGGGGTGACAGGATCCACGGGCTCCGTCGGCTCAGTGGGCTCCGTGGGGTCGGTAGGCTCTGTAGGCTCGGGATCCACCGGCTGAACCGGCTGGTCAGCGGTGGTCTGCACCAGATACAGGCCGATGCAGTTCTTGACCTGCTCCAGCGTTTTATTGTTCTGCCGGATCACCAGCACCACATAGGCGCTGCTTTCTCCGTCAGGCAGCAGCTTCATCAGATTCTCTGCCGACAGGGCGTCGCCGGTGTTCCAGTTGAAGTAATAGGGCTTTGCCTTGGAGCCGTCGCTCACCGTGCCGTCGCCCAGCGGATCCTGCAGGGGGGGCGCCTTCTTTCCGTCCTCCAGCTTGGCAACAGACTCGATGGGCTTGGAGTTCTTATCATACCAATCCTGCTGGTTCTTGCCGATCAGCACGTCGATCTGTGCCTGAAGCTCGGCGACCTTTTTATCCACCGCTTCCTGATCCTGAGCCAGCATCAGCTGGTTCAGTTCCTTTTCCGCGTTCTTCTGGGCCAGCTTCTGCTTCTCATAGTCGATCTCCGCCCGCTCGATATCCAGCGAGGTCAGCGTGGTGTCGTAGCTCAGCAGCTTGTCGCCCTTTTTGACGGTCTGCCCCTCCTCCACATAGATCTTGCTGACCTTCTGGGTGCTGGAGAGGTAGATCTTCTGCATTTTATCGGTGGATACCATGCCGCTGGTCTGGGAGGTATCGCCCCAGTAGTCGGTCATGGCGAAATCCGACACGGCGTACACATCCACATTGCCCCGCTGGGCATTGCGGGCCAGCGTCAGGCCGCCCCAGATAATGCCGCAGGCCGCCACCACGCCGCCCGCGATCAGCAGCGCCCGCTTTACCGTTTTATTCATCGTTTTCTCCTCCGCTGAGTATGCCGTCCTTGATGGTCATGATGGTGTCCGCGTGATGGGCAATGCCTCGGTCATGGGTAATCATGATGATGGTAGAGCCGTCGGCGTGCAGCTGCTGGAACAGTTCCATCACCTGTGCGCCGCTGGCGCTGTCCAGCGCGCCGGTAGGCTCATCGGCCAGCAGCAGCCGGGGCTTGCCCACGATGGCGCGGGCAATGGCCACGCGCTGGCACTGTCCGCCGGACAACTGGTCAGGCCGGTGGTCGACCCGGTCGGAAAGCCCCACCGTTTCCAGCGCGGCACGGGCGCGCTCACGGCGCTCCTCCTTCTTCACACCGCCGTACAGCAGCGGAAGTGCCACATTGTCCAGCGCCGTCAGCTTGGGCAGCAGGTGGAAGGACTGGAACACGAAGCCGATCTCCTTGTTCCGCACGTCCGCCAGCTCCTTGCCGGAGCACTTGGTGATCTCCCGGTCGCCCAGCAGATAGCTGCCGCTGGTGGGCACGTCAAGACAGCCGATCAGGTTCATCAGCGTGGTCTTGCCGCTGCCGGAAGGCCCCATAATGGCCAGATAATCCCCCTCGGACACATCCAGATTCACGTTTTTCAATACGCGGGTCACAGTCTTGCCCATGGGATAATCCTTGCAAATATCGCGCATCTGTAAGATCATGCTCAACCCTCCGCAACTGCACCGTCATCCACGGCAGGCAGCGCCGCGGCGCCGCCGTCCTCCGGCATCACGTCAACCGCGCCGTCCGTGCCGCCCTCAGGCAGTACGTCCATCGCGCCGTCCACGCCGCTCATGTCGCCCATGTCGCCTGTATCGCCCATATCACCCATGTCGCCGCCACCCGCGCTGGGATCGAAGGTGCTCTCGTCATAGGTGACGCAGGTCATACCGGCCTTCAGGCTCTCGTCGGGGAAGGCGATATAGTCGTCGGCCGTCAGGCCGTCGGTGACCACGTAAGCGTCCATCTCCGCGTCATAGTCGCCCAGCGTCAGGCTGCGCTTTTCCAGCTTGCCCTTGCTGCTCTGGGCCCATACCCAGGGCGAGGAATCCGCGTCGTTGATGTAGTAGGAGGGCAGCTTCAGGGTGTTGGCATCCTGCTCCGCGTCCTGACCGTAGTCCGGCTCGATGTACACATGCTGACCCAGCAGCAGACCGTCGCTGCTCTCCAGCTCTACATAGAAGGGGTACTTGCTGGAGCTGGAGGTATCGTCGCTGCCGCCGTCGTAATTGCTGTTCTGATTGCTCTGCTGGGCGTTGGCCCAGTCGATCATGGAGATGGTGCCCTTCCACGTCTGGTCGCTGACGCGGGAACGGATCACCACGGCGGTGCCCTCCGTCAGCGTACCGGCGTTATTCTCGTTGACATAGCCCTTGACCCGGAAGCCGCTGGTCTCCACGATGGTCATGAAGGGCAGCGGATTGCCCGTCTGGTCGGTGCCGCCTTTTTCATTGATGGACTTGACGCGGCCCGTCACCGGTGAAGTGACCGTCACGTTCTTCACCGTGTTCTGGAGCTTTTCAATATCCTTGGCCTTGACGGAGATATCGTACTCCTTCTGCAGGATGTCGGTGTTCACCTGACGGATCTCCAGCGTGTACTGCATCTGGTCCTCGGCGCTGGCGGCGTCCTTGTCCTTTTCCAGCTGAGCCTTCTCCTGCTTCTTGCTTTCCAGCTCGTTTTTCAGATTCTCCAGCTCCAGCTGCGCCTTCTCCAAATCCAGGTTGGCCTGGCTCATGTCGTAGGTGAACAGCACGTCACCCTCCTTCACCTCCTGGTCCACCTTCACTTTGATGGAATCCACAGCGGCGTTGTCGTCCTTCTTCACCTGCGTCTCGCTCTGGGCGGTGACCATTCCGGCAAAGCGGTCCACCATGCCGGTGGCGCCCAGGCCGCAGATCATGGACACAGACTGCACCGAGGCCTCGCCCTCCGCACCCGCGCCGCAGCCCGCCAGCGTGGACAGCAGCATCACGGCGGCCAGCGTAATAACAGCAAACTTTTTCATTCTGTTTCTCCTTGCAATTATTTTTCCAGTAAGCGCTTTTTTATCCATATATGTATAGACGTTTTCGCGCCGGAAAATGTTCCCTTGTTTACCACATTTTTTCTTTGCAACTGTATTAAGACAGTTGGTACACTTATTATACCAAAGGCCCCCTTTTTGTCAAGCAGAATTCCAACGAAAAAGGCATCTCAACCAATGGTCGTCACTATGCAAAAAGGCATGGCTCCCGCCATGCCTTTTGTCATCATTTTTTTGCTTCCTCTTCCGGCTCCGGCTCGTATTCCAGGATATCCCCCGGCTGACAGTGCAGCACCTCGCAGATGGCCGCCAGCGTGGAGAACCGGATGGCGCTGATGCGTCCGTTCTTCATCTTGGACAGATTCACGTTGGCCACCCCCACCTTTTCTGACAGCTCATTCAGGCTCATCTTCCGGTCCGCCATCACCCGGTCCAGCCGTAAAACAATGTGTCCCATTTCGTCTCCTTACAAGGTTTCATCGGATTCCTTTTGCAGCTGCACGCCGTAGTGGAATACGACGGTCAGGCACATGGTCACCGCGAAAGCGATCAGCAGGCCCCACTGGATGTAGACCGCCGTTGCACCCGCCGACATGAACCGCCGGGCGACCGTCTCCGCAACGGAAGCCAGCAGCGCCGCCGGCAGCAGCGACCAGCCGAAGGCCCGCATCCGCTTCACCAGCGCGTCACAAAATACCGACTCGCAGCCCTCCATAACTTTGAACAGCTTCCGCAGCAGCCACAGCGCCGCCGCTGAAGCCGCTGAAGCCAGCGCAGCAAAGATCAGCAGCCGCGCCGCATCGGCGCAGGTATACGTATTGGGGGTGGAGACCGTCTCAATCACCATCTGCTCGCCCTCCCTGCGCATGGCCGCCGAAGTGTATAAGCTGCCAAACAGTGTGACCGCCGCCTGATCCTGCTGCTCCTCCGCAGCCCAGCTGCCCGTCAGCGTCTGCCACATGCTCTGCATGAACTGGCCGCGCCCCTGATACGTGGCCTGACTGGTCACGCTTACCGAAATCGTCTCCCGCGAAACTCCTCCCAGTGCCGCGGCCGCCAGTCCAGCGGCTGCGGCAGCCAGAATGTTCACTACCAGCAGGATCGTCAGGACGACTTTTCCCGCCTCACCCAACTGATGCACTTTCTTCAATGTAGTAGCGTTCATAGGCACCTCCTGCATAAAACATAAAATATTTAACGTTTATCGTTATATGCATTGTAGCAGAGGTATCCGTTGTTGTCAAACAGTTTTTTAATGTTTATCGTAAAATATTTTATGTTTTGCAGCGACTTTGCAGGTGCTGTTCGTAGGGGCGGGGTTCTACCCCGCCCGCTGTATACCAAGCGCGCTGCCTGCTAAGAGGGAGGGGCAGAGCCCCTCCCCTACGCACTATGATATAGCCGCCCTATACGCCCCGTCAACCATTGAGAGCGCGGAAAGCCTCGCAGCGTTCGCGGCGCAGTCGGCCGCAATCCCCATTGGCAATGAAATCGCAAGATTTCATGCCAGTTACTTTTACATCTTCTCCGGTGCGGAGCAGCCGATCAGCGTCATGCCGTTCTTCAGCACGGCACGGGCGGTGTCCGCCAGCTTCAATCTCGCCAGCAGCACGTTCTCCGCCTCGCCCTTAATGCGGCAGGCGTTATAGAACTTGTGGAAGGCCGCCGCCAGCTCGGTGAGATAGCGGTTGATAAAGCTGGGGTCGTAGTCCCGTGCCGCCAGCTGCACCACCACCGGGTACTGGGCCAGCTGCTTGATCAGGGCCTTTTCCTCCGGCGCGGACAGCACCGTAAAGTCCACGTCAGCAGCGTTCTTCACCTGATATCCCTCTGCCGCCAGCGCTTTCAGCAGTGTGCAGATGCGGGCGTGGGCGTACTGGACATAGTACACCGGATTCTCGCTGTCCTCCCGGACGGCCAGACCCAGATCGAACTCCATCTGGGTCTCCGGCTTGGCGTTGAAGAAGTAGCGGCAGGCATCCACAGGAATCTCATCCAGCAGGTCCGTCAGGCTGATGGCCTTGCCGGTACGCTTGGACATGCGCACCACTTCGCCGTCACGCACCAGCTTCACCAGCTGCATCAGCACGATATCCAGCCGGTGCTCACCGTCCAACCCCAGCGCGTCCATGGCGCCCTTCAGGCGGGCCACGTGGCCGTGGTGGTCGGCGCCCCAGATGTTGATGACCTTATCGAAGCCGCGGACGGCGAATTTGTTGCGGTGATAGGCGAT
>CAKTMW010000036.1 GCA_934574095.1 uncultured Oscillospiraceae bacterium | reverse complement strand
TACAGGGCAACACCCTATCTTTTAGCAGAGTTATTGTCGGGAAAAGTGTATTTTGTATTTGTGCGGTGTTACCTTAAATTTAATGATAACATGGTTTTTTCTGTAAATCAAGACCATTGACCGGCGGGCTTGCCTGCACTATAATAGCAACCAAGAAAAAGATTTTTCGGTAAAAGGAGTTTGACCGATATGAACGAAATCTATGTCACCGGACACCGCAACCCCGACACGGACTCCATCGTGGCCGCCATGTCCTACGCGGCGCTGAAAAACGCGCTGGGCGAGAAAGAGTATGTGGCGGTGCATATGGGCGCTATCAGCGACGAGACCAACCGGATGCTGAAGCGCTTCGGCTTCAAGCCGCCCCGGACCATCCAGAATGTCCGCACCCAGGTGCGGGACCTGGATTTTGACCGGCCGCCCTGTCTGGACGCCTCTGTCACCATGGACCGGGCCTGGCAGCTGATGCGCAGCCAGAAGATATCCGCCCTGCCTGTCACCAATGAGGACGGTACGCTGTACGGTATGCTGTCCGCCGGTGACATTGCCACCTTCAGCCTGAATACCATCGCCAACCCCGTGGTGGAGGAGGTGCCTATGTTCAACCTCCTCAGCGTCATCGAGGGACGCATCGTGGGCGAAGGCGGCGACCTGGTGGACACCCTGTCCGGCAGCGTGTCCATCGCCCTGCCCCAGAGCTGCGAGAACCTGCTGTTTGACAGCTCCGACAGCATCGTGCTGTGCGGCAGCCAGCCGGACATGATCCGCCGGGCGCTGGATATGCAGGTGTCCTGCCTGATCCTGTGCCAGACGGATGTGGACCCGGAGTGGATCAAGGACGCGGGCAAGACCTGCATCATCTCCACCCCCTTTGACGCCAGCCGCGTTCACCGGCTGATCTATCAGGCCATCCCTATCTCCCGGCCCTGCGCCACCGGCGACCTGATCTGCTTCCATCTGGACGACTATATCGACGACGTGCGTGAAGTGGTGCTGAAGAGCCGCTACCGCTGCTACCCCGTGTTGGACGAGGAGGAGAGGGTGGTTGGCACGCTGTCCCGCTATCACCTGCTGCGTCCGCGGCGCAAGCAGGTGGTGCTGGTGGACCACAACGAACTGGCCCAGACCGTGCCGGGTATCGAGCAGGCGGAGATTCTGGCCATTGTGGACCACCACCGTCTGGCGGATATCCAGACCCGCCAGCCCATCAACGTCCGCAATGAGCCGGTGGGCAGCACCAACACCATCATTACCTCCATGTATCAGGAGCACGGCGTCATGCCCTCGCCCCATATGGCGGGGCTGATGGCGGCGGCCATCCTGTCCGACACCGTTATGTTCAAGTCTCCCACCTGCACCAAGCGGGACATCGCCATGGCGGAGCGTTTGGCCCGTATGGCCCACGTGTCGCTGGACGATCTGGGCCGGGAGCTGTTCGCCGCCGGGGCGGTGGACAGCAAGTCGGCGGAGGAGCTGCTGCGCAGCGACTTCAAGGAGTTCCACATCGCCGAGCAGAACCTGGGCGTGGGCCAGGTGACGTGCATCGACTCCGAGCATCTGATGGAGCGGAAGGACGACCTGCTGAAGGCCATGGAGCGGATGAAGGACGAGCATGGCTACGACATGGTGATCCTGATGCTGACGGATGTTTTGCAGGAAGGCACCCAGCTGCTGTTTATCGGCAGCGACGACGCCATCCGCAACGCCTTTGCCGTGGAGCCCAAGGACAACGCGGTGTTCCTGTCGGGCGTCATGTCCCGGAAGAAACAGGTCATTCCCATGCTGACCACATTGTGGGGCTGAGAAACCAACAAAAAGCGTCACGCGGCTGCCGCGTGACACTTTTTTGTTCAGTAAAAGGATTTCGTAGGGGAGGAGTTCTACCCCGCTCGTCGTTCAACGACAGTACCATCGTAAACCGGACGGGAGGGGCAGAGCCCCTCCCCTACGCACGGAAACAGGAAAACCGTTACGTTACCGTGCGGCGGCATGAACGAAATAAAGCAGTGAGCACCCTGTGGGCGCTCACTGCTTTGCTCTGGGATAAGGCTTTTTCTCGTCGGTTAGGCCCGCCAGATAGTCCATGCTGGTATTCAATGCCAGCGCCACACGGCGGCACTGCTCAAAGCTGAGATAGCGCTCGCCCCGTTCAATTTTGGAATAGGCGCTCTGGTCGATGCCAGTCAGCATCTGCATTTTGATCTGGGTAAAGCCCCGCTCTTTGCGGAGGTCTTGCAATCTGCTCATAATCATCACCGACGTCTTTTATTTTATGACAGGGGCGGACAATCTGTCCGCCCCTGTAGGGTTTTTACTTATTCCGGCTTGTCTTCCGGCTTTTCCTTCGTGGGTTCGCCCTCAGACGTATCCTCCGGCTGATCTTCCGGTCTCTCCGCCGGCTTTGTGTCAAAGTCCGGCATGGGGATGGGCTGAGAGACGATGTTGATGTGCTTGGCGGGAGCCTCGATGGTCTCCGGTACGCTGGGGCGGAACAGCTTCTGCTCCGGCTCCTTCGTAGCGCCGTAGTTGTCCACGGTTTCGGGGTCGCGGCCCTCGATAATGGCCATCATCTCCTGGCCGGTGATGGTCTCCTTCTTCAGCAGGTAGGCGGCGATCTTGTCCAGCAGCTCGCGGTTAGCCTCCAGAATCTCCTTGGCCTCCTGGTGGCACTGGCGGATGATCTTGATGGTCTCCCGGTCGGCGGCGGCGTAGGTCTCCTGGGCGCAGGTCATGGAGTAGCCGCCGTCCAGATACTGGCTCTGCACGGTGCCCAGGGCCACCATGTCGAACTCGTCGCACATACCGAAGCGGGCCACCAGATTCCGGGCCATCTCCGTGGCCCGCTCGATGTCGTTGGCGGCGCCGGAGGTCATGGTGTTGCACACCACCTCCTCGCTGGAGCGGCCTGCCAACAGGGTGCGGATCTCCGCCAGAATGTCCTCCTTGGACATGAGGAACTTCTCCTCCTCCGGCAGGTGCAGCGTGTAACCCAGCGCGCCCTGGGTGTGGGGCACGATGGTGATTTTGCTGACGGGCTGGGCATTCTTCTGCTTGGCGGCCACCAGGGCGTGGCCTACCTCGTGATAGGCGATGATGCGCTTTTCCTGCTCGGTGATGACGGTGCCCTTTTTCTCGCTGCCGGCGATGACCAGCTCGAAGGACACCAGCAGGTCGTTCTGGTTCACGGCGCGGCGGCCCTTGCGGACGGCCCGCAGGGCGGCCTCATTCACCAGATTGGCCAGGTCTGCGCCCACGCAGCCGGCGGTGGCCTGGGCGATCTTCTCCAGATTGACGTCCTCCGCCAGCTTGATGTTGCGGGTGTGGACCTGCAGGGTGGCCAGACGGCCCGCCAGGTTGGGACGGTCCACGGTGATGCGGCGGTCGAAGCGGCCGGGACGCAGCAGCGCTTTGTCCAGCACCTCCGGACGGTTGGTGGCGGCCAGAACGATGATACCCTTGCTGGGGTCGAAGCCGTCCATTTCCGCCAGCAGCTGGTTCAAGGTCTGCTCCCGCTCGTCGTTGCCGCCGCCGAAGCGGCTGTCGCGGGTCTTGCCGATGGCGTCGATCTCGTCGATGAAAATGATGCAGGGAGCCACCTTGGCGGCCTCTTTGAACAGATCGCGGACACGGCTGGCGCCCACGCCCACGAACATCTCCACAAAGCCGGAGCCGGAAATGGAGAAGAAGGGGACGCCCGCTTCGCCGGCCACGGCCTTGGCCAGCAGGGTCTTGCCGGTACCGGGAGAGCCCACCAGCAGTGCGCCCTTGGGCAGCTTGGCGCCGATGGCGGTGTATTTGCCGGGGTTATGGAGGAAGTCGATGATCTCCTCCAGGGATTCCTTGGCCTCGTCCTGACCGGCCACGTCCTTGAAGGTGACGCCGGTGGATTTCTCCATATAGACCTTGGCGTTGGACTTGCCCACGTTGCCGATGCCGCCGAAACCGCTGCCGCCGGACTTGCTGAGGATACGCATCACCAGCATGAACAGACCCACCATGATGATAATGGGCAGCACGTAGCTGGCCATGAACACCAGCACCGGGTTCATCTGGGCCTTATAGTAGCCGGTGTAGGCCACGTTATGCTCCTCCAGCAGGGGCAGCAGCTGACTGTCGGACAGCTGGGCGGTATAGAGGGTCAGCTTGGAATCCTTGGACTGGGTGTAGCTTTTGGGCTTTTCCACGCTATTTTCCTTGGCTTCCTCGGTGTAGGTATAGCCCTCTACCGGAGTGACGTAGATGGTGCTGTCCTTGAAGAGAATTTCCTCCACCTGGTCCTTTTCCACCATTTCGATCATCTGACTGTACTTGACCTCATGGCTGGAGGTCTTGTTGGCGGTATTGCCAGAGTAGGCGCTGATGTAGTTCATGGCCACCGTCAGCACCACGGCCCAGGCAACCAGCGTCAGGATGCCCCGCAGGCGGTTGTTGTTTTTGTTGTTCTTATTGTTGCGGTTATTGTTGTTATCTGCCATAAAACCCTCCTTGGAAGAGCGGAAGTATTCTGTATGCGGAGTATACAAGCCAGTATAACACAAAGGACCGAGTCTCACAAGCGGCACGTTGGCGGTTTTTCTGTAAAATTTCTATGAATCGAGCTTTATCTTGCCGGAAAGGTATGGTATAATCAATACTGTATTGGTATCAATTGACGGAGGAAGTTTACTATGAACGAACAGACTACCGCGCCCAAGCGCCGCCCTGCGGCGGAGGCGGAGGCCGACGGCATGATCGAGGGACGCAATGCGGTCATCGAGGCGCTGCGCTCCGGCACGGCCATCGATAAAATATATCTGGCCAAGGGCGAGACCGACAAGACCCTGGGCCACATCGCCTCCAAAGCCCGCGCCGCGGGCGTCGTGGTGGTGGAGGCCGACCGACGGAAGCTAGACGGTATGTCCCGCACCCACGCCCACCAGGGCGTCATCGCCCTGGCCGCCGTCCGGGAGTATGTGACGGTGGAGAGCATTTTGCAGCGGGCTGCCGACAGGGGGGAGGCTCCCCTGCTGGTGATCTGCGACGAGATATCCGATCCCCACAATCTGGGGGCTATCCTGCGGACCGCCGAGTGCGCCGGGGCCCACGGCGTCATCATCCCCAAGCGCCGCAGCGCGGGACTGACCGCCATCGTGGCTAAAACGTCGGCGGGCGCGGTCAGCTATATGCCGGTGGCCCGTGTGGCCAACATCCCTTCGCTGCTGAAGGACCTGAAGAAGCAGGGCGTCTGGGTGTTCGGCACCGCCGCCGACGGCAACACCACCCTGTATAACGCCGACCTGAAGGGCCCCGCCGCCATCGTCATCGGCTCCGAGGGCGACGGTATGACCCGCCTTGCGGCGGAAAACTGTGATTTTCTGGTGAGCATCCCCATGAAGGGACAGATATCCTCCCTGAACGCCTCCGCCGCGGCGGCTATTCTGCTGTACGAGGCGGTGCGCCAGCGGAGTTAAACGAAGCGAGACATTCATGCGCAGACAAGACGAGCAACAACTCCATATGCCGCCTGTTCCGGAGGAAGAGGCCTATTCGCTGGAGGACATCCTGGCCGAATACGGCAAGGGTGGGCGTCAGCCTGCGCAAACAGAGGCGCCTATCCCGGAACCGGTACCCGAATCCGTACCCGCGCCGGAACCGGAGCCTGTGCCGGAGCCCTCTCCCGAACCGGAGGAGGAGATCACCACGGCGCTGCCCCGACCGGAGAAGAAGCGCCGCAAAAAACAAAAGAAGGGCGACACGGCGGAGTACCCCGTGATCCGCCAAAAGACAGGAGAGAAGCCCTATACGCCGCCGCCCCCTCCGCCGGAGCCGGAGGAGGAGCTGCCGCCGGACCGGGTATCGCTGAAAAACCTGATGTACGACACGGTGGACGCCGTGCTGGCGGAGAATGACGACGGGATTTTGGAGGAGCCGCCCACCCTGCGGGAGCGGCTGCAAAGCCTGATGGACCGCCGGCACAGACACCGCAGGCCCCGGCGGCAGGACACGGAGCAGCTGTGGGCCGTGCCGGAACGTTCCGCGCCGGAGCCGGAACCTCTGGAGCCGGAGCCGGACAGCGACGAGGCGTTCCGGGCGGAAAAGCGCCGGGTGAAGCACCTGCGCCGGTCGCTGACCATCCTGAGCTTCCCTGCGGCGGCGCTGATGGCGCTGGCGGTGCTGGACGGCCTGGGCTATATGCCTGCGGCGTGGATGGAGAGCGCCATGCTGCGGGCGCATGTGCCGGTGGGCGTGATGATGATCGCGGCCCTGCTGGCGGCGGACGTGTGGAAGCACGTCTTTCAGGAGCTGAAAAAGGGGCATGTGACCAGCGGCTTCGGCGCGCTGCTGCTGACGTTTGTGACGGCCTTTGACGGCATCGTGTCCGCCGCAGTCACCCGGGACGGGCACGTTCCCTTTGCCGCCACCACGGCGCTGCTGATGTGGATGGAGCAGTGGGCGCTGCTGCTGCGGGCCGAGACACGGCGGGAGGCATTCCAACTGGTGAACGTGGGCGGTGAGCCGCCCTATGTGGCCTCTGTCACCGACGCGGGTGTCTGCAAGCAGAAGGGACGGCTGGCGGGCTTTTACCGCATGACGGACAAGCCTGATCCCGCCCGCCGCTGGCAGTGGTATCTGACGCCGCTGCTGCTGAGCGCCGCCACGGTGCTGCCCGCCGTGGTGTGTCTGACCAATCAGAGTATGGGCCGTTTTCTGTGGGTCTGGTCGGCCCACCTGACGGTGGCGCTGCCCCTGTCCCTGCCGCTGACGGCGGCGCTGCCTTTGCAGCGGCTCCAGCACCGGCTGACCCGCGGCGGCAGCGCCCTGGCGGGCTATGCCGGTGCGCCGGCCCTGAGCCGCAGCCGCCAGCTGCTGGTGACGGAGAACGACCTGTTCCCCACCGGCACGGTGGCGTTCAACGGCTACAAGGTCTATGGCGAGGAGCGCATCAAGATGCTCTCCTACGCCGCCGGAATGGCGCAGGCGGCGCACAGCCAGCTGTCGCCCCTGTTTCGCCAGCAATTGGCGGCGGAGGGCGGGTTCTCCGCCCGTGTGGATGATCTGCGCTTCTGCGAGGAGGGCGGCGTGACCGGCATGATCCGGGGCGAGACCGTCGCCATGGGCAGCGCGTACTTCATGCGCAAGCAGAAGGTGGCTCTGCCCCACGATTTGAAGCTACAGACCGGGGTGTTTCTGGCCGTCGACGGCGTGTTGGGGGCCATCTTTGTCATCAAGTACCAGCCCTCCCGCAATGTGGACTGGGCGCTGCGGGCCATGCGCCGCACCGGGCTGCGGCCTGTGCTGGCCGTCCGCAGCGGCAACGTGACGCCGGGACTGCTGAAGCGGAAATTCGGTGTGGACTGCAAGCCGGTGTATCCCAATGTCTCCGCACGGCTGGCACTGTCCGACGCTATGGAGCAGCGGGGCGAGGCCCCCAACGCCGTGATCTACCGGGAGGGGCTGATGCCATTGGCCGAGGCTGCCATCGGCTCCCGCCGCCTGCGCAGTGCCACCCGGGCGGGAACGTGGCTGTGCTATCTGGGTGCGGTGGTGGGTTTGCTGCTGACCTATTACCTGACCTCCGTGGGCAGCTACGGCACGCTGTCGCCGCTGTATATGCTGGGCTTCCTGGCACTGTGGCTGCTGCCGACACTGCTGCTGAGCGGAACGGCGAAGCGGTACTGAAAAAGCGTGAGCGCTGCGGAAATCTTAAACAGGACGCGGCAGCCACAGCGGCGCAAGCTGCTGTGGCTGCTCTTGTTTTCTGCGGCGTTCTGTGATATAAAAAATCCAGATATCAAAGCGTAAAGAGGTGCGATAACCATGAAGAACAAGCAGCAAGCAGAGATCAAAGCGTTTTTGCTGGAGGAATTCGGGGAGGAGCGGGGCAGCGCACTGTCCGACCGGCAGGAGGAGGTGCTCCAGACCCTGATAGAAGGCACAAAGGGTAAGTCAAAAAACCAGAGGAAGACGCTGGTCCAGACGATCCTTCCTCGCATCGCCCTGTATCAGGTGCTGCCGGAGGGCGGCCTTTCGCAGGAGGAAGTGTATGGGTGTATGCGGAAGTATATGCTGGATAAGGTCGCGGCAAAAAAGCATACATCCACGGCGAAACTGGAGGCAATACCGGGCTTTTTTGCCATTTACAGGAGCGCTTTCCTGAAGATCATGCGTACCAGCGACCTGTGGGAGAGCGTACAGGAGCGAGGCCGGGATCACTTCGACGCGGCGATCACCAAGTGCCTCTGGCATACGGCGTGTGTGGAGAACGGCTGCGGGGAGCTGTGCCGCCTGTTTTGCGATGTGGATAATGTGACCTACGGCGGGCTGAAGAAAATGGGCTTCGCCCGCACAAAGACGCTGGGATACGGCGGAGACTGCTGCGACTTTCATTTTTTCAAAAAGTGACGGAGAATGCAGTGTGTGGGAGCGCGTTCTTTCGACTCTGGTCGACCTGACCAGAAAAAGGGAAAGCTTGTTGTATAAGTTGACGAAATCTCCCGTAAGACAGGGGATTTTTCCTACAAATATTAAAAATAAAGGTTGTCAGACTTGCAAAAGTGAGCTATAATCGTCATGTTGAGCGTATTGCGCGCGGCAGCGCCCGTGCGCTGGATCAAATTGAAGGGAGAACACAACCATTATGACTGCAAACGACATTCGCAATATTGCCCTGCTGGGCCACGGCGGCTCCGGCAAGACCTCTCTGGTGGAGCAGATGCTCTTCATGACCAAGGGTATCGACCGTCTGGGCAAGACCGCTGACGGCAACACCACCTGCGACTACGACGCCGAGGAGATCAAGCGCCAGATCTCTATCTCTCTGGCCTTTGCTCCCGTCATGTATAAGGGTAAGAAGATCAACGTCATGGACGCCCCCGGCAACTTCGACTTCGCCGGCGAGGCTGTGTGCGCCGTTCGCGCCGCCGAGTGCGCCGTGATCGTGGGCAACGCCAAGGACGGTCTGTCCGTGGGTATGGAGCGTACCTGGAAGATGCTGGGCAAGAAGCCCCGCATGATGTTCATCAACCGCGTGGAGGAGGCCAACGCCGACTACGCCAGCTGCATCGAGACTGTCAAGGCCAAGTTCGGCACCGCTATCGCACCCATCGTTGCCACCAAGGCTGACGCCAACAAGGCCGTCACCGTGATCGTCGACCTGCTGCACAACAAGGCTTACGACGCCAAGGGCGAGTGCGCCATCCCCGCCGACATGGCTGACGAGGTGGAGGCTCTGCGCTCCGAACTGATGGAAGCCGCCGCCGGCGCCGACGAGGAGCTGATGGAGAAGTTCTTCGAGACCATGGAGCTGTCCGCCGAGGATATGGCCAAGGGTCTGAAGATCGGCGTCCGCGAGGGTACCGTCTGCCCCGTGCTGTGCGGCTCCGCCGTCACCGGTATGGGCGTTGACATGCTGATGCAGACTATCGTGGATCTGGTTCCCGTGGCCACCGACATGCCCGCCGAGGCTGCCGAGGACGACGACGGCAACGCCATCGAGGTCGCTTACGATCCCAATGGCACCACCGCCGCTTTTGTGTTCAAGACCATCTCCGACCAGTACGGCAAGTACTCCATGATTAAGGTCATCCGCGGCAAGGTCACCGGCGATATGTCCCTGTACAACATGACCACCGGCAACACCGAAAAGCTGGGCCGTCTGTACACCATGAAGGGCAAGAAGAGCGAAGAGACCAAGGAGATCTGCTGCGGCGATATCGGCGCCATCGGCAAGATGGACAAGGTCAAGACCGGCGACACCCTGTGCGAGCCCAAGACCTACGTCAAGTTCGCTCCTCTGGCCTTTGCTCCCGCCTGCTATGAGCGCGCTATCTCCCCCAAGACCAAGCAGGAGATCGAGAAGCTGGGCACCGGCCTGAACAAGCTGAATGAAGAAGACCCCACCTTCTCTGTCACCAACAACGCCGAGACCCATCAGACCGTTATCTCCGGCGCCGGCGATATCCAGATCGACGTGCTGTGCAGCAAGCTGAAGTCCCGCTTCGGCGTGGATTCCGAGCTGAGCACCCCCCGCGTCGCTTACCGTGAGAAGATCCGCAGCACCGTCCGCAAGCAGGGCCGCTATAAGAAGCAGACCGGCGGCAGCGGCCAGTTCGGTGATGTTCATATCATCTTCGAGCCTCAGAGCGAGCAGGAGGATATGATCTTTGAAGAGAACGTGTTTGGCGGCTCCGTGCCCAAGAACTTCTTCCCCGCTGTGGAAAAGGGCCTGCGCGAGAGCTGCCTGCACGGTGTGCTGGCCGGCTATCCCGTGGTATTCCTGAAGGCCACTCTGGTGGATGGCTCCTATCACCCCGTGGACTCCTCCGAAATCGCCTTCAAGCTGGCCGCCAACCTGGCCTTCAAGGCCGCTCTGCCTGAGGCCAAGCCCGTGCTGATGGAGCCCATCGGTGAGCTGAAGGTCACCATTCCCGACAGCTATCTGGGCGACGTCATGGGCGACCTGAACAAGCGCCGCGGCCGCGTGATGGGCATGAACCCCACCGGCGATGGCGAGCAGGTGCTGGAGGCCGAGGTTCCCATGGCCGAGATGATGAGCTACGCCATCGACCTGCGCTCCATGACCCAGTCCCGCGGTACCTTCACCTTCAACTTTATCCGCTACGAGGATTGCCCCGCTGCGGCTCAGGAGAAGGCTATCGCCGAGGCTAAGGCTCTGGCTGAGGCTGAGTAAGCTGATACAACTTAAAAGACCGGTACGGCATAGCCGTACCGGTCTTTTTTACATATTTTCCGGACGTGACGGAGAGAATAGAATGCGGCGGAAAATTTTTCTGAAAAGTTTCAAAAAAACTCTTTACAAATCCAAAAGGGTGTGGTACTATACTAACGCAAACAATAATTGTTAGCGATAAAAGGAAGGGGGAATGTCCATGGAGACAGCAAGACGATACAGTCCCAAGCGGGAGGCTATTCTGCAATGTCTGCGCTCCACCAAATGTCATCCCTCGGCAGAATGGGTTTACAGCCAGCTGAAGCCCCAAATCCCCGACTTGTCGCTGGCCACGGTGTATCGGAACCTGGCCCGCTTCCGCAGCGAAGGTATGGTGCAGGTCATCGGTTGTGTGGATGGCGAGGATCGCTACGACGGAAACGTCGCCCCCCACGGGCACTTTATCTGCCGCAGCTGCGGCGCGGTCATCGACCTGCCGCCCATTCCGGTGGACGCCCCTGACTTGGCTCAGGTGGGTAAGAGTGAAGGGTACAGTGTCACCTTCTACGGCCGGTGCAATCCATGTCTGACCAAGGAGAAAAACAGTTGACAATGGCTGCTTTTTGGACAAGAGCAGCGTCAAAATAAGAACAAAACAAATATTTAATTACAACAATGGAGGTAAAAAGTTATGAAGAAGTGGGTCTGCCCTGTTTGCGGTTATGTTCATGAAGGTGATGTTCCCCCCGCTGAGTGCCCGGTATGCCATGTTTCCGGTGAGAAGTTCACCCTGCAGGCCGAGGAGAAGTCCTGGGCTGCCGAGCATGTGGTGGGCGTCGGCAAGGTGTTCGGCGACAACGTGCCTGAGGAGGTCCGCAAGGAGATCATCGACGGTCTGCGCGCCAACTTTGAGGGCGAGTGCTCCGAGGTGGGTATGTATCTGGCCATGGCCCGTGTGGCCCATCGTGAGGGCTATCCCGAGATCGGCCTGTACTGGGAGAAGGCCGGTCTGGAGGAGGCCGAGCACGCCGCCAAGTTCGCCGAGTTGCTGGGCGAGGTCATCACCGACAGCACCAAGAAGAACCTGCAGATGCGCGTGGACGCCGAGAACGGCGCTACCGCCGGTAAGTTCGAGCTGGCCAAGCTGGCCAAGCAGTACAATCTGGACGCCATCCACGACACCGTCCATGAAATGGCCCGCGACGAGGCCCGTCACGGCAAGGCTTTCGAGGGCCTGCTGAACCGCTACTTCGGCAAGTAAGCAAAACCGCGTCAATACTGGCTTTTCGAGAGAGGAGAGGGAGTGTTCCCTCTCCTCTTTTTTTGCCTGCCCCGCCGGTGCCGGAGAGGGGGAAGGTGGAAGTTTATGTGGAAGTTTGTCCGTTTTTTCCGCCTGAAAATCGCCCATGTGGAAGTCTGCGATGTGGATGTTTGTATTATAAGCGTAAAGGTGTTCAGGAAACAAGAGGTTGGAACGTTTTTGAACACCTAGTGACATCTTTTTGTATCCACTAGAAAGAAAAAGCAACATTAAGCATCTTTGACAAGGAACTGATATTAAGGAAAGAGATTACGTCAAAAATAGGCGAAAGCAATTTTTCTCCTCTGCTATAATATAGCAGAGGAGTATTGTTATAATACAGACAGAAAGTGAGAGATGAAACAAGACCTCACGAAACAACAAATAAGGGCGGCGGCCTGTGAAATACGCAAGATGCCAAGAGCATCAGAAAAGAACTACTATGAAGAAGAACACCACCTCCGCCGAGCGTTTCACTATAGGGTTCGTGTCACCCAATAGATTGAATCGGCAATGAGAAAAAGATGGATTCCGGTTGCGATTCACAACAGATGGGAGGAATGCAAATGAACTCTGTTGGAATTGACATTTCCAAAGGCAGAAGCACGGTTGCTGTTATGCGCCCCTTTGGAGAGGTCGTTATCTCACCCTTTGAAGTCCGTCACACCGGCAGTGAACTGAGTGAGCTGGCAGGGCGGCTCAAAAGCCTGGACGGTGAGACTCGTGTGGTCATGGCGGCCACAGGAAACTACCATGCGCCGGTGGCAAAGCTGCTTCACGACGCAGGGCTGTATGTTTCCGTCGTCAATGCAAAGCTGGTGCATGGCTACGGGAACAACGATTTGAGACGTGTCAAGACCGACCGAAAGGATGCCATAAAGCTGGCGAACTATGGCCTTGACCGTTGGTTAACTTTGCCGAGGTATATCCCTGAGGAAGATACCCGGCTGTTGCTGAAGAGCTGCTACCGCCAGTACCGGCAATATTCCAAGGTGCAAACGGTTCTGAAGAACAATCTGATCTCGTTGCTGGATACGGTATTTCCAAACGCCAACCGCCTGTTTTCAGGCCCGATCCGCGGGGATGGGAGTGAAAAGTGGGTGGATTTTGTGGCAGAGTTTTGGCATTGCAAGTGCGTTTGTGAACGCTCAGAAAGGGCGTTTATCAACAAGTACCAGAGGTGGTGTAGAAAGCATGGCTACAACTTCAGTGAAACAAAGGCGCAAACCATTCACGCCGTAGCCAGCGGACACATTGGTGTTATGCCGAAATCTGAAACGACGAAACTGCCTGTTGCTCAACTCAGAGCGACTTCTGCCGCGCTTGCTGCACTCAAACACGAAATGCAAACATTGGCGTCCCAACTGCCGGAATATCCTGTTGTCATGGATATGTTCGGTGTAGGTCCGACTCTGGGGCCGCAGCTCATAGCTGAAATCGGAGATGTGCGCCGCTTTTATTCCAAGAAGGCGCTCGTGGCCTACGCTGGGCTGGATGCTCCGCCAAACGATTCCGGTGATGTGACCGGCAGGCACAAGAGTATGAGCAAAGTTGGCGCGTCGTCTCTGCGGCGGACGCTGTTCCTTGTCATGAGTGTCTATTTGCAGAACGCGCCTTTGGATGAACCGGTCTACCAGTTCATGGACAAGAAACGCGCCGAAGGGAAGCCCTACCGCGTCTACATGATGGCCTCCGCCGACAAATTCCTGCGGATCTACTACGCCACTGTGAAAGCCTATCTGGAGTCACTGGAACACACCGCCTGATTTCGCCATAAAGTTTCGGCTGGCCGCCGTTTCATTTTTGAGATGCGAAGCGGCTTGGTTCGGTGTGGCTTTTTCCACACCTCATTACATTGAAATTTCTACTTGACTTTTCTTAGCAGGTCTTTCTGCTGACATAACTTCCGAAGTATTACGCCTATGTCTTCTTTTATTTTCCCATAAATCTCCATTCGCCTATACTTCGGCGCAAACACCACATGGTATTGACAACGTCAGCTGGTATGTTCTAAACTACTTACATCTACTTCTTTCATGAATAAGTCTCCTTGTTTTTGTAAGTTTTTGTCGGCAAACCTTTTCCTTACTTTAACCCGGAGACTTTTTCTTGTCTACTTTGTCCCTCGCCATAGGCTATTTTTTGCCCCCGGTAAAGCCGGGGGTTGCCTTTTATAGCCAAACCCAAAAAAGAGGAATGGCCAAAGCCATTCCTCTCTTTCGCTTTTCAATTCAATCAGGTATACTGCCGCAGGCCCTCGGTGGCGGAATCTTCGTCGGCGCTGATGGTGACGGTGAACTTCACATCGTTGGTGTTGCTGAAGCGGTCCAGCCAGCCCAAGAAGTCCTCCACCGCCTGGAGGTCCTTGTCCCCGGCGATCTTGCACAGGTTGTCCACGAACACGTGGGAGATATCGTAATTGCCGGCGTACAGGCCGCTGATGAAACCCCGCAGGCACTCGTAATTATTCACGTTATACTCACCGGCGTTGACCAGACGGACGTTATAGCTGATGTCGTAGGTCATGTCGGCGCTGGGTTCGATGCACACGACGCTGCCGTTCTCGCTCTCCACCGCGGTGTGGATCAGCTCGATCAGCTGCTTGGTCTTGCCTGCGCCGTTGGCACCCATAATCAGTCTAACCATAAGAAATCACTCCTTTAACTTAAATAGGACTATTCTCCTACTGTCAGCATACCATATGCCCGGAGAAAAAGCAATGACAAAACCGTTAACGTTTCAGCTTTTTCAGCAGGTCCTCACGGAGCTCCTCGTAGCCGGGCTTGCCCAGCAGGGCGAACATATTCTTCTTATAAGCCTCGACGCCGGGCTGGTCGAAGGGATTCACGTCCAGCAGATAGCCGCTCAGGCCGCAGGCATACTCGAAGAAGTAGATCAATTCGCCCAGCGTGTGGGCGTCGTTGCTGCCGGTCTCGATGATGATGTTGGGTACACCGCCCTCCACGTGGGCCAGCAGTGTGCCGTCCATGGCCTGGCGGGCGATGAAGTCCATGCTCTTTCCCGCCAGGAAATTCAGGCCGTCGCCGTTGCCCTCGTCAAAGGGCACCTGCTGCTGGCGGGCGGAGGGACCGAAGCGGACCACCGTCTCGAACAGATGCCGCTCGCCCTGCTGGATATACTGACCCATGGAGTGCAGGTCGGCGGTGAATTCCACGCTGGCGGGGAACAGGCCCTTGTTCTCCTTGCCCTCGCTCTCGCCGTACAGCTGCTTCCACCACTCGGACATAAAGCGGAAGGACGGCTCGTAGGCGGCCAGAATCTCGATCTTACGGCCCATGCGGTACAGCTCGTACCGGGCTCCGGCATAGCGCCACGCGGGGTTGCGCTCCATATCCCCGGCGGCGCAGGTCTCCATCATCTCCTGGGCACCGGCCATCAGCGCGTCGATGTCGATGCCGGCGGCGGCGATGGGCAGCAAGCCCACGGCGGTCAGCACACTGTATCGGCCGCCGATGTTGTCGGGCACCACGAAGGTCTCGTAGCCGTTAGCGTCGGCCAGGGATTTCAGCGCACCCTTGCGGGCATCGGTGGTGGCGTAAATGCGGCGGGCGGCCTCGTCCTTGCCGTAGCGCTTTTCCAGCAGCTCACGGAAGAAACGGAAGGCCACGGCAGGCTCAGTGGTGGTGCCGGACTTAGAGATCACGTTGACGGAGAAATCCACGTCCTCCACCAGCTCCATGGCCTCGGTCAGCGCCTCGCTGCTGAGACCGTTGCCGATGAAGTAGATATTGGGGGTAGACTTCTTCTTCAGGTTATAGTTGGGGGAACACAGGCACTCGATGACGCCGCGGGCTCCCAAATAGGAGCCGCCGATGCCGATGACCACCAGGGCCTGGGAATCGCGCTGTATCTTCTGTGCCGCCGCCTTGATGCGGGCATACTCCGCCCGGTCATAGTCGCGGGGCAGATGCACCCAGCCGGTAAACTCGCCGCCCCGGCCGCTGGCCAGCTGCAAATGGCTGTGGGCGATCTTCAGACGGGGAGACACCGCCGCCTCGTAGGGCAGGCGCAGAAAGCTCTGGATATTGGTAAGGTCGACCTTTATCATCGTACATACCTCCTGTGTAAAAGTGGTCTTCTCTTAAAAGATAATATTACAACGGCCCGGAGGAAAATACAAGGGGAACTTTGGGTTTTCCCTATTTCCTTTATTGGTGGAAGGTCAGCAGCCCCAGCATACGACCGGTCATCTCCCACCAGGTAAGGGCGGGTACTTCCTCTGCCGCCACGACGGGGACGGTCAGCAGCGTCTGGCTCTCCCGGCTGACGGTCAGCGTGCCCAACTGCTGCCCGGCCCGGATGGGGGCGGAGACGGTCTCCGGCAGGTCCAGCGTCTGGGTCAGGCCGCCGGTCTGGCTCTTCTCCAACAGCAGGGTTCGGCCCTCCTCCGGCAGCGTCAGGGCCACAGTATCCGCCGCCCCCAGCGTCACCGGCAGAGTGGGCAGGGGCTCCTCCGGCTGGATATCGGCCAGCGTGTAGGTGGAAAAGCCATAGTTCAGCAGCGTCTTGGCGTCGGTGTTGCGGCTGTCGGAGGTATTGCCCTTCATGATGACGGCGATGAGCTCCATGCCGTCACGCTCCGCGGTGGCGCTGATGCAGTAGCCCGCCTCCTGGGTGAAGCCGGTTTTCAGCCCCGTGGCGCCCTCATAAAACCGGATCAGCTTGTTGGTGTTGCTGAGACCGAAGGTACCGTTCCGCAGGGTGTCCATCCAGATGGTGGTGTAGTTCCGCACCTGAGGGTGGTGCAGCAGCAGCTCCCGGCTCATCAGGGCGATGTCGTAAGCGGAGGTCACGTGGCCCTCCGCCGTCAGGCCGGTACAGTTGACGAAGTGGGTGTCCTTCATGCCCAGTTCACGGGCGCGGTTGTTCATCTGCTCCACGAACAGCTCCGTCACCCCCGCCACGTGTTCCGCCAGGGCCACCGCCGCGTCGTTGCCGGAGGATACGCACACCGCCTTGAGGAGATCGTCCACCGACATCTGCTCGCCCTCCGCCAGAAACACCTGGCTGCCGCCCATCCCGGCGGCGTAAGCGCTGACGGCGACCATGTCCTCCAGGGAAATGCGGCCGTCGTCGATGGCCTCCATGGTCAGCAGCACCGTCATGATCTTGGTGACGCTGGCAGGGGGCAGGGCGTCGTGCTCATTCTGGGCGTAGAGGATCTCTCCGGTGGATTTCTCCATCAGCAGCGCCGCGTGAGAGGTCAGCGTCAGCTCCACGCCCCAGCAGGGCTGCGCCAGCCCCCACACCATCACCAATGCCGCCAGAAATCCCACTGCTCGCTTCATACCGCATACCCTCCTTGTTTCTTTGGTGGTATCCTATGTCCCGCGGGGCTTGGCCTATGCGCCGGAGCGGAAAAGTGAAAGAGGCGGCGATTTTCGCCTTGCAATGGCAGGGAAAGTGTGGTATGATATCTCCACTTGCAGGATTCGTACATCGGTAGTACATCGGCTTCCCAAGCCGAGGAGGCGGGTTCGACTCCCGTATCCTGCTCCAAGTTAACAAACAAGTTTAGATGTCATGCAGTGAAAACCGCATGACATCAAGCTTTTTCGGGGGTTTCCACACCCCGATTTTACCGGTTTTGAGCATGGATGTCAGAGCCGTCTGAGAGGCGTTCGACGTGATTTGAACCCCTCTTTTTCTGCTTTCTGACGATAAAATTGGATGCAGTCCCCTTTTGTACGAGAAGTTTCCTCGCAAAAGGGAGCTTTTTTCATAAAAAAGTTTCACAAAGTTTAGGGCGTCGGCTTGTTGGTTTCGTAGAACCATCGAACCGGCGCTCTTTTTGCGTTTCAGGACAGATCAAGGGCGGCAGCCCAGAGAGGAGCAGTATATGCGAAAACCAACAAGGCCACTGGCGCGGCGGATCGATGAGCGACAGCCAGCGCCCTACCAGCAGAGCTCGCCGGAGCCGGTATTCTGCAATGAGCACGAGAGGTGTCAGGGCTGTCCCTACCCACGCCACGGCATCGTCTGCTGGCATCGGGACGGGACTTGTTTGCGGACAGATATGGAGGAAATAGGACGGAGGCGAAAGAATGATTCGAGCAGTTTTAAGTAACCCATCTCACCCGGAATATGGCGTGGCAACCATCCCGTTCCCCATCCCCCACGACCAGTACGCCCGCTGCATGGAACTGCTGGAGGCTCTGGAAATTGGCGACGCGGTCAAAGCCGACTGCAAAGTTGAGAAGATCGACAGTTTCTACACCGTCCTCAAGCGCACGGAGATGCTCACGGTCAATGTGGAGGAGCTGAACTACGGTATCTATTCACTGCTGCCGCACCGATGGCGGAGATCGACGCAGAATTGCTGAAAAGTACCGTATCACAGGTCTATGTCAAAAAGGGGCAGGCCAGCCTGTTACTGAAAAACGGCCAGATTATCGAGGGGAGAGCATAATCATGGGCGAGAACAAGCCGAAGGTGATCGTGATACCCGCTGCGCCAAAGAACACCGGAACTGCCGAGCAGCGGCAGCTTCGGGTGGCGGCCTACTGCCGGGCATCCACCAAAGAGGAGGATCAACTCAACAGCTACGAGGCGCAGAAAAACTACTACACCGAGAAGATCATGGAGAATAAGTCGTGGACGATGGCCGACATCTTTGCGGATGAGGGCATCACCGGCACTTCGGCCAAAAAGCGGGCAGACTTCATGCGGATGATGAAATGGTGCAAGCAGGGCAAGATCGACCTGATTCTCACCAAGTCTGTCTCCCGCTTCGCCCGCAATACCGTAACCACCCGCATGGCATCTCACCCAACAATGTGAGATAATATCCCAAAACTTGAAAAACGCACGGTGAGTTTTTCG
>CAKTMW010000035.1 GCA_934574095.1 uncultured Oscillospiraceae bacterium | reverse complement strand
GAGCCCATCAAGGCCGGTATCGAGAAGCTGAAGGAGACCCTGAAGGGCGAGGATACCGACGCCATCAAGGCCGCTACTGAGGAGCTGACCCAGCTGTTCTACAAAATGAGTGAGAAGCTGTATCAGCAGCAGGCTCCTCAGGGCGACCCCAACATGGGCGGCCAGCAGCCCGGCGGCGACCCCAACGGCGGCCAGCAGTACTACGACGCCGACTATAAGGTCGTGGATGACGACGACCAGAACAAGTAAATGATTTGTTCCACAAAAGGGGCAGGGGTTCCTGTCCCTTCTTGTGGCGTTTAGGAGACAACACCTATGGCTCAGGAAAAACGAGATTATTACGAGGTCCTCGGCGTCAGCAAGGGCGCGTCGGAGGACGAAATCAAAAAAGCATATAAAAAGCTGGCCCGCAAGTACCACCCGGACATGAACCCCGGCGACAAGGAAGCCGAGGAGAAGTTCAAGGAGGTCAACGAGGCCAACGAGGTGCTGTCCGATCCCGACAAGAAGGCCCGGTACGACCAGTTCGGCTTCGCGGGCGTTGACCCCAGCTACGGCGCAGGCGCAGGCAGCCCCGGTTGGGGCGACGGCGCGGCGGGCTTTGACTTCGGCGATCTGGGCGACATTTTCGGCAGCTTCTTCGGCGGCGGCTTCGGCGGCGCCCAGCGGCGCAATCCCAACGCGCCCCAGCGGGGCGAGAGCATCCGCGCCAGCGTGTCCGTCACCTTTACCGAGGCAGCCTTCGGCTGCGAGAAGGAGATCAACGTGGAGCGCAGCGAACAGTGCCCCACCTGCAAGGGCAGCGGCTGCGCCGAGGGCACCACGCCGGAGGTGTGCTCCGTCTGCCACGGCACCGGCAGCGTCCAGACCCGGCGGCAGACCCCCATGGGTGTGTTCGCCTCCACCTCCCCCTGCTCCAAGTGCGGCGGCACGGGCCGGATCATTCACCAGCCCTGCCCCGACTGTCACGGTCAGGGTCGGGTGCGCAAGCGCCGCGCCATCAAGGTCAACATCCCCGCCGGTATCGACGACGGCCAGACCATCTCCCTGCGGGGCCAGGGCCACGCCGGTAAGAACGGCGGCCCCAACGGCGACCTGCTGATCACCATCATGGTGCAGCCCCACGAGATATTCCGCCGGGAGGGCACCTCCGTATTCTGCGAGGCACCCATCACCTACGCCCAGGCGGTGCTGGGCGGTACGCTGGAGATCCCCACCATCGACGGCAAGGTGAAATACGACATTCCGGAGGGCACCCAGACCGGCAGCGTGTTCCGTCTGCGGGGCAAGGGTATTCCCGCCCTGAACGGCCGGGGCCGGGGCGACCAGTACGTCACCGTCAACATCGAGACCCCGAAAAATCTGAACAAGGAGCAAAAGGAAGCCCTGAAAAAGTTCAGCGACCTGCTGGGCGAGAGCAACTACGAAAAGCGCAAGAGCTTCTTTGGTAAGAAACGCTGATGTATCTGGCTGATTATCATGTACACTCCTCCTGTTCGCCGGACGGCCACCTGACCATGGCGGACATGGCCCGTCAGGGCATCGCCCTGGGGCTGGATGAAATTTGCTTCACCGACCATGTGGACACCATAGAGTGGGGCACCAACCACCTGCGGGCCGACGTATTTGACTGGGTCAAGGTCCGGCAGCAGTACGCCGACGCAGCAGCCCGCTACGGCGGCCGCATCAAATTGAAGCTGGGAGCCGAGTTGGGCGAGGCCTATTTGGGCTTCGACTGCGCCGAAAAGCAGATGGCCGGCGCGCCGGAGCTGGATTTCATCATCGGCTCCGTCCACCTGACGCGGGATGAAACCGGCTGGTTCGATTTGTTTTACATCGACGGCGACCGGGACGACGCTTACTATCACGCCGTCATCGACGCCTATCTGGAGGAGGAGCTGAAGCTGGCAAAATGGGGCCGCTTCAGTGTGCTGGGCCATCTGACGCTGCCGGTGCGCTGCATCAATGAGATGCGGCATAAAAACATCTCCTTCCGGCCCCACATGGCCCAGATTGAGGAGATACTCCGCACCGTCATTCCCCAGGGCGTGGGCATCGAGTGCAACACCAACCGGGGCAACACCCCCCTGCCGGATGCCGATATTCTCAAGCTGTACCGCCAGCTGGGCGGCGAGATCATCACCCTGGGCTCCGACGCCCACGTGGCCCAGCATCTGGGCTGCGCCATCGAAGCACGGCAGGAGCTGCTGCGCAGCTGCGGCTTCCGCTACTTCACCACCTTTGACCGGATGAAGCCTTCATTCCAGGCGCTTTAAGGACTATCATCAGTTGACAGGAGCTTTTGCCGACTGATGGTACATACACCCCATCACCACATACACCATAAGAGACAACTATGAGGAGGAACATCACATGAAAATTGCCATCGGCTGCGACCACGGCGGCTACCTGCTGAAGCAGGACATTCTGATCTGGCTGGAGGAGCACGACTACGAGTTTGAGGATTTCGGCTGCTACAACACCGAAAGCGTGGACTACCCCGTCTACGGTGAAAAGGTGGCCCGCGCCGTGGCCAGCGGCCAGTGCGACAAGGGCATCGTCATCTGCACCACCGGCATCGGCATCTCCATGTCCGCCAACAAGGTCAAGGGCATCCGCTGCGCCCTGTGCGGCGACAGTTACAGCGCCGAAATGACCCGCCGCCACAACGACGCCAACGTACTGGCCATGGGCGCCGGTATCGTGGGCCCCAACCTGGCCGAGAAGATCACCGAGGTGTTCCTGACCACCGAGTTTGAGGGCGGCCGTCACGCCCGCCGCGTGGGCCTGCTGGATAACATCCAGCCCTGACCATGACCAAGGGCTATCACAACTACCGTGGCCGGGGCCGCCGCCAGAAGCGGCTGCTGGCTGTGATATTGGTGCTGGTGATTTTGGCGGCCACGGCCTTTCTGGTGATCCAGAACTACATCGTCTACGACGACCAGGGCCAGGCCCACATCGAGTGGCCCTTCCGCAAGGAGGAGCCTCAGCCGGATGACCAGCCCCCCGCCGTGTCAGACGGCGATGTGACCATCGACTACATCGACAACGCCTATATGCCCCGTCTGCAGGAGCTTCATGCCCGGATGCTGCCGGGCAATGCGCTGCGGCAGGCTCCGGAGACTGTGTTGGCCGACCTGACGGAGGATGCCTTCGCGGTGGAGGTCAAGCGGGTCAACGGCTCCATCACCTATGCCACCGGGGTGGATATTCCGCAGGAGGTGGAGGCGGAGCAGTACGACACCATGGACAACCTGACGGCGCTGCTGGCGGATGACCGCTATGCCATCGCCCGCATGTCCGTGTTCTGCGACAGCTACTTTGTCCGGGCCTATCCCGACGCGGCGCTGCGTGTAGAGAGCGGCAACTTCTGGTATGACGCCGCCAGCATGGCGTGGCTGGATCCCAGCCATCCCCAGACGCTGGTGTATATCACCTCTCTGTGTCAGGAGTACGCCCAGCTGGGCTTTGACGAGATCGCGCTGGACTACTTCAGCTATCCCACCGTCGGCGAGACCGGCTTTATCGGCGGCCTGGCCGACACGGACCGGGAAGAGGTGCTGACGGACTTCGTCAAAAGCCTGCGGGCCAACCTGCCCAAGGAAACCAAGCTCAGCATCGTCCTGCGCAGCGACCTGACCGAGGAGTCCGGCCTGTCGGCGGAGATGCTGGCTCAGCGGTTTGACCGTGTGTACGTGCAGCCCGGCGTGGACCTGGAGTCCCTCCGCCGATCCCTGCCGGAGAAATTCGACCAAGCCACCCGTCTGGTCCCCGCCGTCACCGAAGTCCCGGAGAGCGGCAGCTATCTGATCAGTTAAGGCAACACCGCACAATGAAAGCTGCGGCGCTTTGCGGAAATTTTGTGCCCTGATTTTGCTGCGCCTGTTTGGCCAAAACGCGACCAAAAAGAGCGCCCCATACTTGATGTATGGGGCGCTCTTTTCTGATGGTTTTACCCAAATACTCACCGGCAAAGCCGCCTTATGCCGAAAAAGCACCGTTCCGGCGCAAGCCGTTTGCTTACTCCAACCCCAACCGGAACCGCTCGATCATCTCCGCGGTCAGGCTGATATCGTTTTCCCGGACGGGTATCTCATCCCGGCTCAGCCACACGCCCTCGCACAGCTCATTGTGGTCAAGGGTAATAGACGGGTCGCCGTCCAGCTCGCAGTAAAAGCCGGTCAGCAGCGTATCGGTGAAGGCCCAGGGCTGGTTCTTGTAGTACCGCAGGTTTTTCACCTTCAGCCCCACCTCCTCCATAACCTCCCGGTGGACGGTGTCCTCCAGCGTCTCGCCGATCTCCACGAACCCGGCGATGAGGGCATAGCCCCGGACGGGACGGTTGGCGTAGCGGGTCAGCAGCAGCTTGTCCCCGTGGGTAACGGCCACAATGACGGCGGGACATATCTTGGGGTATTCGATCTGGCCGCAGTTCGGGCAGACCATGGCCCGCTCCACGTCGCTGGGCCGGGTCTTATGGCCGCAGTGGCCACAGAACTGCCGTGCGCCGTACCAGCGGTGGAGCTGCACGGCGGTGATGGCGGCGAAGGCCGTCTCCATAGGCCGCACAGTGCGGATGCCGCCTACGTCTACGTATTCGGTCCCCGCCGGGACCGTGTCCGGTGTACGGGCCAGATAGCAGTCCACGCCGTCCAGAGAAAAGACGTGAAGGGCGTCCTCCGTGGGAATGGCGCTGCCGAACCGGGGCAGCGTCCAGCCGTCGCCGTCTTTTTGCAGCAGCACTTTGCCCCGCCGCACACACAGGGCGATATCCGCGGCGTCAGGCCGCCCGATGACGTAGGTCCGGTCAAGCCGGTGAGGTGCGATATCTTGTATCATAAAACGTTTTCCTTCCTTCGTTGTTTTCCTTATCGTAACATTTTCTCTTCCAAAAAGCAACCTTGCGGCGGCAGACAGGCCGTGCTATACTTATGACAGTATCGGGAAGGGGGCCAACACCATGACAAAACAGGAATTGCTGCAAAAGGCGGACAGCCTGCCCCTGTCCCCCGGCGTATATATCATGATGGACAAGACCGGGCTGGTCATTTACGTGGGCAAGGCCAAGAAGCTGAAAAAACGCGTCAGCCAGTATTTCCAATCCGGCAGCGGCCACAACGAAAAGACCCGGATGATGGTATCGCAGGTGGATCACTTCGACACCATCGTGGTGCGCACGGAGTTCGAGGCGCTGATTCTGGAGAACTCCCTCATCAAGCGGCACCAGCCCCGGTATAACATCCTACTGAAGGACGACAAGGGCTATCCCTTTGTGCGGCTCAATGAAAAGGCGCCCTATCCCCGGTTCACGCTGGTGAACAAGCCGGAGGAGGACGGGGCCCGGTATTTCGGCCCCTTTGGCGGGCGGCATGAGACGCGGGCGGCCTTACAGGCGGTATGCGCCGCGCTGAAGCTGCCCACCTGCAACCGTCAGTTCCCGCGGGACATCGGCAAGGAGCGTCCCTGCCTGAACCACCACATTGGGAAATGTGACGGCTTCTGCTCCCCCGGCGGCCCCGGTCAGGCGGAGTATCAGGCCCGCATGGCCCAGGCGGCGGAGCTGCTGGGCGGCAAGCTGCGGCAGGTGACGGCGGGTCTGCGGCAGGAGATGGAGACGGCGGCGGAAGCGCTGGAATTTGAAAAGGCGGCGGCCCTCCGTGACCGGATGCAGGCCCTGCAGGTGCTGGGCAAGCAGCAGCAGGTCATCGCCGGGGTGTGCGCCGACACGGACGTGTGGGGCGTATACATCGGGCCGGTGCGGTGCGGCGCGGCGGTGCTGCACATTGAAAACGGCGACCTGCTGGGCCGCCAGATTGAAATTTTCCCCACCGCCGCCGATCAGGCGGAGGGCGAGGTGCTGTCCGCCGTGCTGAGCCAGTACTATCTGGACAAGGCGGTGCTGCCGCGGGAGATATTGCTGCCGTGCCTGTTTGACGGCAGCGAGACCTTTGCCGCCCTGCTGACGGGGCAGGCGGGCCATAAAGTGACCGTCAAAGCGCCCCAGCGGGGCGAGCGCTCCCAGCTGGTGGACATGGCGGCGCAGAACGCCAAGGAGGAGGTGGAGCGCATCACCACCGAGTCGGAGCGGCTGTCTAGGACATTGACAGATTTGCAGACACTGGCGCGGTTGCCCCAAACGCCCCGGCGGATGGAGAGCTACGATATCTCCAATCTGGGCAGTGACGACATGGTGGCCTCCATGGTGGTGTTCGTGGACGGCAAGCCCCTGAAGCGGGACTACCGCAAGTTCGCCATCAAGACGCTGACCGGCCCCGACGACTACGCCGCCATACAGGAGGTGCTGGAGCGGCGGTTCGCCCATCGGGACGACGAAAAATTCCCGCCGCTGCCCGACCTGCTGCTGATCGACGGTGGCCTGGGCCACGTTCACGCGGCGCTGGCAGCGGAACAGGCGGCAGGCGTAGCCATCCCCATTTTGGGCATGGTGAAGGACGACCGCCACCGGACGAGAGCGCTTGTCACGGTGGAGGGCGCAGAGCTGGGCATCCAGCAGTCGCCCCATATCTTCACCATGATCGGCCGCATTCAGGAGGAGGTGCACCGGTTCGCCATCACCTTCCAGCGGCAGAAGCACAAAAAGCGCACCTATCGGGGCAAGCTGGACGGCATCCCCGGCGTGGGTGAGGCCCGCAAGCAGGCGCTCCTCAAGCGCTTCGGCACGGTAAAGGCCATCGAGGGCGCGTCGCTGGACGATCTGCGGAAGGCGCTGCCCGCTCCCGCGGCGCAGGCGGTATACGAGCATCTGCATCCGGAGACGGAGAAAGAGGACTGATAGAAAGCCAGTCCTCTTTTTTCGTCATTTTTCTTCCCCGATTTCTTGTGTTGCGGTTTGGGATGTGGTATAATATCTTGATTAAAAATCGCCTTGCGGCATCCGTCGGGCGAAGGAGGTACTTTTGGAACGGAAAAACGTTGTCCTGTCTGACGCGGACATGGCCCGCCAGCGGGAATTTACTGAAAAAATAAAGGATCTGCACATCCAGCGGGGCAAGGCCGTCCACGCGCTGGTGGACACCTTCGGCTGCCAGCAGAACGTGGCCGACAGCCAGCACATTATGGGCATGCTGGAGGCCATGGGCTGCGAATTCGTCACCGAACCTGCCGAGGCCGATATCATCGTGCTGAACACCTGCGCCATCCGTGACCACGCGGAAAAGCGGGTCTACGGCAATCTGGGCGCCTTGACCCATACGAAAAAGGCCAACCCCGAGCAGATCATCTGCCTGTGCGGCTGCATGGCCCAGCGGCCAGAGGTGGCGGAAAAGGTGCGCCAGTCCTATCGTCACGTAGATCTGGTATTTGGCCCGCAGGCGCTGTGGAAGTTCCCGGAGCTGTTGTATCAGGTCTATACCCGCCGTGGCCGTGTGTTCTCGGTGGAGAACGAGCATGGCTCTATTGCCGAGGGCATGCCGGTGGTGCGGGAGGGTCGCACCCGCGCGTGGGTGTCCATCATGTACGGCTGCAACAACTTCTGCTCCTACTGCATCGTGCCCTATGTCCGGGGCCGTGAGCGCAGCCGCGATCCCGAGCAGATCATTGCCGAGGTGCGCCAGCTGGCAGCCGAGGGCTATAAGGAGATCACCCTGCTGGGCCAGAACGTCAACTCCTACGGCAAGGACTTGGGCACCGGCTACGACTTTGCCGATTTGCTGGCGGCGCTGGATGAAATTCCCGGCGATTATCTGATCCGTTTCATGTCCTCCCAGCCCAAGGACGCCAGCTTCAAGCTGTTCGACACCATGGCCCGGTGCTCCCACGTGGCAAAGCATCTGCATCTTCCCGTGCAGTCCGGATGTGACCGGGTGCTGCGGGCCATGAACCGCCCTTATGACAAGGCCCGGTATCTGGAGCTGATCACCTATGCCCGCAAGGTCATGCCGGAGCTGGTGCTAACCAGCGACGTCATCATCGGCTTCCCCGGCGAGACGGAGGAAGAAGCCATGGAGACGGTGGCGCTGGTGGAGCAGGTGCGGTTCGACGCGCTGTTCACCTTCATCTTCTCTCCCCGGCCCGGTACGCCTGCCGCCAAGATGGACGACCCCGTTCCCCGCGCTGAAAAGCAGGTGTGGTTCGACCGGCTGTGCGACGCCCAGAATCAGATATCTGAGGAAATCCACGCCCAATACGTGGGCCGTACCCTTCGCTGCTTGATTGACGGCCAGAGCGACGACAGCCGCTGGCCGCTGACAGCCCGCACCGCCGGAGGACGGCTGGTGCATCTGGTGGGCGACGCGTCCGCCATCGGCAATTATCACGATGTAAAAATCACCGACAGCAACACCTGGGCGCTGTTCGGCGAGATGGTATAAGGTTTTCTCTGTCATTCCGAGACCAGTCCTCAGACTGGTCGTGGGAATCCGTTCTCTTAACAATGCGGTGGAAATTCAGATGGATGCTACGGCGGCATAGCCGCCGAGATCGGAGGCTGAAAACATGCCACCGGCATGTTTTCTTAACGCCCCGACGGATTGCCGCGTCGGCCTTGCAGCCTCCTCGCAATGACAGGAGTGCGATACATAGTTTGAAAGGAGTCCCTTATGGCAGAACTGACCCCCATGATGCAGCAATATCTGCAAATAAAGGAACAGAATCAGGACGCCATCCTGTTCTTCCGGCTGGGCGACTTCTATGAGATGTTCGGCGCCGACGCCAGAACGGCGTCCCGTGAGCTTGACCTGACCCTGACCACCCGCGACAAGAGCAAGGACAAGAGCGCCGAGGAGCGGATGCCCATGTGCGGCGTTCCCTATCACTCTGCGGACTCCTACATCGCCCGGCTGATCGCCAAGGGCTATAAGGTGGCTATCTGCGAGCAGACCGAGGACCCCGCCCAGGCCAAGGGACTGGTGAAGCGGGATATCATCCGGGTCGTCACCCCCGGCACGGTGATCGACAGTGCCTGTCTGGAGGAGGGACGCTCCAACTTCTGCGCCGGTATCTATCTGGACGACGACTACGCCGCTGTGTGTGCCTGTGACATCTCCACCGGCAAGGCCCACGCCACCGCCTTTTCCGGCCCGGAACGGGTGCGGCAGCTCATTAACGAGCTGGGCCGCTTTTCTCCCGCCGAGGCGGTGGTGAACGAAGCCGCCTTCTTTGACGAGACGCTTCACACCTTTTTGCAGGATAAGCTGAACTGCCATCTGGAAAAGCTGCCGGCGGGCCGCTTCCAAATGGAGGCTTCCGAGAAACTGATTCGCCGCCAGTTCGGCGACGACGCCCTGGCGCGTCTGCCGCGGGACAACCCGGCGGTATTTCTGGCGCTGGGCGCACTTCTCAGCTACCTGCACGAAACACAGAAAACCGACCTGTCCCACGTGGATGATCTGGAATACTACCGCCGGGGCCAGTTCATGGAACTGGATTTGACGGCCCGCCGCAATCTGGAGCTGACGGAGACGCTGCGCAGCAAGGAGAAAAAGGGCAGCCTTCTGTGGGTGCTGGACAAGACGAAAACCGCCATGGGCGGACGACTGATGCGCGCATGGCTGGAACGGCCGCTGCTGTCCGTCACGGAGATTGACCGCCGCACCGCCGCCGTGGCGGCGCTGGTGGACCACACCATGGCCCGCGAGGAATTGATTCTGGCTTTGCAGGGCATCTCCGACATGGAGCGTCTGGTAGGCCGTATCGTATACGGCACGGCAGGCGGCCGTGACCTGGTGTCTTTGCGCAATGCCATGGAGAAGCTGCCGCAGCTGAAAGCCCAGCTCTCCTGCTTTGACAAGGGCCGTCTGCATCAGCTGAATGAGGAGCTGGACGACCTGAACGACCTGGCCACCCTCATCGGCCAGACGCTGGTGGACGAGCCGCCGTTCTCCGTCCGGGAGGGCGAGCTGGTACGGGACGGCTTTGACGGCGAGGTGGACCGGCTGCGGAGCATCCTCCACGGGGGCCGGGACATCGTGGTCCGCATGGAGGCCGCCGAAAAGGAGAAAACCGGCATCCGCACGTTGAAGATCGGCTATAACAGGGTGTTCGGGTACTATATCGAGGTGTCCAACTCCTTTAAGGACCAGGTGCCGGAGCACTATATCCGCAAGCAGACGCTGGTGAACGGCGAGCGCTACATCACCCAGGAGCTGAAAGACCTGGAGCACGACATTCTCTCCGCCAAGGACAGGGTCACGGCCCTGGAATACCAGATTTTCACCGACCTGCGGCTGCACATCGCCGCCCAGGCGGCGCGGGTGCAGCATGCCGCCGCCATCGTGGCGGAGCTGGACGCCCTGTGCTCACTGGCCGCTGTGGCGGTGAAGAACAATTACTGCTGCCCTGTGGTGGACGAGTCCGGCGTCATCGAAATTCACGATGGCCGCCACCCCGTGGTGGAGCAGATGCGGCGGGACAGCATGTTCGTTCCCAACGATACCTACATGGGCGAAAAGGATGACCGGGTGGCCATCATCACCGGCCCCAACATGGCCGGTAAGTCCACCTACATGCGTCAGGTGGCGCTGATCGTGCTGATGGCGCAGATCGGCTCCTTTGTACCTGCCAGAGCCGCCCGCATCGGCGTGGTGGACCGCATTTTCACCCGCATCGGCGCCAGCGATGACCTGTCCGCCGGACAGTCCACCTTCATGGTGGAGATGACGGAGGTCAGCGACATTCTGAAGGCCGCCACCGCGGACAGTCTGCTGATTTTGGACGAGATCGGCCGGGGCACCTCTACCTTCGACGGCATGTCCATTGCCCGCGCCGTGCTGGAATACTGCGCCGACCCCAAGAAGCTGGGGGCTAAGACCCTGTTCGCCACCCACTATCACGAGCTGACGGCCCTGGAGGGCCAGCTGCCCGGCGTCCGCAACTATAATATCGCCGTCCGCACACGGGGCGAGGATATCATCTTCCTGCGGAAGATCATCTCCGGCGGCGCCGACCGCAGCTACGGCATTGAGGTGGCCAAGCTGGCGGGCCTGCCCAAGCAGGTGCTGAGTCGCGCCCGCCACATTTTGCAGGAGCTGGAGGATGAGGCCGGTAAGCCCCACGCCGCCCCTGTGGAGACGGATCAGGTGTCGCTGGAGGCTCTCAGCGAGAGCGCGGTCATTGAAGCGCTCCGCCGCGCCCAGGTGGACACCATCAGCCCGCTGGAAGCGCTGAATCTGCTGTACGAGCTGAAGAATAAATTGCAATGATTAAAGCCTGTCATTCCGAGCCAGTGCGCACACTGGCGTGGGAATCCGTACTCCTATTTCCGGATAAGGAGAAACGGATTGCCGCGTCGCTTCGCTCCTCGCAATGACACGATAACACCCAACAAGGAGGAACCATGCCGCAGATTCAATGCCTGCCGCCCCATGTGGCGGACCTGATTGCCGCCGGAGAAGTGGTGGAACGTCCCGCCAGCGTCATCAAAGAGCTGCTGGAGAACGCCATCGACGCCGGGGCCTCCGCCATCGTGGCGGAGATCGAGCGGGGCGGCCTGACCTATATCCGCATCACCGACAACGGCTGCGGCATTCCGGCGGAGCAGTTGCCCACCGCCTTCCTGCGCCATGCCACCAGCAAGCTCCGCGCCGCCGCCGACCTGGCGGCCATCGGCACCCTGGGCTTCCGGGGCGAGGCGTTGGCCGCCATCGCCGCCGTCAGTCGGGTGGACATCTTCTCCCGCTCCGCCGGTGACGCCATGGGCGCGGCCCTGCACCTGGAGGGCGGCAAGCCCGGCCAGACGGAGCCTACCGGCTGTCCGGAGGGCACCACCATCTGCGTCCGGGATCTCTTCTACAACACCCCCGCCCGGATGAAGTTCATGAAGAAAGACAGCGCCGAGGGCGCGGCGGTGTCCGGCGTGGTGCAGCACGTGGCGTTAAGCCACCCCGACGTGTCCTTCAAGCTGATCCGCGATGGGCAGGAGGTGCTGCACACCCCCGGCGACGGGCAGCTTCTCTCCGCCATCTACGCCGCCATGGGGCGGGATTTCGCCCTTGGCCTGCTGCCGATCTCCGGCAGCGGCGGCGACGTGAAGGTGGAGGGCTTTGTCACCAAACCCCTGAACGGCCACGGCAGCCGGGGCAAGCAGGTGTTTTTCGTCAACGGCCGCTTCGTCAAGTCCCAGCTGCTGACGGCGGCGCTGGAGGAAGCATACAAGAATCAGCTTCTCAAGGGCCGGTTCCCCGGTTGCGTCCTGCACGTGACGCTGCCCACAGATAGGGTGGACGTGAACGTCCATCCCGCCAAGACGGTGGTGAAGTTCGTGTCGGACAAGTCTGTGTTCGATGCGGTGTATTACACCATTTTGGACACCCTAAACGGGGAGAAAAAGCCCCAAAACGTACCCAACAAGGCCGGTAATGGACCGGAATTTTTCCAGAAAATGACGACCCAGGAGTTCAAGGCCAAGGCCGCGGCCCCTGTGGAGGAGAAAAAGCCCCTGGGCAGCTTCCTGCCCAAAAGCGCCGCCCCGGCCACGAAAAATGTCATCCGGGACAGCGTGCCCGCCATGGCCCGGCGGCCCCACAGCGCCGAGACTATCTACGTCCGGGATGTGGCGGAGCCGGAGAAAAATATTGTAACATCCTCACCCCTGACAGGTCGGACCTATGAGATCACGCCGCCGGTAAAGGCGGAATCGTTGACAGAAAAAGCCGTCGAACCGGAGACTGTCACAGCGCCGGAGCCGCCGGTACAGGAGGCCATCCCCTTGCCGGAAGAACCGGAGCAGGCCACCATCGAGCCGGTGAAGGAGACCCCCTGGCGCATGGTGGGCGAGGTGCTGAAAACCTATATCATCTGCGAGGATGACCAGGAGAACGTGTGGCTCATCGACAAGCACGCCGCCCACGAGCGGCTGCGGTTTGACGCCCTGAAAGCCAACCGCCAGCCCCTGATGGCTCAGCCGCTGCTGACGCCCGTCACCGTAGAGCTGGAACCGGAGGCCTACGCCGCCGCGCTGGACAATCTGCCGCTGCTGCAGGAGTTCGGCTTTGTCTGCGAGGATTTCGGCGGTGGCACGGTGCTGATCCGGGAGGTCCCGGCGGACATTCTGGCGGCGGACGCCGCCGTCACGCTGGAGGAGCTGGCCCAGAAGCTGGCCCTGGGCCGCGCCGACCCGGAGGGGGCAAGGGATGAGCTTTTACACACCATGGCCTGCAAGAGCGCCATCAAGGCCGGTATGACCACCGACGCCACGGAGCTGGCGGCGCTGGTGGAAAAGGTGCAGTCGGGGGAGATTTTGTACTGTCCCCACGGCAGACCGGTGAAGTATCAACTGAGCAAATACGACATCGAGAAGATGTTCAAACGAGCGTAATACCATCGAATGACACCAAGGAGTAACCCCATGGCGAGAGTGCTTTGCGTGGTGGGCCCTACCGCCACGGGAAAAACGAAAATGGGCGTGGCGCTGGCCAAGCGCTTTAACGGCGAGGTAGTCAGCGTGGACTCCATGCAGCTCTATCGCGGCATGGAGATCGGCACCGCCTCCCCCACCGTCGAGGAGATGGAGGGCATCCCCCACCACATGGTGGGGGTGGCCGACCCGGTGGAGAGCTGGTCGGCGGCCCGGTATGTGCAAGCGGCGGACGCCTGTGTCCAGGATATTCTGAGCCGGGGCAGGCTGCCGGTACTGGCGGGCGGCACAGGGCTCTATCTGGATGCTCTGATCCGGGGCACGGACTTTGCCGCCGGGTCGCAGGGCACGGAGATACGGCAGGAATTGCAGCGCCGCGCCAAGACCGAGGGCATTGAAACGCTGCTGGAGGAGCTGCACCGAATTGACCCCGCCGCGGCGGAAAAGCTGCACCTGCGGGACGAGAAGCGGATCATCCGGGCGCTGGAGGTCTGGCAGGAGACCGGCCGGACCATCACCGAGCATGACCAATTGGAACGGCAGCGGCCGCCGAAATATGACGCCCTGTACATTGGGCTGGATTTCGAGGACCGGCAGGACCTCCGAGACCGCATCGACAGACGGGTGGACGCCATGGTGGCGCAGGGACTGCTGGAGGAGGTCAAGACCCTGCTGGCCAGCGGTCTACCCCACGACGCCACGGCCTTGCAGGCCATCGGATACAAGCAATTTCTGGCGGTGGCGGAGGGAAACGCCACCGTGGAGGAGGCCATCGAGGAGGTAAAGCTCCGCTCCCGGCAGTACGCCAAGCGGCAGCTGACCTGGCTGCGGCGGAATCCGGACATTTTCTGGGTGCGCTGGCAGCGGCAACCAAATTTCCCGGAGGGATTGCAAAAAGCGACAGAATATCTCCACAGCCGTGGTTTATGCTGAATCACGGCGGGGGCTGTCCCAAAAACAAAGATAGCGTCCGTACAAAGAAAGATAGCAGGAGGACGCTATGCAAAAGAAAAACAACTTACAGGAGATTTTTTTGACCCAGGCCCGCAAGCAGAAGATTCCCGTCACCATGTTTCTGGTGAACGGCTTTCAGCTGCGGGGGACCATCACGGGGTTTGACTGCTTTGTGGTCATTCTGGACAGCGAGGGCCGCCAGCAGGTGATCTACAAACACGCCATCTCCACCATCGCCCCGGCGCGAGCGGTGAGCTTTCAGGAGACGGAGGATGAGGAATGAGCGGAGCGTTACGTATCATTCCGTGCGGCGCGATGTGGAGAGAGAGCCGTGCGCTGCCAATGGCAGATAAAGCACGGCGAACGAGTGGCCGCGGTCAAAATTCAAGTGTCCGCCGTAAGGCAACGAAGAAATTTTGGGTACCGCAACAGGATCATGCCGCCCTACGAGATGCTATCGGTGATCGGTCGTAGGGCGGGCCCCATGTGGCCCGCCACACGATAAACCGGCGCACCTCCGGCGGCGGGGCACATTGGCCCCGCCCTACAGAACAGCTTTTACAGGGGGCGACCCTTGCGGTCGCCCCCACATACGCACATACAAAAACACGCACAGACACAAGGAGCGGGATATGAAAAGCTCTTCCACACCGATTTTCAAAATACTGTCCGTGGTGGTCCTGGCCGCGGCGGCCATCTATTTCGCCGTGCAGGCCTACCGGTACTTCTCCGACCCCATCAACACCACCCTGGTGTACGCCTCCAGCGAAGAGATGGTGCTGGAGATGACCGGCTATCTCATCCGGGACGAGGAGACGTTTCACTCCGACGCCGCCACCCTGGGCCACGCTCTGGGAGAGGGCGACCGGGTGGGCAAGGGCCAGACCCTGGCCACCGCCTATCCCGACAGCGGCGCACTGACCCGTGTGGAGCAGCTGGAGGCCCTGCACCTGCGGCTGGAGCAGCTTTCGTTTTCGCTGACCTCCTTTCTGGACCCGGATGCGGCGCTGAAGCTGGACTCCTCCATCAACAGCGGTATTCTGGCGCTGCGGCAGTCCATCTCCGGCGGCGAATACAGCAGCGCGGATGAGGAGCTCTCCGCCCTGAAGAGCTCGATCCTGAAACGGGACTACACCTCCGCCTCCCAGGAGGAGATCGAGGCGGACATCAAGGCCACCGAGCAATCCATCAGTGAGCTGGAGCGCTCGCTGAACGGAACAGCCATCACCGCGCCGGAGGCAGGCATCTACTCTGCCGCCTGCGACGGATATGAAACGGTGCTGACGCCGGAATTTTTGAAAGACGACCTGACCCCCGGCAAGCTGAACAGCGTCAAGGCCACCGACAGCGACAACGCCAACGTGGGCAAGCTGATCTACGGCGACACCTGGTACTACGCCGCCAGCATTACGGATGCCCAGGCGGAACAGCTGGATGGCCGATCCACTGTGACCATCCGGTTTGCCAAGGGACTGAATATAGATTTGCGCATGACCGTCGACAGCATCTCCCGCAGCGAAAACGGCCACCGGGTACTGGTGCTGCGCAGCGACAAATACATCGCCCAGACCACCCTGATGCGCCATCAGGCGGCCACACTGGTGCTGCGGACCTACGAGGGGCTGCGGCTGCCCTCCAACGCCCTGCGGGTCAATGACCAGGGCGTGACGGGCGTGTACTGTGTGCTGGGCGTCCGGGCTAAGTTCAAGCCGGTAAAGGTGGTCTATCAGGGGGATGGCTACGCCCTGGTGGAAGCGGCCTCCACCGCCGACGATTCCGGTATGCTGCGGCGGGGCGATGAGGTCATCACCACCGCAGCGGAGATATACGACGGAAAGGTCATTGGATAAAAGCGCCGGCAAGCGCTTTGAGATACAGCTTACAGAAAGGGGAAACTTCCATGTCTACTATTGGGGAAAACATCGCCCGCATCCGGGCCGAGATCGACGCCGCCGCCCGCGAAACGGGCCGCACCGGCGCGGATATCACGCTGGTGGGCGCCAGCAAGATGAATGACGCCGCCGCCTGTCAGGAGGCCATCGCCGCCGGAATCGACGCCCTGGGTGAAAACCGGGTGCAGGAGATGACGGAGAAGCTGAAGGAGAATGCCTACGACGGCGCACCGCTGCACTTCATCGGTCATTTGCAGCGCAATAAGGTGAAGCAGGTGGTGGGCAAGGCGGCGCTGATCCAGTCGGTAGGCTCCCGCGAGCTGCTGGACGAGATCGAAAAGGTGGCCGCCAGAATGGAGCTGGTGCAGGATGTGCTGCTGGAGGTGAACATCGGTGGCGAGGAGGCAAAATCCGGTTTTGCGCCGGAGGAGGTTGCCCAGGCGGCGGCCTACGCGAAGGATTTGGCCCACATCCGGGTGCGGGGACTGATGACGATACCACCCGTTGCGGTGGAAAATGGCAGCAGCATACCATATTTTGAGAAAGTTTACCGTCTTTTTGTTGACATAAGCCGAGAAATGTACGATAATAAGTGGGAATATATCTCCATGGGCATGAGCGGCGACTATGCCGACGCCGTGCGCTGCGGCGCCAATATGGTGCGGGTAGGCTCCGCCATCTTCGGCGCGAGAAATTATCAGAAGTAAAATACGTAAAAATATACACAACAGGGAGGCTTTCAAATGGGTTTCATGGACGAGATCAAGAAGATCATCCATCCGTACGATGACGAGGATTACGATTACGAGGAGGAAGAGCTGGAACAGCCTGAGCGCAACGACAGCAGAAGCATCTTTGATGACCGCCGCGAGGAGCGCAAGCAACCGGAGGACCGCCATAACAAGGTGGTGAATATCCACGCCACCGCCGCGCTGAAAGTGGTGCTGGTGAAGCCGGAGCGCTTTGAGAATGCCAGCGAGATCGCCGACCACCTGCGGGAAAAGCGCACGGTGGTGATGAATCTGGAGTCCACCAACAAGGATGTGGCCCGCCGTCTGATCGACTTCCTGTCCGGCGTAGCCTATGCCGGCGACGGCAAGATCAAGAAGGTGGCCGCCAACACCTATATCATCACGCCTTACAGCGTGGATATTATGGGCGACCTGATCGACGAGCTGGAAAACAACGGCCTGTATCTGTAATTGACGGAGGGATGTACCATGTTGACACCGCAGGAAGTTTCTGAAAAAGTATTTCCCAAATCCTCCGGCTTTGGCAGCGGCTATGCCATGGCGTCGGTGGATGAATTCCTGGACGCGCTGACGGAGGACTATACGGCGCTGTATAAGGAAAACGTGACGCTGAAGGCCAAGCTGAAGATTCTGGCGGAGAAGGTGGAGGAATACCGCGCCACCGAGGACGCCATGCGCTCCACGCTGCTGACGGCCCAGAAGATGGCCGCCAAGCTGGTGCAGGAGGCACAGAGCGAGAAGGAGAACCTGCTGAAAGAGGCGAAGGAGCAGCATGCCGCCCAGCTGGCGCAGCTGGAGCAGGACAAACACGACGCCGAAGAGAAGCTGGCCATGGCCCAGCAGAGCCTGGCGGACTTCGTGCGCCACGGCAGCGAGCTGTGCGCCCAGCAGCAGGAGTTCCTGAACTCCCTGCCGGAGATGCAGCTGACGCCCCGCGAGAGCGCCGCTCCCGCCGGTCCGGTGGAGGATATCCAGCAGGATATCATGCAGCATCTGGACGTAATGGAGGCGGAGACCGCCCCCGCTGCCGAGCCCGCCGCGGCGGAGACGCCCATCCCCAGCGACTTCAAGCTGAGCCTGGACGAGCTGAAGTTCGGCCGCAACTACACCGGCGAATAACACAAAGCAAAAAAGCAGCCGCCAAACGGCTGCTTTTTTACCCAAAAGGAGACGTATCCATGAACCAACGACCTATCATCGCCCTGCTGTACGATTTTGACAAGACCCTGTGCACCACCGACATGGAGGATTACAGTTTTATCCCAAGCCTGGGCTATACCCCGGCGCAGTTCTGGCAGAAGGCCAACAACTTCGGCTGGGAGAACCAGATGGATGGCCTGCTGGCCTATATGTACACCATGATCGAAGAGTGCCGGGCACAGGGAAAAACGCTGAACCGGGACTATCTGGTACAGTGCGGTCAGGCCATTGAGCTGTTTCCCGGTGTGCGGGAGTGGTTTGACCGGATCGACGCCTTCGGCGACAGTCTGGGCGTAACGGTGGAGCATTATGTGCTGTCCTCCGGATTGAAGGAGATCATCGAGGGCAGCGGCATCGCCCATCACTTCAAAAAAATTTATGCCTGCGAGTTCTACTACCGGGACGGGCAGGCCTGCTGGCCCAAGCTGGACGTCAACTTCACCAACAAGACCCAGTTCGTCTACCGCATCAACAAGGGTGTGCTGGAGGTCAGCGAGGATAAGAAGCTGAACGACTCCATGCCCGACGACAGCAAGCGCATCCCCTTTACCAACATGATCTACGTGGGCGACGGTCTCAGCGACGTGCCCTGCATGAAGATGATGCGCTCCTACGGCGGGCAGGCCATCGCCGTGTATCAGGAGTCCAACCGCACCGGTGTGGAAGAGCTGCTGGCCAAGGGCCGGGTGGATTTCATCTTCCCTGCCGACTACCGGGCGGGAACGGCGCTGGACCTGACGGTGCAGAACATCATCCGGAAGATGGCCATCTGCGACGCACTGACGGCGGAGAACGCCGCCCAGATGCGCTCCATCGGCCAGGTGGAGCTGGCGTATCAGGAGACGCTATTCTAAAAAGCGAGGCGGCATTCCCCGCCTCCTAATAAGAAAACATGAAAAAGTCAGTAAAATCAATGTTTTCAAAGGCAGGGAACACGGTACGAAGTCAAAAAATCTCATACTGACAGGCACGAAGGGCGCTGATTTTCACATCAGCGCCCTTTTCCTGTCCCCACGCCATAGGCAGCCGCCCTATGGCGTTTTCATATCCGTACCTGTACCCGCCCGGAAAATGTATCAATTAGGGTGCGAAAACCTCTGTTTTTTCCTCTCAGAGCGCCGCTTGAAAGGCGGCGTGGGTGTTTTCCCATGGGAAGCGTCCGAGAGGCAGGACAGGGGCTTTTTTGCGCCAAAATCAACACTTTT
>CAKTMW010000034.1 GCA_934574095.1 uncultured Oscillospiraceae bacterium | reverse complement strand
TCGTAGGCCCAGCCGTCGCCGCCGAAGATCCACATGGACTTCTTGGCCAGGTATTCCTTCTTGCTGAGGATGTCGGCCACCAGCGTGCAGGCGGCGCAGTCGCAGAACAGAGCGCCCTTGGCCTTCAGCTCGGCGGCGTGCTCAGCGAACTGAGGCACGGCGGCCAGCTCGTCCACGGTGCAGATGCTCTCCTCCAGGGCCTTCACGTAGGCCTTGGCGGGCTCAGCGTTGGCGGTGCCGTCGTCCATGGTGTCCAGCCAAGCCTGTGCGGCGGCCTTCAACTCAGGACGGGTCCACTCGATGGCGATCAGCTCGCGGGTCTTGGTGGCCAGGTCCTCGCGGATCTTGTTCTGGCCGGTGTACATGCCCAGACCGTGCTCCGCGTTATCCTCGAACAGGGAGTTGCACCATGCGGGGCCGTGGCCCTCCTTGTTGGTGCAGTAGGGAGAGGTAGCCGCGGGACCGCCCCAGATGGAGGAGCAGCCGGTGGCGTTGGAGACATACATATGGTCGCCGAACAGCTGGGTGACGAGACGGGCATAGCTGGTCTCGGCGCAGCCGGCGCAGGAGCCGGAGAACTCCAGCATGGGCTGCTTGAACTGGCTGCCCTTGACGGTGTTGTCCTGCATATCCTTCTTCTCGGACACCTCGGCCACGCAGTAGTCGAACACATCCTGCTGGGGCAGCTCGCCCTCCTGGGCCACCATGGTCAGGGCATTGACGGGGCAGGCGCCCACGCACACGCCACAGCCCATGCAGTCCAGCGGGCTGACGGCCATGGTGAACTGATACACGCCCTTGCCCTTGCCGGCCTTCACGTCCACGATCTTGGCGGCGGCGGGAGCCTTGGCGGCCTCGTCAGCGGTCAGCGCGAAGGGACGGATGGTAGCGTGGGGGCAGCAGTAAGCGCACTGGTTGCACTGGATGCACTTGGCGGCGTCCCAGGTGGGGACGGACACGGCCACGCCGCGCTTCTCATAGGCGGCGGCGCCCAGCTCGAACTGGCCGTCCACATGGTCCACGAAGGCGGAAACGGGCAGGCTGTCGCCGTCCATCTTGCCCACGGGCTCCAGAATTTCCTTGACCATCTTCACCAGCTCAGGCTTGCCGTGCAGCTGCTTGGGCTCCTTGGTGTCCACGGCGTTGGCCCAGTCGGCGGGAACGTCGATCTTCTTATAGGCGGTGGCGCCCAGGTCGATGGCCTTGTAGTTCATATCCACCACATCCTGGCCCTTCTTCAGGTAGGAGGCCTTGGCCTTCTCCTTCATGTAGGCAATGGCCTCTTCCTCCGGCATGACCTTGGCCAGAGAGAAGAACGCGGACTGGAGGATGGTGTTGTTGCGCTTGCCCATACCGATCTCGATGGCCAGGTCGATGGCGTCGATGGTATAGAGCTGGATGTTGTTCTGGGCGATATAGCGCTTGGACGCGGCGTCCATGTGGTGGTTCAGCTCGTCGAAGTCCCACTGGCAGTTGATCATATACACGCCGCCGGGCTTGACATCCTGCACCATCTTGAAGCCCTTGGTCACATAGCTGGGGTTGTGGCAGGCCACGAAGTCGGCTTTGTTGATATAATACGGGCTGCGGATGGGCTTGTCGCCGAAGCGCAGGTGGCTGATGGTCACGCCGCCGGTCTTCTTGGAGTCGTACTGGAAGTACGCCTGCACGTACTTGTCGGTGTGGTCGCCGATGATCTTGATGGAGTTCTTGTTGGCGCCCACGGTGCCGTCGCCGCCCAGACCCCAGAACTTGCACTCGATGGTGCCCTCTGCCGCGGTGTTGGGGCAGTTGGGGTCCTCAGGCAGGGACATATTGGTCACGTCGTCCACGATGCCGATGGTGAACTGGCGCTTCATTTCGGCCTTGGCCAGCTCGGTATACACAGCGAACACGGAGGCGGGAGGCGTATCCTTGCTGCCCAGACCGTAACGGCCGCCGATGACAGTGATGTCGTTCTTGCCGGCGTTGGCCAGAGCGGTGACAACATCCTGATACAGGGGCTCGCCCTGGGAGCCGGGCTCCTTGGTGCGGTCCAGAACGGCGATCTTCTTGCAGGTGGCGGGGATGGCCTCGATCAGCTTCTCAGGAGCGAAGGGGCGGAACAGGCGGACCTTCACCAGGCCGACCTTCTCGCCGTGGGCGTTCAGATAGTCGATGACCTCCTCGGCCACGTCGCAGATGGAGCCCATGGCCACGATGACGCGGTCGGCGTCGGGCGCGCCGTAGTAGTTGAACAGCTGATAGTTGGTGCCCAGCTTGGCGTTGACCTTCTCCATGCACTTCTCCACCACGGCGGGCAGAGCCTCATAGTACTTGTTGCAGGCCTCGCGGTGCTGGAAGAAGATATCGCCGTTCTCGTGGCTGCCGCGCATATGGGGATGCTCAGGATTCAGGGCATGGCGGCGGAACTCGGCCACGGCGTCCATGTCGCACATATCCTTCAGGTCGTCGTAATCCCACACGGCGATCTTCTGAATTTCGTGGCTGGTGCGGAAGCCGTCAAAGAAGTTGATGAAGGGGACCTTGCCCTCCAGGGCGGCTAGATGGGCCACGGGGCTCAGGTCCATGACCTCCTGCACGTTGCCCTCGCACAGCATGGCAAAGCCGGTCTGACGGCAGGCCATCACGTCGGAGTGGTCGCCGAAGATGTTCAGCGCGTGGGTGGAAACGGTACGGGCGGAAACGTGGAACACGCAGGGCAGCTGCTCAGCCGCGATCTTGTACATGTTGGGGATCATCAGCAGCAGGCCCTGGGAGGCGGTGTACGTGGTGGTCAGCGCGCCTGCGCCCAGAGAACCATGTACTGCGCCGGCGGCGCCGGCTTCGGACTGCATCTCCACCACCTTGACCTGTGTGCCGAAAATATTCTTCAGGCCGTTGGCGCTCCACTGGTCGACAAAGTCAGCCATGGGAGAAGACGGGGTGATGGGGTAGATGGCGGCTACCTCGGAAAACGCATAGCTCACATGCGCGGCAGCGTTATTGCCATCCATGGATTTCATCTTTCTTACCATTTATGAACCTCCTTCATACACTCTTCGCCCCTTTCGGGGCGACAAACTCAGCGTATCAGGATAATATCACAAAAGAATCACCCTGTAAACGGCATTTTTATGAAATTTTCGTAGCAGGAAACTAAAAATGCGATTTTGCTGTTAAGAATTCTAACACCCCCTGACAGCGGAACTTATTTTCATAAAACCCTTGTCCTTTTATATAAATATGTGATAAAATAATACGGATATAGAAATTTGGCAGGAAAGGGGAGAGACGTATGGTGACCACGGTGCGCTCTCTGGGGCTGACCGGCGTCAGCGGCTATGAGGTGACGGTGGAGTGTATGCTCTCCGGCGGACTGCCTGCCTTTGACGTGGTGGGCCTGCCGGACGCGGCGGTGAAGGAGGCCCGCGAGCGGGTCCGCGCCGCGGTGAAAAACTGCGGGGCCCAGTTCCCCGTCAGCCGCATCACGGTGAATCTGGCCCCGGCCCGCGTCCGGAAGGAGGGTACGGTGTACGACCTGCCCATCCTGCTGGGCATCATGACCGCCGCGGGAGAGGTCCGGGCTCTGCCGGAGGACGCCGCCTTTCTGGGCGAGCTGAGCCTCACCGGCGAGGTGCGTCCCGTCACCGGCGTACTGCCCATGGCCATGTTCGCCGCCCGTCAGGGGGTGAAGCAGCTGTACGTCCCCGCCGCCAACGCCGCCGAGGCCACGCTGGCCGACGGCGTCGCCGTCTACGCTGTGGAGAACGTCCGCCAGCTGCTGGCCCACCTGAAAGGGGAGAGCGCCATTGACCCCGCGCCCCGGTGGGAGCCCTCCGCCCCCCGCCGCCCCCTGCCGGACTTTGCCGACGTGATGGGGCAGGAGAACGTGAAGCGGGCGCTGGAGATCGCCGCCGCCGGCGGCCACAACGTGCTGCTCATCGGCTCCCCCGGCTCCGGCAAGTCCATGCTGGCCCGCCGCCTGCCCTCCATATTGCCGGATATGACCCGGCCCGAAGCCCTGCAAACCACGGAGATTTACTCCGTGGCGGGCATGACCGACCCGGCCCACCCGCTGGTGGATACCCGGCCCTTCCGCAGCCCTCACCACACCGCCTCGCCGGTGTCCCTGTCCGGCGGCGGCAGCATTCCCCGCCCCGGCGAGATATCCCTTGCCCACAACGGCATCCTGTTTCTGGACGAGCTGCCGGAGTTCGATAAATCCGCGCTGGAGACGCTGCGCCAGCCCTTGGAGGACGGGCAGGTCACCATCACCCGGGCCACCGGTTCCCTGACGCTGCCCAGCCGCTTCATGCTGGTTTGCGCCATGAACCCCTGCCGCTGCGGCTGGTACGGCCATCCCTCCGGCCGGTGCCGGTGCTCCGCCCAGCAGGTGGAGCAGTATATGCGCCGGGTGTCCGGTCCGCTGCTGGACCGCATCGATATGCATATCGAGGTGCCGTCGGTGGAGTACGAGGCCATGCGCCGCAAGGAGCAGCCGGAGTCCTCGGTGGCGGTGCGGCAGCGTGTCAACGCCGCCCGCGAGGTGCAGAAGCGCCGCTTCGAGGGCACCGCTGTCACCTGCAACGCCTATATGACCCCCGCCATGATCGGCCAATATTGCCAGCTGGACGCGGCAGGGGAGAAGGTCATGCAGGGCGCCTTCGACCGGCTGGGCCTCACCGGCCGCAGCCACGACCGCATCCTCCGCATGGCCCGCACCATCGCCGACCTGGACGATTCGGAAAGCATCCAGGTCCAGCACCTGGCCGAAGCCATCCAGTACAGAAGCAGTAATTTGCTGAAGTAACCTGTCGCCTGAATCGAGCGTAGGGGCGATGCCCACAACGCTCCGCCGTACAGCGATTCATTTCCCGGTATCGCACCGCATCAGCGGCAGCGGCGCAGAATGAAAGTCGATACGTCATACGCAACGAAATCAACCGAGCCCTGTGAACGTGTGGTATAGAGTGCCAAATTAGAAACAAGACATAGCGCGGGCGGATTCTTAAACCGCAGGTCTAAGCAGCGTTTTTAGGTACTTTTGCCGCTGAGGGCAAAAGTACCTCGCGCCGGAGCGCGAAATACGCCGCCGCACAGGCCACCTCACAAAAGCGTAAAAATCACTTCATATACAATAAGGAGACACCCCATGCACGAGATCATTCTTTGCAAGCTGGGCGAGATCGTCCTGAAGGGACTGAACCGCCACAGCTTTGAGATGAAGCTGATGAGCAACATCCGCCGCCGCACCCAGCGGTACGGCAAGTTCAAGATTTACTCCCGCCAGTCCACCATCTATGTGGAGCCGGCGGAGGACACCTGCGACCTGGACGCCGCCTACGACACCTGCAAAAAGGTGTTCGGCATCATCGCCATCGCACGGGCCGTGCCCTGCGCCAAGGAGAAGGAGGCCATCTTCGCCACCGCGAAAGAGTATCTCGGCCCGGCGCTGCTGGCCGCCAGGTCCTTCAAGGTGGAGAGCAAGCGCTCCGACAAGTCCTTCCCCATGGGCAGCATCCAGCTGAGCCAGTGGGTGGGCGGCGCGCTGCACGACGCCTTCCCCCACCTGATCGTGGACGTCCACACCCCGGAGCTGACGGTGTATCTGGAGGTCCGGGAGGACGCGGCCTATGTCCATGGCCCGGCGGAAGCCGCCGCAGGCGGCCTGCCCATCGGCATGGGCGGCCACGCGGTGAGCCTGCTGTCCGGCGGCATCGACAGTCCCGTGTCCAGCTACATGATCGCCAAGCGGGGCGTGCAGCTGGAGCTGCTGCATTTCGCCTCACCCCCCTATACCAGCGAGCAGGCCCGTGAAAAGGTCTTGCAGCTGGCCCAGGAGCTGACGGCTTGGTGCGGCCGCCTTACCGTTCACGTGGTGCCCTTTACGGAGATTCAGGAGGAGATTCGCCGCAAGTGTCCGGAGGATCACTTTACCCTCATCATGCGCCGCTTCATGATGCGGCTGGGTGACCGGCTGGCCCATGAGCTGGCCTGCAAGGCCATCGTCACCGGCGAAAGCCTGGGTCAGGTGGCCAGCCAGACCATTCAGGCGCTGGTGGTCAGCGACGACGTGGCCACCCTGCCGGTGCTGCGTCCCCTGATCGGCATGGACAAGGAGGAGATCGTCCGCGTCGCCCGCCACGTGGGCACCTTTGATACCTCCATCCTGCCCTACGAGGACTGCTGCACCGTGTTCACCCCCCGCCACCCCAAGACCAAGCCTGATCTGGCGCAGGTGCGGGAGTACGAGGCCGCGCTGGACATCGACGCCCTGTGCGACAAGGCCCTGGCAGGCCGCGAGATGATCCGTCTGTACCCCAAGGCGTAAGGAGCGCACCATGAACGAAGCTTTAGAGCGGCAGGTCATCGCGGCGCTGAAAGAGCGCGGTCTGACTCTCGCCACAGCTGAGAGCTGCACCGGCGGCCTGACCGCCAAGCGCCTGACGGACGTGCCCGGCGCGTCGGCGGTGTTCCTGGGCGGCGTGGTCAGCTATACCAACGGCGTCAAGGAGCGGGCGCTGGCCGTTCCCCATGCGACGCTGGAGACGTACAGCGCCGTGTCCGAGCCTACCGCCCGCGCCATGGCGGAGGGCGTCCGCCATTTGACCTGCGCGGACATCGGTCTGTCCGTCACCGGCGTGGCCGGGCCGGACAGGGACGACGCCGGGCACGACGTGGGCACGGTGTACGTGGCTCTGTCCACCCGGAACGAGACTGCCGCGCAGCTGCTGCACCTCTCCGGCGACCGCAGCGCCATCCGCGCCGCCGCCGCGGACGCAATGCTCCGGATGCTGCTGGACTATCTGCAATAGGAGACAACACAAGAATACGCCTGACAAAAGCTTCCGCTTTTTTGCCAGGTAAATAAAGGAGATCATATCCATGGCAAAGAACAAGGTCTATTCCCAGGTCAACCAATACGCCAACCGCGAGGAGGAGATCCGCAAGGCGAAGGGCAACCCCAACAAGAACAACCACACCAAGAAGAAAAACAGCAACTACGGCGGTTACAGCACCGGCGCCGGAAGCTACATGGCCCAGAAGCTGGCGGAAAAGGGCCGTCAGCAGGAGCGGGTCAAGCTGCCCCTGTGGCTGAACATCACGCTGATCGTCCTGTTCGCCGCCATCGCCGTCACGCTGATCCTACGCTTCACGGTGTATAAAGAGAACCAGCTGATGAACTACATTTCCTCGCTGCTGCTGGGCGTCACCTGTCTTGTGCTGTTCTATACCCGCCGCTTCAAGCACACCAAGAAGGACAGCACGTTCTATACGCTGGTCACCGTTCTGCTGACGGTAATGGGCATCGTCTACACCGCCATGGGCCTGATCGGCATCCTGACCATGTTCGGTATCATCTGAAAAACGCCGGATTTTTCCTTGTTTTTGGTGAAAATGCCATTGACAAACGGAGAAAAAGTGGTTATATTAACAGATATCTCATGGTAAACATGGCACAAACGCGATGAAGGGGACACGCAGCGCCACAGCCTGACGCAAAGAGAGCCGCCGTTTCGGTGCAAGGCGGACGCGGGCATGGCGCGGATATCACCCCGGAGCATCCGGCTGAAAGCAAAAGTAGGCACGGACGGAAGCGGGCCGTTATCACCCCGCACCCACGGATGGTGGGGCTGAGTGGCCGCCTTGCGCGGCAACGAGAGTGGTACCGCAGAGGACGTTTTACCGCGCCTTTGTCTCTTGACGAGACAAAGGCGCTTTTTATTTTGGCTGATAGCACTATCCTGTCATTGCGAACCAGTCCGCAGACTGGTGTGGCAATCCGTCGGGGCGTTAAGAAAACATGCCGGTGGCATGTGTTTAGCCTCCGATCTCGGCGGCTATGCCGCCGTAGCATCTATCTTGGCTTCCTCCGCACTTTCAAGAGTACGGATTCCCACGCCAGTGACATCGGTCACTGGCTCGGAATGACAGAAAAGAGCAGCAATCAAAAATCGAAATTTTTTCACATAGAAAAGGAGAAGCAACATGGAATACAAAAAGACGTTGAACATGCCCAAGAGCGGCTTTCCCATGCGGGCCGGCCTGCCCAAGCGTGAGCCGGACATGCTGAAGCACTGGGAGGAGATCGACCTCTATAACGAGCTGCTGAAGAAGAACGAGGGCAAGCCCCTGTTCTCCCTCCATGACGGCCCTCCGTTCTCCAACGGCGCGCTGCACATGGGTCACGCCCTGAACAAGTCCCTGAAGGACTTCATCACTCGTATGTACGCCATGCGGGGCTATTACACCCCCTATATCCCCGGCTGGGATAACCACGGCATGCCCATCGAGTCCGCCATCATCAAGCAGAACAAACTGAACCACAAGGCCATGAGCGTGGCGGACTTCCGCACCGCCTGCCACGAGTTCGCCGACCACTATATCGATGTCCAGCGGGAGGGCTTCAAGCGTATGGGCGTCGTGGGCGACTGGGAGCATCCCTACAAGACCATGGATCCCGGCTTTGAGGCGCAGGAGGTTCGCGTCTTCGGCAAGATGTACCAGAACGGCCATATCTACAAGGGCCTGAAGCCTGTGTACTGGTGCCCCCACGATGAGACGGCGCTGGCGGAAGCCGAGATCGAGTATAAGGACGATCCCTGCACCACCGTCTATGTCAAGTTCCCCATGAACGACGATCTGGGCAAGATGGGCCATCTGGATCACAGCAAGCTGTTCTTCGTGATCTGGACGACCACCGTCTGGACGCTGCCCGGCAACCTTGCCATCGCCCTGCATCCGGACGAGAGCTACGTTGTCGTCAAGGCGCCCAACGGCGAAATGTATATCATGGCCGAGGCCCTGACCGATAAGGTCATGAAGATCGGCGGCTTCGACAGCTATGAGATCCTGGAGTCCCATCCCGGCTCCTTCTTCGAGAATATGCTGGCCCAGCATCCCTTCCTGCCCAAGACCTCCCGTCTGGTGCTGGCGGATTACGTCACCATGGACTCCGGTACCGGCTGCGTCCACACCGCCCCCGGCTTCGGCGCCGACGACTATCTGACCTGCAAGCGCTACGGCATGGACATGGTGGTACCCGTGGACGATCAGGGCAAGCACACCGCCTACGCCGGTAAGTACGAGGGCATGACCACCGACGAGTCCAACCCCGTCATCCTTCAGGACATGAAGGACAACGGCTCCCTGTTCGCCAGTGAGGACATCGTCCACAGCTATCCCCACTGCTGGCGCTGCAAGCAGCCCATCATCTTCCGCGCCACGCCCCAGTGGTTCTGCTCCGTGGATTCCTTCAAGGATGACGCCATCGCCGCCTGCGAGGATGTCCGCTGGGTGCCCGGCTGGGGCAAGGACCGCATGCGCTCCATGATCCTGGAGCGTACCGACTGGTGCATCAGCCGCCAGCGCCGCTGGGGTCTGCCCATCCCCGTGTTCTACTGCAAGGACTGCGGCAAGCCCGTGTGCACCGAGGAGAGCATCGAGGCCGTGGCGAACCTGTTTGAGAAGAAGGGCTCCAACGCCTGGTTCGACATGGCCGCCGAGGATATGCTGCCCGACGGCTTCACCTGCCCCCACTGCGGCAAGTCCGCCGGTTTCGAGAAGGAGACCGACACCCTGGACGGCTGGTTCGATTCCGGCTCCACCCACTTCGCCGCCATGGAGCGGGATCAGGGCTTCTGGCCCGCCACCATGTATATCGAGGGTCTTGACCAGTATCGCGGCTGGTTCCAGTCCTCTCTGCTGGTGGCCGTGGGCGCGCTGGGCCGCGGCGCTCCCTTCAAGGAGTGCGTCACCCACGGCTGGACCGTGGACGGCGAGGGCAAGGCCATGCACAAGTCTCTGGGCAACGGCATGGACCCCGCCGAGATCTTCGACAAGTACGGCGCGGACCTGCTGCGTCTGTGGGCCGGCAGCGCCGACTATCATGTGGACGTCCGCTGCTCCGACGAGATTTTCAAGCAGCTCTCTCAGAACTATCTGAAGTTCCGCAACACCGCCAAGTTCTGCCTGGACAATCTGGTGGGTTTCGATGCTGACCATCTGGTGCAGCCTGACGAGATGCTGCCCCTGGATAAGTGGGCCGTCACCCGCCTGAACGACCTGATCGCCAAGGTCTTCGCCGCCTATGATAACTACGAGTTCCATGTGGTGTCCCATATGGTCAACGACTTCTGCGTGGTGGACCTCAGCTCCTTCTACTTCGATATCCTGAAGGACCGCCTGTACTGCGACGCCGCCGAGGGCCTGGAGCGCCGCAGTGCCCAGACCGCCCTGTTCCTGATCCTGGATGCCATGACCCGCCTGTTCGCACCCATCCTGGCCTTCACCTGCGACGAGATCTGGCTGGCTATGCCCCACCGCAGCAGCGATGATGCCCGTAACGTCCTGTTCAACGAGATGGTGCAGCCCTATACCGCCTACGCACTCAGCGAGGACGAAATGGCCAAGTGGAGCCGCATCGCCGCCCTGCGCAACGCCGTCAACGGTGAGCTGGAGCAGGCCCGTGCCGCCAAGACCATCGGCAAGAGCCTTGAGGCGGAGGTGGACCTGACCGTTCCCGCTGAGGACGCGTTCCTTGCCGAAATGGACGCCGCCATGCTGGCCGATCTGCTGATCGTCTCTCAGGTGCGCGTGGAGGTGGGCGACGCCCTGACTGTGGCCGTCCGCCCCGCCAACGGCGCCAAGTGCCTGCGCTGCTGGAAGGTCCTGCCCACCGTGGGCAGCGACAGTGAGCACCCGGAGCTGTGCCCCCGCTGCGCCGCTGTGGTGAAAAATTTCCCGGATTTGGCGTAAGAGAGGAAAATTAAGGCCGTGCTGCTTTTACCGCACCGTGGCTTGCGGTGGTAACTCGTTGTGTCTGCCGTTTCGCAGACCCCTTCGGGCCGTGCGAAACGGGACACTGCCTTGCGTGCGGTCACGCTTGATCCGCCGCAGGCGGCGCTGTGACCGCCCGCCCCGCTGCGCCGCCGTGGTGAAGAACTTCCCTGACCTGGCGTAACAAATGCAAAAAAAGAAGCACCCAAAAGGGTGCTTCTTTTTTGCAGATAAGAGTGAAAAGGAAAGAGTGAAAAGTTAAGGTATGCCGCCAAAGGCGGCATAATTTAGATAGCGGCGGGGCACATGGGCCCCGCCCTACAGAGCCTTGCTGTATTCCTGTAGGGCGGGCCCCGCGTGGCCCGCCGCACGGTGAACGCAGCGGATACCGTAAACATTCGTAGGGCGGGGTGACCACACCCCGCCGCAATGACAATGTAGGGGCGGCCCTTGCAGCCGCCCACATGATAAAACCGCTGTTTCGGGCGACCGCAAGGGTCGCCCCTACGAAGTTCCGCCACACCTTTTCGTAGGGCGTGTTGCCCACACCGCCCCGCACAAATGATGCGGCAATTTTCTTGCTGCTGTTCGTAGGGGAGGGGCTCTGCCCCTCCCGTCCGATTGACGATAGTCTTTGTGTTATACGACGGGCGGGGTAGAACCCCGCCCCTACACTCCGCCTATTGTACCATTTCGTAGGGGCGGACGACTCTGTCCGCCCTACGCGTCTGCCGCGCTCACATCTTCTCTTTTTTGTGGATCGCGTTCAGACTCAGTTCTCCCGCCAGCTTGAACAGCGTGTCGCTGACCACCTGTTCGGTGGACACATTTGCCTGTTGGCCGATTTTGCGGTAAAACTCATAGAGATAATCCGAAATCTGTATCGTAAGTTCTTTCATAAATCACATCTCTCCCGACTCGGCTGATAACTAAACGATAACATAAAGTTTGTAGATAGTCAAATCGTTTTTGGTTAAAATGCTATCATACTGCAAAAGGGGTGTTATCATTTGGCTACTGACCGCATTCAGACCGGCATTCGCTTTCCGGAAGCCTTGCTGCGCAAAATCACCTATATCGCAAAAAAGAATCACCGTTCGCTGAATGCGCAGCTGGAGCATCTGGCGCAGGAATGCGTGGACGTCTACGAGCGGGAGCACGGCGAGATCACGCTGCCGGAAGAGGAATAAACTCGCCTTTGAGGTGATTGTATGACAGTGAAAGACGCGGTGGCGGAACGGTTCCGCCAGCTCTGCGCCCAGCGGGGGATCAGATACAACGAACTGGCCAATCTGTCCGGCGTGACGCCTTCTACCGTGTACAGCCTATTGGACGTGCGGCGTCGGGATATCTCCATCACTACCATCAAAAAGCTATGCGACGGCCTGGACGTCACGCTGGGCGAGTTTTTCGCAGCGCCTGAATTCGACGCCTTGGAACAGGAATTACAATAAAAAAACCAGCGGCTTCCGCCTATCGCGCAAGCCGCTGGTTTCGCTTATTTCATTTCTCCGGCGTTTTCCGCCGGCTGCGGAGCTTCCGCCGCCTTTTTCCGTTCCGCCAGCGCCGCCAGCACCACCGTCGCCGCGATCACGCCCCACCGCAGTACTGCGAACCACCGTGCGGCGTTTGTGTACGCTGCGCTGATCGCCGGATCGCTGAAGATACCATTCTCCACATACGCCGCCAGCCGGGGCGTTACCACCAGCCAGCGGGGGATCTCGATCAGCAGCGATGCTGCCCAGCCCGCCAGCGCCCAGCGGAAGACTGCGGGCTCCAGCAGCTTTGCCCCGTCGACCTGCCGCCGCAGGATGTGCCGCGCCAGAAGGTACAGCACCGGCAGCAGCACCAGCATTTCGTCCCAGACCACATGCTCGACGACGTAGTTGAACAGCGTGAAGCCGCTCAGGTCTTTTACCGTGGCCGCCACCCTGTCATACACCGATTGTGAGGGGAAGCACTTCCCCAGCACCATAAACCCCAGTGCCGCCGCCAGCGGAAACAGCATCAAAAGCCGCGTCCGCAGCTCGTCCTTGCCGCATCGGCCCCAGCCGATCCATACCGCCGCCGCGGCTCCCGCCAGCAGCAGCCAAACCCAGACGTAAGGCCGGAACAGCACTGCCGCCAGCAGGCACAGCGCCGCCACGGCGTAGCCGATGCGCCACCGCAGCTCGCCCCGGCGGGCCAGATACTGCTCCACCTGTCCGCCGCCGGAAGCGGCGGTGCGCCGTACCGTCTCGCCCGCCAGAATGTCATCGGCGGTGACGCCGTACAGCTCCGCCAGCGCCGGAAGAATGGCGATATCGGGGAATCCCCCGCCGCTCTCCCATTTGCTGATGGTCTTGTTGGACACGCCGAGGCGGTCGGCCGCCTCCTGCTGGGTCATCCCCGCGTCCTTTCGCAGCGCCGCCAGATAGCTGCCTGTTTTCATGGTATCCATGTGGTCACGCTCCTTTCGCTGTGACGCCAGTATGCCGTAAGACCGCCCGAATTGTCCACCCCGCCGTTTGGGAAATCACTCTCCGCAGCGTAGAGTTGTACCGGCAGGCCCGTTTTGCGGCGCAAAACGGGCCTGCCCTGTGTGCTGCGGAATGTTTTTTTGCGGGGGCGGACGACGCTGTCCGCCCTGCGGCACACGTCCCATCAGCCGCGATAGTAGTTACCCTCTGTGCAGCTGAGAAAATAACTCGCTAGGGTTTCGGGGCTGTCGCTGATGGCAAAAAACACCCCGCTCAGACTATAATGGCCCAAAAACAGGTCCTTTTCCCAATGCTGCGCCTCCGCTTCCAGCAGCACCTTGACGTAGTTGGCGTCGGTGCCGGGGACAGCGCTCTCGTTTTCCCACTGCTCCTCCTGCTGCTCCTGCCGCAAGGAAAGCCAGCCGTAAACAGAGCCGTCCGAAAGCTGATAGGAATATACTTTTTTGATGCGGGCCGTGTCGATCTCATCCGTGGTGACAAAGGTATACGCGCCAAGCTGCGCCAATCCCTGTTCGCCCTCGGCCCAATCGCCAATGCCCTGCAAACGACTTTCCAGGCTTCCAGGGCCGGGTACAGCGCGGCTCGCGTTCCACCAGCTGTAGGCAAGGCTCACGCCCACAGCAATCATGACGAGAAGGAGAGGGATCAGAACAAGTTGATAAGTCTTCCATTTTTTCATATCGTTCCTCCTTGCGGCGTGACCTGCTGTTTTCGTGGGCCAAAGCAGTCCGGTTTTTAATACTTCCAGCTCCGTCCCGGCTCCATAAACTCCGCCACCCGCTTGCGATAGCTGTCCATGGCGGCGTCCTCAAAGGCCAGCGCGTCGGACGCCGCGCCCATCTCCCGCAGCAGCCACTTGCAAAGGGGAGGGTTCAGGATCAGCAGCGGCCCGATGAGATACGTGGCCATCAGTCCGCCCCGGCGGAAGCCCTCGCCGCTGTTTTCCTGACCGTCCCGGCCCACGCCCTTCACAGTGTCGAACAGCGCCTCGCCCATACCGTGGGAGTGGCCGAACAGGCTCTTGAAGCCCACAATGTCCATCTCCCCGAACTTGCCCACATAGTAGCTGTTGTGCCGCCGCATCATGTGATACTCGGCGCGGGTGGGCAGCAGGCCCAGCCCCTCGATACGGGGCGCGGCGTCGCTGTCGATGGCGTCGCCCAGAATGTCCAGCGCGTTGCCGGTGGCCAGAAACAGCTGTCCCGCGTCGATCTTCTCCGCGATGGCCTCCCGATAGGGCCGCAGGGCGTCCGCCGCCAGCTGTAAGCCTTGCTCCGTGGTGGAGCCCATGAACACCAGCGTTACGTCCCCGTCCAGAAAGGCGGGCCGGGACTTCAGATCGGTCTCCACGATCTCCAGCTCCGGGCAGCACCGCTTCAGATAGTAGATGTTCTGCAAGTCGCCGTAGAGGTTGCACACCTCCGGGAATAAAATCTCCGCTCTCATTGTGCCTGACCTCCTTTCGCCAACAGCTTTTCCTTCAGCTTCGCCTTCACCCGGAAGGCCAGCGGCGTGCCGTCCACGCCGTACAGGATATACACGTCGTCCCCGGGCGTCAGATACAGCTTGTCCAGCGCCTTGAACTCGTCATCCTCCAGAAAAATTTTCTCCTCCGGAATGCCCGCCAGCAGCAGCCGCAGCTTGTAGTCCCGGGCTCTCGGTCCGGCGCACACCAGCTGCACGATGTCGTCGTGGTTCAGAAACTCAAAGTCCGTGTCGTACATCCAGCTGGGATTCTCCGACCAGTTTTTGGACACGCCCATGCAGTTCATCATCACCAGCAGCTCCTTGCGGCCCGGCTTGGACTGGATATAGTCAAAGTTCCGGCTGCATGCCAGGGCGTTTTTGTCCTTGGACATCTGCATGATGACGTTCACGCCGCCGATCTTCTCCTCAGAAAGACGGCTCTCCAGAATTTTCGTCCCGGCGAACCGCTTCCGGATGGTCTCGTGGCTCAGGCCCAGCTGCCGCAGGGCGGCGATGACCGCCATCATGTTGTAGATGTTGAACAGACTGTCGGTGATCAGCTCATAGGGATATGCCACCCCGTCCTTTTCCCGCACCGTCATGGTCCGGGCCTGCAGGTCCACCTGCTCCGCCAGATAGTCCGCCTCGGGGGAGTGGAAGCCGCAGCTCTCGCACACGGCGTGACCGATGTGGTGATAGCGGCGGTACTCATACCGCAGCTTTCCCGCGCACCGGGGACAGATACGCATATCGTTCAGCAGGTTCACGCAGTCCGTCACGTCGGTGGGCATCCGCCCGATGCCGAAATAGCACCGCTCGTTCTCCTCCGCCACGCCGCAGGAGATGAGGTCGTCGGCATTCAGGATCAGCTTGCTCTCCTTCGGCAAATTCCGGCTGAGAATGCCCGCGATGTACCCCGGATGGGCGTTGCGCATGATGGAATCCCGGAACAGATTGGTGATGAGGATATAGTTGGGCCGCACGTAGGGGTAAATTTTCGGCGCCGACCGCTCGTCGATCTCCAGCACTGCCATGTCGCAGTTCTTCACCCGGCCCAGCATGTCGCAGCTGCGGATGAAGGCCGTGGACACACCGGAGGTGATGTTGCTGCCGGCCCGGTTGCTGAGCACGTGGTGGCCCTCCGCTTCCAGAATGTCCACCAGCATGTTGCTGACGGTGGTCTTGCCGTTGGTGCCGGTAACGGCCACCATCATGGGGGGCTTGCCCACATATTTCAAAAAGTCAGGACACACCTTCACCGCCAGCGAGCCGGGGAAGTCCGTGCCGTTGTGGCGGGTGATCTTCAGCGCCGGGATGGACAGCTTGCCCAGCCACAGCGCCAGCAAAAACCGCAGCTTACCCATTGTATCATTCCTCCATTGCGATGGCGCGGCAGGAGCAGCCATCGGAATTTTCAAATTTCAGCGGCAGCGTCACAAAGGTGAACCGCCGTCCGATCAAAGCGTCCAGCCCCGTCAGGTTCTCCGTGTTCACGAAGTCCGCGCGCATCAGTGTAATGTGGTTGGGGAAGTCCACGCTGTCGCAGGGATCCAGCGAGATGGTATCCTCGCCCACGCCCTTCAAAGGCAGGGTGGCCAGATACGCCGCCGCGTCGGCTGTCAGACAGGGGAAGCCCTCGTAGTAGTCGGGGCTGCCCCACTTTTTGTCCCACCCGGTGCAGAACAGCACGAAGTCCACGCCGTCCAGATCATAGCTTTGCAGCAGGGGAAGGGAGATGCTCTCCCGTTCCCGGCAGTCCACCACCACAGCTGTTCCGGCGAACTTGTCCGCGCCGTAGCTGTCCAGCGCCGCGCCGTCCAGCAGCATGTGGGCCGGGGCGTCCATGTGGGTGCCGGTGTGGGAGAACATGTGCAGCAGCGTCTCCTGATAGCCCACCGATTCGATGGTGCAGGCGGTGGTCAGCTGCGGCTGCTCCGTGCCGGGATACACCGGCATGTCGTTTTGTATGGTGTGGGTCAGATCGTATACCTTCATCGGTTCGCCCTCCTTATTTCCCTAAGTAGATCATCAGCGCCGCCATGTCGGCGGGGGACACGCCGGAGATGCGCCCCGCCTGTCCCAGGCTCCTGGGCCGGATGGCACTGAGCTTTTCGCGGGCCTCCAGCCGCAGCCCCTGAATGTGGTCATAGTCCAGATCCTCCGGCAGCAGGCGGCGCTCCAAGCGCTCGAATTCCTCCACCTGCTTCTGCTGCCGCTGGATGTACCCCTCGTACTTCACGGTGATCTCCGCCTGCTCCACCACGTCCGCCGCCAACTCCGGCGGCGCGGGATCGAAGGGGCGCAGATCGTTATAGCTTACCTGGGGCCGCCGCAGCAGGTCGATAAGGCGGCACCCGTCGTTGACCGGCGTGGTGCCCCGCTCTGTCAGCAGGGCGTTCAGCGCCTCGCTGCCGGGGATGCCGGTGCGCTCCAGCCGCTTGATCTCCCGCGCCACGGCGGCGTATTTGGCCTCCACCGCCGCCAGCCGCTCCTCACTGACCAGGCCGATCCGGTGGCCGATGGCCGTCAGCCGCTGGTCGGCGTTGTCCTGCCGCAGCACCAGCCGGTACTCCGAGCGGCTGGTCATCATCCGGTACGGCTCCTCCGTACCCTTTGTCACCAGATCGTCGATGAGGGTGCCGATGTAGCTCTCGCTGCGTTTTAAGACCAACGGCTCACGGCCCAGCAGCGCCAGCGCCGCGTTGACACCTGCCGCGAAGCCTTGCGCCGCCGCCTCCTCGTAGCCCGAGGAGCCGTTGAACTGTCCCGCGCCGTACAGTCCTGCCACCGCCTTCGTCTCCAGCGTGGGCTTCAGCGCCAGCGGGTCGATGCAGTCGTACTCGATGGCGTAGGCGGGCCGGGTCATCACCGCGTGCTCCAAGCCGGACACGGTGTGCAGCATCTGAATTTGAATTTCCTCCGGCAGAGAAGAGGAGAACCCCTGAATGTACAGCTCCTCCGTGTCCAGCCCCATGGGCTCGATAAACAGCTGGTGCCGGGGCTTGTCGGCGAACCGCACCACCTTCGTCTCGATGGACGGGCAGTACCGGGGGCCGATCCCCTCAATGACGCCGCTGTAAATGGGGCTGCGATCCAGATTCTCCCGGATGATCCGGTGGGTCTCCTCATTGGTGTAGGTGAGATAGCACACCGCCCGGTTCTCCGGCGGCTGCGCTGTCTCAAAGCTGAAAGGCAGGGGAGAGGGGTCGCCCATCTGAATCTCCATTTTACTGAAGTCCACCGTCCGGGCGTTGACCCGGGGCGGCGTCCCGGTCTTGAAGCGCCGCAGGGGCAGTCCCAGCGCCAGCAGCCGCTCCGTCAGCGCCGTGGCGGCGTGCATACCGTCGGGCCCGCTCTCCTCAATGCACTCGCCGATGATGGTCCGTCCGTGGAGATACGTGCCCGAGCAGATGACGGCGGCTCTCACGTGAAATACCGCGCCGGTCCGCAGCACCACTTGCGACACATGGCCGTTCTCCGTCCGGAGGTCCACCACCTCGCCCTGCCGCACCGTCAGGTGGGGCTGGCGCTCCAGTGTGTGCTTCATCACCTTCTGGTACTCCCGGCGGTCGGCCTGTGCCCGCAGGGACCACACGGCGGGGCCTTTGCCCCGGTTCAGCATCCGGTACTGGATGCAGGCCTTGTCCGCTGCCCTGGCCATTTCGCCGCCCAGCGCGTCCAGCTCGCGTACCAGATGACCCTTTCCCGTGCCGCCGATGGCCGGGTTGCAGGGCATGTTGCCCACCGCGTCCAGATTGATGGTAAAGCACACCGTCTCCAGTCCCAGCCGTGCCGCCGCCAGCGCCGCCTCGATGCCGGCGTGTCCCGCACCGATGACGGCAATATCAAATTGTCCCGCAATAAACTCTTTCATACGACGCGACCCCCGCGTTCACTTAAATTTCCATCCTATATTATAATGTGTCCCTCCCAAAAACGCAATAGGCACTGTGCAAACTGCCAAAAAGAACCATAATAAAATTGTGAAATACGTCTAATTTGAAGCTTGCAAAAGGGAAGGAGGAAGCATATAATACAGATAGAAAATTTAAGAGTAAGAAAGGAGCGTGATATGTACGATGTTGAACAAGTTCATCACGGGTGATCTGGACGATATGATCTTCGCGGATTGCGATTGGCAGCCCAGCGATCGGTAATGATCCCCCACTTACGAAGGAACCACGACACACCGGTGCCGTGGCGATTTGCTTTTTATGGGGAAATTTCCCCCTGAAAGATACAATATTCGACAAGCAGCTCTGGAAAACCGGCCTTTTTCCCGCGGGAAAAAGGCCGGTTTTTGTCGGCAGACCGCCGCTTCCGTAAAGCCTCTGTGAAAAACAGGGAAAAATCCGGCTCTTAACGACATTTTAGCACCATTTTAACAGAAATCTATGATATAATACGCTATGATTACAGTGTCTGCCGCTGGGGAGGGAAATATGTGAAAAAATGGAAGATACCCTGGCCGGGCCAATGGACGAAAAAGAAGAAGCTGTTTCACAGTTCGCTGCTGTATTCCGGCAAGGATTTCATCGTCTCCGCCTCGCTGTTCTTTCTGACGGTGCTGCTGTGTCTGCTGTTGCGCTCGGTGGACCCCCACAGCGACACCAGCTACGTGGCCGTCATCTTCTTTCTGGATGTGTTCCTGACGGCGCTGCTGACGGACGGCTATCTCTTCAGCATCCTCATCGCCGTCACCGGCGTTCTCTGCGTGGACTACGTGTTCACCGAGCCCTATTGGGAGATCAGCTTCACGTTGGCGGGCTTTCCCCTGACGTTCATCGTCATGATGTTCATTTCGGTGGTCACCGGTATGCTGACCAGCCGCGCCAAGCAGGTGGAGATATTGAAGCGGGAGGCGGAGCGTGAGCGCATCCACTCCAATCTTCTGCGGGCCGTGTCCCACGACATCCGCACGCCGCTGACCGGCATCGTGGGCGCCACCGACGTGCTGCTGGAGCAGGAAAATGCCCTGACGCCGGAGCAGCGCCACCAGCTGATCTCCTCCGCCAACGAGGACGCTCGCTGGCTCATCCGCATCGTGGAGAACCTGCTGTCCATCACCCGCATCGGGGCCCAGGGTGACGCCAAGGTCACTAAGACCCAGGCTGTGGCCGAGGAGGTCATCGAGGGCGCGGTGGCCAAATACACAAAGCGGGGCGACCAGCTGCCGGTCCGTGTCCACTTGCCCCAGGAGGTGCTGCTGGTCCCTATGGACGAGCTGCTGATGGAGCAGGTGTTGCTGAACCTGCTGGAAAACGCCGCCCTTCACGCCGAGGGCGCCACCGAGGTGGACGTGACATTGGAGCGAAAGGGCAATGTGGCCCGCATCATCGTGGAGGACAACGGTGTGGGCATCCCTCGCGACAAGCTCAACAACCTGTTTGACAGCTCTGCCCACCAGAGTCAGCAGGGCGACCGCAAGCGCAACATGGGCATCGGCCTGTCCGTGTGCAAAACCGTGGTCCAGGCCCATGACGGCACCATTTACGGCGAAAACGTCTCCCGCTACGGCGGGGCGCGATTTGTGATCGAATTACCTATGGAGGAGGAAGACCATGAAGATTAAAGACAAGGTACTGATCGTAGAGGATGAGCAGAGCATCAGCA
>CAKTMW010000033.1 GCA_934574095.1 uncultured Oscillospiraceae bacterium | reverse complement strand
GCAGACGGCTCATAACCGTCCGGTCCCGGGTTCGAGTCCCCGAAGGCCCACCATTTACAATTACAGCGCAAGCTGTTCCATATAGGGGTATAGCTCAGTTGGTAGAGCAGCGGTCTCCAAAACCGCGTGTCGAGAGTTCGAGCCTTTCTGCCCCTGCCAAGCAAAATGACCACCCAATAGGGTGGTCATTTTGCTTACCAGCGGCACCTGTAGGCCCGAAACGAGCTCCAATCTTGCCGCTTTATCAAAGCGCGAGATGGGGAGTGACAGTCCGGTGGACTGTCACGTTAGTGAGAGGAGAGCCGGGGAAAGCGGCGCAGCGCCGCCAGTGGCGGAAGCAGCAAGCCGGTTTCAAGGAAGTGTCCCAATGGCCGCGCCCCGAATAGGGACGGGCATTGGCAGACACGACGAGGGCAGGGGAGAAGCCAACAGCCACCGCTGCGAAGAGAGTGACAGTAGGATAATGTCCAATGGGTGGTGATATTTTTTATCAGTGCCAGTTTAAGGCTCGAAACGAACTCCAGCTTCACCGCCTGAAAGGCGTTGGGGCTGGGCGCAATGTCGGTGGCATATTGCATGACACACGTCTCTACACCTTTTGGCGTACCATGTGAGCAGCAGTCCTTGCCTCTCCCTCCGGGAGAGGTGTCCGAGCAAAGCGAGGACGGAGAGGGTTGACACGTTAAGAAAATATGCCAGTGGCATATTTTTAGTGTCGATCTCAGCGGCTATATCCTGTTGCGGTGCCCAAAATTTCGCAGCGGCATTTAAGCCGCCGAAATTTTGACCGCTGCCACTCGTTCGCCGTGCTTCATCTGCCACTGGCAGCGCACGGCTCTCTCCCCGCTGTAGCATCTATCCGGACTTACACCGCACTATCTTGGATTCCCTCTCAGTCACCTGCGGTGACAGCTCTCCCAAAGGGAGAGCCAAGGTTCTTTCCCCATTACATAGTACGTTGGTCTGAGGGGTATGGACGACAATTGGACACAAAACATTCGGCGGAACGGCAGAATTTTTTTGAGATTTTACCTAATTAGACCTTGAAATTTCAACAATAAGGATATATAATACCTGTTGCAAGAGTGACAGAGCGGAAACGGAAACGTTTTCGCGCCTGTCATGCTGTGCGCATACGGTTACACGCAGGACCCCATGGGGTCCGTGTTTTTCACACCTGAAAAACACGAAGGGTGTTCGGCGGGGCCGGGACGCGCGGCGAAATTCAAGAAAAGGAGAATGTAGAAGAATGAAGAAAAGTACGAAGATTCTGTCCCTGCTGATGGCCCTGGTCATGATCTTCTCTTTGACCACTGTGGCGATGGCAGACAGCAGCGATGTGAAGCTGGGAAGTGACAAAAACAATATCACTTTGGAGTGGGGAACGCCCAACAATTACAGTCAGGGCCTTGCGCCTGCTTACGACGTTGCATATAAGGCCGTAGGTGAGACGGGCATTTATCAGCGTTTGCCTGTTTATGGAAATCAAACTGTAAAGTATAATCCTGCAAACTGGGCTATTCCCAAAACGGGAAGTGTCAAGGTATCTGAAGATGGTATTATTGACAATTTCTCCTTTACTCTGGATTCTTGGAAGGGAACTCCGTATACGGGCTACACCGGTTTGCAGTTTAACTATACCGCTGTAAAAGCAGGTACGGTTACTGTTACTGTGACCTATTATTATAAGTTCTCTCCGAGCGGTTGGTATGGTGAGACCGCGACCTTTAAGGTAGTTGTCAGCGATGGCGAGGGCGATCCTGCCAATAAGCCCGACAAACCCACTGTGAGCGATGTTGAGCGTTTCCGCAACTATGTGAACTCCACCAGCTCCTCTAAGGGCGCTGTGTATATGTGGTGTGACACCTATGACCATCACGCATGGTTCGATTATATCACTGGTGTGGATGCTGCTTACACGCTGGGCGATGTGGTCGCTAACGACGGCTCCGTGCTGAGCAAGAGCACCTATCCCTGGGTCTGCGTGATGACGCTGGATACCAACAAGTATCTGGATGCATACAATGATGAACTGAAGGACGAATACGGTACGCACTATCTGAAGGATGGTCAGGCGGCGACGGAGTCTGTAACTTGGTACTACAATGCCAATCTTGCCAAGTGGCAGTACCGCAAAGCTGATGCTCCCGTTTATATCGATATTACCCACACCGACCCCAATCCTGTTGAGACCAAGTACACCGTCACCTACACCGACGGCGTGGACGGTGAAGAAGTCTTTGCCGATCAGGTTTATACCGTCAAGGACGGCGACAAGACCCCTGCTTTCGTTGGCACTCCTGAGCGCGAGGGTTATGTGTTCCTGGGCTGGGAGCCTGAGGTCGCTGAGACCGTGACCGCAAACGCCACCTACACCGCCAAGTGGGAAGAAGCTCTGACTGAGGTCAAGGTCACTGCCAATAAGGGTGAAGGCGCCCTGCTGTTCCTGGGCGATGAGATCAAAGTGACTGTCAAGACGAACGTCAAGGCTGACAACATCAAAATCGTCCCCAACCTGAACGGCGCACTCAAGCAGATTGCCTCCAGCACTGCCGATGACGGCACCAAGATCATCTGGTACCGTGTGACGAAGATCATCGGCAACTATACTACGCTGAGCTTTACCGCGACTGCCACCAAGGGCGATCAGCCCGCTGTGACCGACACCCTGTCCTTTGGCGTAAATCTGCGCAACCGCATCCATGTGACCGTGACCAAGAAGGTCAGCGGCGAGGCTGTGACGAACGCTACCGTTCAGCTGATGCACAAGTATCCCAAGTGGAACGCCTGCCCCATGCTGAAGTTTGACGCGGCCAAGGGCGAGTACGTCATGAAGAACGCGTGGGACCTGTCCAACCAGCAGTTCAACGCGGTGAACATCACTATCGGCGATAAGACCTATAGCGTCAACAAGACCAAGGATGGCCGCGATCTGATGAGCGTTATTCTTGCCGGTACGGAAGAGATCTACGTGGACTATGTGGTCGTGGAGCCCATCACGGTGACGATCAATGTTGACGGCAAGGTGGCTGCCCAGCATGAGTTCGAGGGTAACGACAACGATAAGCTGGATTATAGCAAGCTGTACTGGGCTGTGATGGACGAGCTTCGTGCGGCTGGCGCAATGCCTTCTGTGGCTATCACATATGATAATGACGCAACTGCTGCCGTGTTTGGCCAGTGCACTAGCGTGACGGTCAACATTATGACCAATGGAACCGGCATCACCGGTACTGGCGACGATTTCCCCTGGGATTCCGGTAAGACCATTACTGCCAGTGGTGACAACTTCGTTTGGGGGAACTAATCCAGCGTAGGCATCTGGAAAGTAACATCCCAATCAATAAACACGACCACCCTCCGGCGACGCCGGAGGGTGGTTTTTTTCCGCGCAGAAACCGCGAAAAATCATCCATATCCCCTGTGGTCAGTTGACAATATTTGCAATTTGGGATATGATATACACTAGAAAATAACGCGCACAGGCGCGGGAATTGAGGTTATACATTATGGCTAAGGATCAGAGAAATGTGGAAGCGATCACTCCCATGGAGGAGGATTTTGCCAAGTGGTATACGGACATCTGCCTGAAGGCGGAGCTGGTGGACTACGCCAGCGTCAAGGGCTTTTTGATCCTGCGGCCCTACGGCTACGCCATTTGGGAGAACATCCAGAAATACATGGACGCCGAGTTCAAAAAGACCGGTCACGTCAACGTGGCCATGCCCGTGCTGATCCCGGAGAGCCTGCTGAAAAAAGAGGGCGAGCTGGTGCAAGGCTTCGCGCCTGAGGTGGCGTGGATCACCCACGGCGGCAGCGAAAAGCTGGAGGAGCGTCTGGCGTTCCGGCCCACCTCCGAGACCATGTTCTGCGACCACTGGTCCCATGTGCTGCACAGCTGGCGCGAGCTGCCCATGCTGTACAACCAGTGGTGCTCTGTCATCCGCTGGGAGAAGACCACCCGCCCCTTCCTGCGCAGCCGCGAGTTCTGGTGGCAGGAGGGCCACACCATCCATGAGACTGCCGAGGAGGCCATGGCCGAGACAGAGCAGCAGCTGAACTGCTACGCCGACGTGTGCAAGAACGCGCTGGCCATGCCGGTGGTGAAGGGCCGCAAGACCGACAAGGAGAAGTTTGCCGGCGCCGAGGCCACCTATACCATCGAGGCCATGATGAAGGATCACAAGTCCCTTCAGTCCGGCACCAGCCATTTCTTCGGCGACAAGTTCTCCCGTGCCTATGACGTGACCTTCACCGGCCGGGACAACACCTTGCAGTATCCGTTCCAGACCAGCTGGGGCAGCTCTACCCGCCTGATCGGCGCGGTCATCATGACCCACAGCGACAACCACGGTCTGGTGCTGCCGCCCGTCATCGCCCCCACGCAGGTGGTGGTGATCCCCATTGCTCAGCATAAGCCCGGTGTGCTGGACGCCGCCGCCGCTCTGAAGGACCGTCTGACCGCCGCCGGTCTCCGTGTTTCCATGGACGACAGTGAGCAGTCCGCGGGCTGGAAGTTCGCCCAGTATGAGATGAAGGGCGTGCCTCTGCGTGTAGAGATCGGCCCCAAGGACATGGAGAAGGACCAGTGCTGCGTGGCCCGCCGCGATACCGGCGAGAAGACCTTTGTGCCGCTGGCCGGTCTGGAGGACGCCATCAAGGGCCTGTTGCAGGACGTTCACGACAATCTGTACAACATGGCCGCCAAGAATCTGGAGGAGAACACCTTCGACATGACCGACTGGCAGGAGGTCAAGGCTATGGCCGAGGGCAAGGGCGGTCTGGCCCGCACCAAGTGGTGCGGCAGTCTGGAGTGCGAGCTGGCCATGAAGGAGAAGGCCGGCGTGTCCAGCCGCTGCATGCCGCTGGTGCAGTCCGGCACTACCGGAAAGTGCGTCATGTGCGGCAAGGAGTGCACCACGGATATCTATTGGGGTGTGGCGTATTAAGCGATATAAGAAAGAGCCGCTGCAAGAGCAGCGGTTCTTGTTTTGTATGAAGAAGTGGTACGCCTTGCGGGGAGGGGAGGTTCCGCGCCCCGGCGCGGGTCACTTTTGGCCGCTGTCCCAAAAGTGACCAAAAGGACAGCCAGAAACCCAGGTTTCTGGACTTCCTGCGCGCTACAGTGCGCACAAATTCGCAAATAATTACCTCACGTTCACGTGAAATTTTCTATTTCGATTTGTCAAAAGGATCGTCTTTGCTCCTGCGCCGCTGCCGCTGATACCTAGGTCGAACAACGCTTCCGCGTCTACCGTCGCAATCGTGAGTGCGTAGGGGCGGGGTTCTACCCCGCCCGCCGTACACCGGGAAAGCCGCCGTAAGCCGAACGGGAGGGGTACCCCGAGGGCACTCGTTTCACTGCGCTCCACAGCGCCCGCCCCTCCCCTACGAAAAGGTGCGGTGGAATTTTGGAGGAACAGGCAACCGCAATGAAATAGAAAAAGGAGGGCTTTTGCCCTCCTTTTTCTTATTCAATCGAAATGATATAGAAGTACACGCTCTGGCCGCCGGGGATGGCCGCTACCTCCGCGTCGGGACAGCACTGGGCAAACAGCGCCTCGGTCTTGGCGCCCTCGTCGTCGGAGACGCCCTCGCCGGTGTAGATGTTGATGTACTCCGCACCGGCCTGGGCGGCGTGTTGGCTCAGCTTCTCCAACAGCTCATCCATGCTGCGGCTGGTGCCGAACAGCTTGCCGTCCAGCAGCGCCAGATAGTCGCCCGCGTTGATGGCAAAGCCGTCGAAATCAGAGTTGCGGGCGGCGTAGGTGATTTGAGCGGTGGACACCGTCTGGGCGGCGGCCACCATGGCCTGCGCGATGGTCTGGGGGTCGGTCTCGTCGGGGTCGAAGCTCATCATGGCGGTGATGCCCTGGGGCACGGTGGCAGTGGGGATGACGATGATCTGCTTCTCCGTCAGGCCCTCGCACTGCTGGGCGGCCATGATGATATTCTTGTTGTTGGGCAGGATGAACACCACCTCGCTGGGGGTGCGGTTGACCTCCTTGAGAATGGCCTCGGTGGAGGGGTTCATGGTCTGGCCGCCGGACACGATGGTGTCCACGCCCAGGGCGCGGAAGGTGTCTGCCAGTCCGTCGCCCGCGCAGACGGCCACAAAGCCGTACCGCTTTTCGGCGGGGGCCACAGCGTTCCCCTGGGCCTCCAGCTCTTCCTCCACAGCGTCCAGATCGTCGGTGCTGTGAGCCTGACGGCCAGCCGCCAGGTCGTCCCGCTGGGTGCGCATATTTTCGATTTTCGCCAACTCCAGCGTGCCGTACTTCTGGGCTTCCGTCAGGGCGTGGCCGGGGATGTCGGTATGGACGTGGACCTTGAAGCACTCGTCGTCCTCGCCGATGACCAGACTGTCGCCGATGCTGTCCAGATAGGCCCGCAGGGGATCCAGGGATTTTTCGCCCATGGTTTTGCGGACGATGAAGACGGTGTCGAAGGTGAAGGTGATCTCATCTTCCAGCGCGGCGAAGTCGGCCTTTTCCTTGACCTCCGGCTCATCGCTGACTTCGGGAATGGCCTCGCCCCGCAGGCAGCGCAGCATGCCGTCCAGAATGATGAGGTAGCCCTTGCCGCCGGCGTCTACCACGCCGGCCTTTTTCAGCACCGGGTTCATTTCCACCGTCTCGGCCAGCGTCACTTCACCGGCACGGATGGCTTCCTCCAGCACGAACTCCACGGCGTTGTTCTCCTGGGCGGCCTCGGCGGCCCGCTGGGCGGCCAGGCGGGAAACGGTCAGCACCGTGCCCTCGGCAGGCTTCATCACCGCGCCGTAGGCGGTGGCCACGCCCTCCTGCATGGCGGCGGCCAGAGCCGCGCCGTCGGCCTCGGCCATATCCTTGAAGGACTTGGACATGCCCCGGAACAGCAGGGACAGGATGACGCCGGAGTTGCCGCGGGCACCCCGCAGCAGACCGCGGGCCGTGATCTTGGCGGCTTCGTCCACGGTGGCGGGCTCCGCCTTCTTCAGCTCGGCGCAGGCGGTCTGGATGGTCAGGTACATATTGGTGCCGGTGTCGCCGTCCGGCACGGGGAATACGTTCAGGTCGTTGATGGCCTGCTTCTGTCCGGCAATGCAGGCCGCGCCGAACAGCACCATCTCCTTAAAGGCGGCGCCGTTGATCTTTTCAATCATCTTGCAGTGATCCTCCCTTAGCTCTTACTGACGGAGTCCACGCAGACGTTCACGTCCCGGACCTCCACACCGGTGTTGCAGGTGACCACATACTTGACCTCGCTCATAATGGCGCGGCAGACGGTGGCAATGTTCACTCCGGCGTCCACCATGATGTGCAGCTCAATGGACACGGTGTTGTCGTCGTTATAGGTAACTTTCACGCCCTTGCTCATGGCTTCGGGGCGCAGCAGGTGGACAAGGCCGTCCGTCATGGAGCGGTAGGCCATGCCCTTGACGCCGAAGCAGTTGGTGGCGGCGGCGCCGGTAATGGTGGTGAACACGGCGTTGGAGATGGTGATATCTCCGTGCTCACTGTTGATCTTTATCATAGCAGCCTTCCTTTCTATTGGAGGTGATTACGCTTTGCGGGCATAATAATGACATAATATCACTTATTATAAACCAACCGGCTGCAAATAACAAGGGATATTTGTAGGCTTTTTCACCGTGTGAGCAAACTCATAACAGCCAGCAGTACCGCCAAAAAGCTAAAGCTGATAGCGGAGAACAAAGCCATAAACCGTCCGTTCTGCCCGGTGATGTGCTTGGTGTACTCCCGGAAGGTGATAAGACTGGCCAGCGATGCCACCAGAGTGCCAGCGCCGCCAATATTCACACCCACCAGTACTCCGGAATAATCGTCGGTAAACTGACTCAACAGGATGGCGGCGGGAACATTGCTGATGATCTGGCTGGTCAGGGCGGCCACCGGCATGGTACCATGCGTCAGCAATTGGGCAAATAATGTCCGTACCGCTTCTATCCGGGCCATATTGCCGGAAAAGGTAAAAAATGCGGCAAAGGTAATCAGCAGCCCCCAGTCCACACCCAACAGCGCCCGGTAATCCAGCACCAGCAATGCCGTCACAATGACCGCAAGCCCCACCCAATAAGGGATCGCTCGCAGCACCATGGCCACCGCTATGCAGAACAGCAGCAGGTATGCCGCCGTGCGGGGGCTATTCAGCCGCACTTGCTGCGCCGGGACAGTAAGCGGCTGCGGACGGATCAACAGGCAGCACAGCAGAATCATCGCCGTAGACAGCAGAAACGGCGGCAGCATAATGGCGATAAACGTTCTGTTGGGAATCCCGTAATGATTGAACAGGTACAAATTTTGAGGGTTGCCAAAGGGCGTCAGCATACCGCCCAGATTGGCGGCGCAGTTTTGCAGAACAAAAACGATAGCTGTCAGACGATCCTGGCCGGCTTCATGAAGCACGAACCAACTCAGGGGCAGAAATGTCAGCAACGCTGTGTCATTGGTCAGCAGCATGGATCCCACCAGCGTAATGAGTACCAGCGCCACCGTGACGCTGCGGGTGGTATGAAAGGCCCGGATCATCTGTTGAGCCAGCATGGGAAACAGGCCGATCCCCCGCAGAGCCATTACCACCGCCAGCACACAGAAAAGGCACGCCAGGGTTTTCATATCATAATATCCCAGATAAGCCGCGTCCGGCGGCACGAAGCACGCCGTCACGATGGCGGCCAGAATAGCGATCAGTGGCATGGCGTTTGCGCCGCACCAGCGGAAAAAAGCTTTCATAAACATTCCTCATCTCTCAATGGTCAACGGCTGTTACCATATCACGATTTGTTGAAAAAGGCAAGCAAAAAAAGAGAAGCACTCAGGCTTCTCTTTTTTGCTTGCCATGGCATCAACGGCCGTTCTGACCGAAGTAGTAGTTGTAGAAGTCGCGGAACATGTCGGAGTAGTCCTGGCCACCCTGCTGCTGGTTATCCTGCTGGTTATCGGTGGTAGTGTCCTCGCCGGTGGTCTGAGGCTGCTCGTCGAAGGTCAGGTCAAGGGTGATATACTCGCCGTTGCGGTAGACGGTCAGCGTCACGGTGTCGCCCGCCTTATAGTTCTTCTTGGCGGCGGACAGATCGGTCATGGAGGTGATGGCGGTGTCGTTCACCTTGGTGATGACGTCGCCCAGCTGCAAACCGGCACGCTCGCCGGCGCCGCCGCTCTCGGTGGAGTAGACGAACACGCCCTCGCTGATGTCGATGTTATACTGGGCGGCCATCTGCTCGGTCATGGTGCCGGCCTTGATGGCCAGATAGGCCTTACCTGTCACCTGACCGTTCTCAATGATGTCGGTGATGATGGCCTGCACGTCACTGATGGGGATGGCAAAGCCCAGACCCTCCACAGAGGTGTCGGAATAGCTGGAGTACTTGGCGGACACGATGCCCACCACCTCGCCATACAGGTTCACCAGCGGGCCGCCGGAGTTGCCGGGGTTGATGGAGGCATCCACCTGGATCATGTTGAAGGGGGTGCCGTCCACGTTGATGGCGCGGTCGCAGCAGGAGACGATGCCCTGACTCATGGAGAAGGTCAGCTCGCCCAGAGGGTTGCCGATGGCAAGAACGGTATCGCCCACGTTCACGTCCTCGCTGTTGCCCAGGGTGACGGGGGACAGGCCGGTGGTGTCGATCTTGATGACGGCCACATCGTAATCGCTGTCGCCGCCGATGACGGTGGCGTCGTAGGTGCTGCCGTCATACAGCGTTACCTTCACGGAGGTGGCGCCCTTCACCACGTGGTAGTTGGTGACGATATAGCCGTCCTGCGTGATGATGAAGCCGCTGCCGGCGCTGGCGGTCTCCACCGCCTGACCGAAGATGTTGGTGCCGCTGGTGGAGGTGGTGTTGATGGACACCACGGAGTTCACCGTGGAGGCGTATACCTCGGCGGGCTCCATCTTGGTCTGACCGTCCACCTGATTCACCTTTACGGAGACGGGCTCGCGGCTGGACTGCTGGATGACCGCGTTCTGACGGCTGGCGCTGCGGTACAGCGCCGCGCCGCCGAAGCCGCAGCCGGTTCCGATGATGGCGCAGGCCAGGACGATGGCGATCACCTTCGACGCTGTGGTCTTGAAGAAGCCGGATTTTCTGGCGGGCTTGGGCTCCTCCGGGGAGGGGGTGCTGCCTGCGGGCTGATAGTCGTCGGCGGGCAGGTTGCTGTTGCGGCCGTAGTGGTATTGGTTGGTATTATTGAAGCGGTCAAATTCATCGTTATACATAGGGATTCCTCCTTTATTTTCGGGGCGTTTTGCATTTCTTTTACTTTATTTTCAGGTGGGGATGTGATATCATTCATCTTGATTATTATCATATACAGTTTTCTTAATTCAACCTTTAAGATTTGCGGGAAAACTTTGAACTTTTTGTGACCGATGAAAGGAGACATGCCATGCTGCGGCTGGAGGGCCTGAAGCTTCCGCTGGACGCGGGAGAGGAACAACTGAAAGCGAAGGCCGCCGCCCTGCTGGGCTGCCGGACAGGTGAGATCGCCGAAGTGCAGGTGCTGCGCCGGGCCATCGACGCACGGGACGGCCTGCGGTTCGTGTACACTGTGGCCGTCACGGTGAAGGACGAGGCGCGGCTCCTGAAGCGCTGCCGGGACAGGCATGTGTCCCGCTACGCGCCGGAGGTCTATGCGCTGCCGCCTGCCGTCTCCGGCGGGGCTGTGCCGCCGGTGGTGGTGGGTATGGGGCCTGCGGGACTGTTCGCGGCGCTGGCGCTGGCCCGGTGCGGGGCGAAGCCCATCGTGCTGGAGCGGGGCCAATGTGTGGAGCGCCGCCAGCAGGACGTGGAGCGCTTCTGGCGAAGCGGCGAACTGGACACCGAGTCCAACGTCCAGTTTGGCGAGGGCGGCGCAGGCGCGTTTTCCGACGGCAAGCTGAACACCGGCACAAAGGATGTGCGGCACCGCTTTATTATGGAGGAGCTGGTGCGGTGCGGCGCGCCGGAGGATATCCTGTGGGACGCCAAGCCCCACGTAGGCACCGATATGCTGCACATCGCCCTGAAGCATATGCGGGAGGAGCTGACCGCGTTGGGCGCGGATATCCGGTTCGGCCATAAGCTGACGGGCGTCTCTGCGGAGAACGGTCAGCTGTCGGCGCTGACGGTGGAAGGTCCGGAGGGCGCGTATACGCTGCCTTGCCGTCAGGCGCTGCTGGCGCTGGGCCACAGCGCCCGTGACACGGTGGAGATGCTGCATCACGCCGGGGTGGCCATGACCGCCAAGCCCTTTGCCGTGGGCGTCCGCATCGAACACCGGCAGGAGGACATGGACGCGGCGCAATACAAGCAGTACGCGGGCCATCCCTGTCTGCCGCCGTCTACCTATAAATTATCCTGCCATCTGGACAATGGACGCAGCGCCTTTTCCTTCTGCGTCTGTCCCGGCGGACAGGTGGTGGCGGCGGCCTCGGAGACGGGCCGGGTGGTCACCAACGGCATGAGCGAGTACGCCAGAGACAGGGAGAACATCAACGGGGCGCTGCTGGTGAACGTGACGCCGGAGGACTACGGCGGCGGGGACGATCCGCTGGCGGGCATCCGGTTCCAGCGGGAGATCGAGGAAGCGGCCTATAAGCTGGGCGGCGGCGACTATCGGGCCCCCTGCCAGCGGGTGGAGGACTTCCTGCTGGGCCGTCCCACGGCGGAAGCGGGGCGGGTGACGCCCAGCTACCGTCCCGGCGTTGCCTATACCGATCTGCACCGCTGTCTGCCGCCCTTTGTGGCGGAGACCATCGCCGGTGCGCTGCCGCTGCTGGAGCGGAAGATCCGGGGCTATGCCGCCCCTGACGCGCTGCTGACGGCGGTGGAGAGCCGTTCGTCCTCCCCCGTGCGCATCCATCGGGATGAGACGTACCAATGCAATATTCGCGGGCTGTATCCCTGCGGCGAGGGAGCCGGGTATGCCGGAGGCATCCTGTCCGCCGCCGCCGACGGTATGCGCTGCGCGGAAGAAATGATAAAGGAGAGATGACCATGAAAAAGATCGCGGTAGTGGAAAAATTCTTCGAGGCCCACCATCGGCAGCAGATCGAGGCTGCGGCCGGAAAGCACGGCTATACGGTGGACTACTATCTGGACGGTGCGCTGCCCAAGGAGCGGGCCGGGGAATATGAGATCGTATACGGTATGCCCGACCGGACGGCGCTGAAGGATATGACGGCGCTGAAATGGTTCTGCGCCAGCTTCGCCGGGGTAGACCGGTACGTGGACGAGGCGCTGTATCCCCACGAGGGCGTACTGCTGAGCAACTCCGCCGGCGCCTACGGCGTCACCATCGCCGAGCATATCATCATGGTGACGCTGATGCTGCTGCGGCAGATGATGCCCACCATGAAGGCCGTGGGGGAGCGGGTGTGGCTGCCGCCGCTGCCGGTGCGCTCCATCTGCGGGGCCAGCATCACGGTACTGGGCACCGGCGATATCGGCACCAGCTTTGCCCAGCGGGCCAAGGCCATGGGGGCCAAGTCCATCTGCGGCGTCCGCCGCACCATCAAGCCCGCCGACCCCGCCTTTGACCGGGTCGTGACCCTGGCCGACCTGGACAGTGTGCTGCTGGATACCGACATTCTGGTGATGGCCCTGCCCTCCACCGGCGAGACCGTGGGCGTGCTGAGCCGTGAGCGCATTGCCTTGCTGCCGCCGCAGGCCATCGTGGTCAACGTGGGCCGTGGTACGGCCGTCGATCAGGAGGCGCTGGCCGAGGCGCTGAACGCCGGACGCATCGCCGGTGCGGCGCTGGATGTGTTTGTCCCTGAGCCGCTGCCCCAGGACCACTTCCTGTGGGAGACGAAGAACCTGCTGATCACCCCCCACGTGGCGGGCAATATGTCCCTGGGCTATACCCGCGACAAGGATGTGGATATGTTCTGCGAGGATTTGGAGAACTTCGCCGCCGGTCGTCCCCTGGCCCATCTGGTCAACCGGAAGCTGGGGTATTAAGAACTATCTGTTGTTTGAATAATGATTTCGTCGAAAACAGTCGTGGAAACACGGCTGTTTTTTCTTTTTTCCAAAAACAGGAAGAAAAAAAGGCGAACATAACAACGAAAAACTGCGTTTTGCTATAAGCTAAATAGATAACGGGACATCGGCTTTTGGAACTACCACATTGTTTGGTAAATGTGTTATATTTTGAAACAGAAGAGAAGTGAAAAACAGGTAGAATCAACAAATATTTCATTGTAGGAGGAGCAAATTATGATGAACCCCAACGTTGGTCTGGGCACCAAGGCCATTCACGCCGGTAATGTGAAGGACGCGCAGTACGGCGCACTGACTACCCCCATCTATCAGACCTCTACCTTCGTGTTCGACAGCTGCGAGCAGGGCGGCCGCCGCTTTGCCGGTCAGGAGGGCGGCTACATCTACACCCGTCTGGGCAACCCCACCGTCTCCGTGCTGGAGAACAAGGTGGCGGCGCTGGAGGGCGGTGAGGCCTGCGTGGCCGCCGCTTCCGGTATGGGCGCCATCTCCTCCGCGCTATGGACCATCGCCGGAGCGGGCAAGCACATCGTGGCCGACGGCACCCTGTACGGCTGCACCTTTGCCCTGCTGAACCACGGCATGAGCCGCTACGGCGTGGAGGTCAGCTTCGTGGATACCTCCGATCTGGCCGCCGTGAAGGCCGCTCTGAAGGAGAATACCTGCGCCGTCTATCTGGAGACCCCCGCCAACCCCAACCTGAAGATCGCCGATATCGCCGCCGTGGCGGAGGTCGCCCATACCTATAATCCTGCTATCAAGGTGGTGTGCGACAACACCTTCGCTTCTCCCGCTCTGCAGAATCCGCTGGCGCTGGGCGCCGACGTGGTGGTGCACTCCGCCACCAAGTACCTGAACGGCCACGGCGACGTGATCGCGGGCTTCGTGGTGGGCAAGGCCGACTTCATCGGCGAAGTCCGTATGTTCGGCCTGAAGGACATGACCGGCGCGGTCATGGATCCCTTTGCCGCCTACCTGATCCTCCGCGGCCTGAAGACCCTGGAGATCCGTATGCAGCGCCACTGTGAGAACGCCAAGGCCATCGCCGAGTATCTCGACAAGCACCCCGCCGTGGAGAAGGTGTACTATCCCGGCCTGAAGGACCACGTGGGCCACGACATCGCCGCCCGTCAGATGAAGGACTTCGGCGGCATGCTGAGCTTCGAGGTCAAGGGCGGCCGCGCCGCCGGCACCAAGCTGGTCAATGCGCTGCATCTGATCACCGTGGCCGTCTCTCTGGGCGACGCCGAGACGCTGATCGAGCATCCCGCCTCCATGACCCACTCCACCTATACCGAGGAGGAGCTGGCGGCCTCCGGCATCCCCGGCGGTCTGATCCGCCTGTCTGCCGGTCTGGAGAACGCCGAGGACATCATCGCCGATTTGGAGCAGGCCCTGGCCCAGCTGTAAAAGAGAACATAAAAAATGAGGGCCAACGGCCCTCATTTTTTTATGTTATTTTATCCCTCCAGCTCCTGCAATATCTGCCGCAGAATGTCCACGAACTCCCGACCCGACTCGCTGAGGGGCACGGAGCGCAGCTTGATATAGCCCAGACGCATATCGTGCTGCCCCGTCAGGGGGACGGTCACCAGCCGGTCGTCGCCGAAGCCCTCCGGCAGCACGCCGCTTCCGGTGGAGACGCAGTTGGTGTGGGCGATGACGCTGTAGATGGTAGCCCGGTCGGAGACGTAGACCACCTGATTGAAGTCGGCGGCGGTGCCCACCACCACCTCCTCGGCGTAGTTGAGATTGGTGTCGCTCTGGGTGAAGGCGGCGTAGGGGTACTGGTGCAGCTGCTCCGGCGTTACCGACGCTTCACCGGACAGGGGATGGCCTTGCCGCATGAACACATGGGGCCGCAGACGGGCCAGCTGGTGGAACTCCAGATTCCGCCCCTCCAGAATACGGCGGATGAAGTGCTCCGTCATGTCGGAGACGAAGATCACGCCCAGATCGCTCTGCTGCTGGGCCACCTGCTCGATGACGGCGGCCATCTCCACCTCCTTGAAGCTGACCTCGATGCGTGGTTCCTCCCGCAGATGCAGGAACTCCACAAAGGCCTTGGCGCAGAAGGGATAGCGCTGGGCGGCGATGGACAGGGTGACCCGGTTTTCCGCCCTGCGCTCGCTGTAGTAGCGGGTGATCTTGCGGCTGCGCTCCACGATGGGGATGATCTGGTTCAGCAGCTCCCGGCCGTCCTCCGTCAGCGCCACGCCCCGGTTGGAGCGATGGAACACGGTGATGCCCAGCTCCTTCTCCACCTCGGCGATGGCGCTGGACAGGGCGGACTGGGACACGAACAGGTTCTGGGCCGCCCGGTTGATGGAGCCGCAGCGGTCGATCTCCAGAATGTAGCTCATTTGCAGCAATGTCATGGCGCACACCTCGCTTTTCTCCTTTCAGCATACAGGAAGCGGGACAAAATTGCAAGAGAAAGAGGTGGTGCGGCAGGAACAGGGAGGAAGGGTTTGCCGGAAAATCCCGCCTGCGGCGGCGATTCAACCGTTGGTTTGTTGCTTTTCGGCGGCGGCTTGCTACAATGGGAGACGAGGTGATGCAGAAATGACAATGGACAAGGAAAACTTCGGCAGCTTTATCGCGAAGCTGCGCCGGGAGCGGAAAATGACTCAGCAGGAGCTGGCGGGGCAGCTTCACGTGACCGACCGGGCCGTGAGCAAATGGGAGCGGGGGCTGAGCTATCCTGACGTGACGTTGCTGGAGCCGCTGGCGGCGGCGCTGGGGATCGGCGTGGAGACGCTGCTGACCGGTCAGGCCGCGGAAACGGCTCCGCGGGAAACGGAGTCCGCGGCGCTGCGGTCGGTGTTGGCCATCTCTGGTGAGGAGCGGCGGCAGCGCCGCCGCAGGATGGCAAGGTGTGCCGCGCTGGCGGCGGTACTGGTGCTGGTCGGGGTGCTGCTGGCGGTCATGCAGCACAACGGGCGGCTGTTGGTAGGGGAGCGCAGCGTCTCGCCGAACGGCGCTATGACCATGACCGTATACCGCACCAGTCTGCTGGGCGGCGGATTTGCCGTCGAGTCCAGCCGTCCGCTCCCGTGGACGGTCTACTGCCGCCATTGCCGCCACAGCTTCGTCCAACTGGCAACGCGGCGCCAGCTGGACAGCCGCGTGACTGAGGTGGAATCGCTGCAATGGTCGGCGGACGGGCGGTATCTGCTGCTGTGCGGCGTCGCCGACAATACCTACGCGCCGTCTTACGTGAAGGTGTGGGACTTTACCGCAGACGGCGAGGACGGCGCGGTGCGGGAACTGGACATTGACGTGGGGATCCTGCTGCGTCTGGCAGGCTACGACGATCCTGAAGCGCCGGAACCGGCGCTGCTGCCCCATCTTCCGGGCGTCAGCCAACACACGTTTTTGCCCAACGTCACGCTGTCCGGCGTTCACTGGATCAGAAGCGGACACACGCTGACGGCGGACTACGCCTATGACGGCACGGATGGGCGGCGCTATACGGGAACGCTGTCCTATGATGTAACGGCGGAGACGGTCAGCATCCTGCGGCAGAGCAGCACGTAACGGAAAAGCCCGAAAAAGAGGAGACTGCCATACGGCAGTCTCCTCTTTGATGCGTTTTGTGGGGTATCGCTTACTCCTGGGGCTCGGCGGGAGCGGCAGGCTCCTCCGCGGGAGTCTCCTCGGCCTTGGGCTCGACCTCTGCGCCGCACTCCGGGCAGAACTTGGAGTTGGTGGCGGTGCCGCACACGGGGCAGGCCTTCAGCTCCGGGGTCTCGCCGCTGTCCTTTTCAATGGTGATCTCGATCTCGGTGTGGGGCTTCTCGGCCAGGGTGGCCTCCATCTCCTCCACCTTGGCCTTGCTGGCCTCGATGGCGGCGACCACGTCCTTCACGGCGTCGGGAATCTCACCCTCGTACTCGGAGACGAACCACTGGCCGATGGCGCGGTAGTTCTTATCCATCTCCCGCTGCTCGGCCTTAATGGCCATGGTCAGCTGGGCGGTCTCCTTCACGTCTCTTGCCTTATCGGCGGCAGCGCCGGCCACATCCTTGGCCTTGTCGACGGCGATATTGGCATACTGCTTGGCTTTTTCGGTAATGTTTTCAAAGAATGACATAAGTAAGTCTCCTCTCATTTTGAATTAAGGTCCTCATTAAGGCTGATTATAGCCATTGAACTACGATTTTGCAAGGGTTTTGGGGCGAAATTCATCAATTGTTAATCAAATAAGGACAGGAAGCTTCGCAGAATTCGCGGCGCGGACGCCGCAAACCCCTTGGCAATGAAATCAAAGATTTCATGCCAGTTATTTTTAGTGCTCGATCCAATCTCCCGCTCTCTGCACCGCCCGTTTCCACATACGGTAGGCGTCGTCGCACTCCGCCTGCACCCGCTGGGGCGTGAACACCCGGTCGCTGCGGCGGAGCGCCGCCAGCTCGTCGAGACTGCTCCACACCCTGCAGTTGAGGCCCGCCAGTGCCGCCGCGCCGAAGGCGGTGGTCTCCACCATGGCGGGACGATCCACCGGAATGCGCAGCAGGTCCGCCTGCATTTGCAGCAGGATATTGCTGACGCTGGCGCCGCCGTCGGCCCGCAGGCAGGTGATGTCGCAGCCCGCGTCCTGCCGCATGGCCAGCATCAGGTCGGTGACCTGGAAGGCGATGGCCTCCAGCACAGCGCGGGCGATGTGGGCCCGGCCCGTGCCGCGGGTAATGCCTAAAATCGCGCCCCGTGCGTACATATCCCAATAGGGCGCGCCCAGCCCCGTGAAGGCCGGGACCACGATAACGCCGCCGCTGCCGGGCACCGACTCCGCCAGCGTGTCGCACTCCGGCGCGGAGTCGATCAGATGCAGCTCGTCCCGCAGCCACTGGATGGTGCTGCCGCCGTTGAACACGCTGCCCTCCAGCGCGTAGGTGACGGTATCGTCCACGCTCCACGCCACGGAGGTGACGAGGCCCGCACGGCTGCGGACAGGCTTGCCGCCTACGTTCATCAGCGTGAAGCAGCCGGTGCCGTAGGTGTTCTTGGCGTCGCCCGCGTGGAAGCAGGTCTGGCCAAACAGCGCCGCCTGCTGGTCGCCTGCCGCGCCGCATACCGGAACCCCCGCCAGAGACTCAAGACCGGGGATGCCCTCCTTCACCGTGCCGTACACCTGGGAATTGCCCACGCACCGGGGCAGCATGCACATGGGAATGCCCAGCATGCCGCACAGCTCCGCGTCCCATTGCAGCGTGTGGATATCGAACAGCATGGTGCGGCTGGCGTTGGAGTAGTCCGTCACGTGGGCGCCGGTCAGCCGCCAGATGAGCCACGTCTCCACCGTGCCGAAGAGAAGCTGACCCTGCTCCGCCCGCTGCCGGGCGCCGGGCACGTTGTCCAGTATCCAGCGTATCTTGGTGGCGGAGAAATAGGCGTCGATCAGCAGTCCGGTGGTAGACTGGATGCGCTCGCTGAGACCCCGGCGCTTCAGCTCCTCGCACAGCTCCGCCGTGCGGCGGCACTGCCACACGATGGCGTTGTACACCGGCTGGCCGGTGGTCTTGTCCCAGATGATGGTGGTCTCCCGCTGGTTGGTGACGCCGATACCGGCGATGGAGCCGATGGGCAGTCCGGCAATGGCGTCCGCCGCCGCCTGGGCCTGGGTGCGCCATATCTCCATGGGGTCGTGCTCCACCCAACCGGCGCGGGGATAGTGCTGGGTGAAGGGGTACTGGCCTCGGCCCACGATGCCGCCCTGGCGGTCAAACACGATGGCGCGGGAGCTGGTGGTGCCCTGGTCCAGGGCCAGGATGTAGGAAGCCATGAGAAATCCCCCTTTTCAAGAGTAGCTTGCTGTGGTATGATGGATATAATAGTAATAACCAGTATATCACAGGAAGGACGGAATTGCCATGACAAATAAGACGGACTTCACCTTTCTTTCCAGCGACGGAAAAACGCGGCTCCACGGCATCGCGTGGGTGCCGGAGGACGTAACGCCGGTGGCGGTATTGCAGATCGTCCACGGCGTGGCGGAGTATGTAGGCCGCTATGACGATTTTGCCCGGTTCCTGAACAGCCACGGCGTCATCGTGGTGGGCCACGACCATCTGGGCCACGGCCTGTCGCTGCCGGAGGGCGGTACGCCGGTGTATTTCGGCGACGGCAGCACCTGGAACACTCCGGTGGACGACGTGTACGTGCTGCACACCAAACTGAAGGAGCGCTATCCCCGCCTGCCGCTGCTGCTGATGGGCCACTCCATGGGCTCGTTCCTCAGCCGCACGTATTTCATCCGCTATCCCGGCACGGTGAAGGCCGCCGTCCTCATGGGCACCGGCTGGCAGAGCGCCGCCGCGCTGGCGGGCGGTCTCGCCATAGCGGACACCCTGTCCCGGCGGGATGCGGCGGCCACCAACGCCGCCGTGACGGCGCTGGCCTTCGGCGCGTACAACAAGACCTTCAAGCCCAACCGCACCGAGTACGACTGGCTGTCGGCGGACGAGGAGAATGTGGACGATTATATCGCCGACCCCCTGTGCGGCCACGACGCCACGGTGGGCCTGTTCCGGGAGATGCTGCGGGGCATCCGCTTCAACCAGCGGAGCGCCAACCTGCGGAAGATGGACAAGGCCACGCCGGTGCTGCTGATCTCCGGCGAGGACGACCCGGTGGGCGGTATGGGCGCGGGTGTGCGCCGGACGTATCAGGAGTTCCGCCGCGCCGGAGTGACCGACTGCACGCTGAAGCTGTATCCCGGCCTGCGGCATGAGCTGCTGAATGAGAAGGCGCACCGGGCCGAGGTATACGAGACGATCTGGAACTGGATGGAGGCGAAGCTGAAATGACCCCGTGGGAAAAACTGCAAGAGACCTGTCTGAACTGCCATGCCTGCCAGCTGCGCGAGACCTGCACACAGGTGGTGTTCGGCGTGGGCGACCCCAACGCCGAGGTGCTGTTCATCGGCGAGGCCCCCGGCGCCAACGAGGATATCCAGGGCGAGCCCTTTGTGGGCCGGGGCGGCAAGCTGCTGGACGATATGCTGGCCATGATCGGCCTGCACCGGAAGAATATCTATATCACCAACTCCGTCAAGTGCCGCCCGCCGGAGAACCGGGACCCGCTGAACACGGAAAAGGACGCCTGCCGGGGCTATCTGCGGGAGCAGGTGCGGCTGATGAAGCCCAAGATCATCGTGTGCCTGGGCCGCATCAGCGCCATGGAGCTCATCAAGCCGGATTTCAAGATATCCAAGGAGCACGGCCAGTTCTTTGACCGGAACGGTACGCTGATGATGGCCCTGTACCATCCGGCGGCGCTGCTGCGGGACCCCCGGAAAAAGCCAGAGACCTTCGAGGACCTGAAAGCCTTGCAGGCCAAGATCGCGGAGATATGCGACCATACGCCGCTGACGTTTGAATAAGAGATAAAGAAGTGGCGCCC
>CAKTMW010000032.1 GCA_934574095.1 uncultured Oscillospiraceae bacterium | reverse complement strand
ACGACAGCTGCAAGGAACTGGATAAGCTGCTGGAAAACAAGGAAAAGGAACTGATGTCCGTCTGATGGGCCTGTTCCAGAAAAAGCATGAAACGGCGGGACAGGTGGACATGGGCCGCCTGCCCCGCCATATCGCTATCATTATGGACGGCAACGGTCGTTGGGCAAAGAAGCGTGGGCTTCCGCGCACTGCCGGCCATAAGGTAGGCGCCGAGGTGTTCCGGGATATCGCCACCTATTGTCAGGAGCTGGGCATCGACTACCTGACCATCTACGCCTTCTCCACGGAAAACTGGAAGCGTCCCAAGGACGAGGTGGACGTGCTGATGAGCCTTTTAGAGCAGTATCTGCAGGAGGCCATCGACACCATGGAGCGGGACCTCATCCGCCTGCGGGTGCTGGGCGACGTGGCGGGCCTGTCCCCTAAATTACAGCAGATGATTGCCGAGACCAACGCCATCTCCACCCATTATCAGGGCTTCCAGGCCAACATCTGCCTGAACTACGGCGGCCGGGCGGAGATCCTGCGGGCCGCCCGCCTGTGCGCCGAAGCTGGCGAGGACTGGACGGAGGAGAATTTCAGCCGCCACCTGTGGTCCGCCGGTATCCCCGACCCGGACCTGATCATCCGCCCCAGCGGCGAACTGCGGCTGAGCAACTTCCTCCTCTGGCAGTGCGCCTACAGCGAGTTTTATTTCTGCGACACCCTGTGGCCCGATTTCCAGCGCCGTGATCTGGACAAGGCCATCATCGACTACCAGCACCGCGACAGAAGATTTGGCGGGGTAAAGGCGTAGGGTATCGACGGGCGTTGCGTATTCCGGCGGGGTGTGATCACCCCGCCCTACGAAAGCATCACCGATAGACACCTGTAGGGCGGCATGACCACATGCCGCCGCGCAATCACGCGGTGCACTATCGTATCCCCCTTTCCCCTAACCCTTACATAACAAGGAGCCACTATGTTACAAAGAATTCTCGTGGCGGTGGTGGGTATCCCGCTGCTGCTGTTTGTTTTGATTATCGCGCCGGATTGGGCTACGGCGCTGCTCTTATGCGCACTGTGCGCCGTGGGCGCTCATGAACTGCTGGCGGCCGCCTGCCATAAGGACCTGTGCCGCCGCTGGTGGGGCCTGGCCGCCATTATGGGCATCACCGTGATCCTGCGGGCCTACCTCTCCGGCATCGGCCAGACAGGCGCTGCCGCCCTGATGACCTGGCTGCTGGCGGCATGGCTTATTACGCTGTTCGTCAGCGTGGTGGTGGAATACGGTACGCCCCGTGCGCTGGCCTTCCGGGACGTGTGCACCATCCTGATGGCGGGCATCGCCATCCCTCTGGCTTTCAGCTGCCTGATGGCGCTGCGGCTCATGGAGCACGGCGGCGGTCTGGTGATGATCCCGCTGGTGGCAGCCTTCTGCTCCGACTCGGCGGCCCTCTTCGCCGGGATGGCCCTGGGCAAGCATAAGCTGGCCCCCGCCGTCAGCCCCAAAAAGACGGTGGAGGGCTCCATCGGCGGCCTGCTGGGCGGTATGCTGGGCATGGTCATCTTCCGCATCATCTTCTTCCTGGTAACGGAGGTACAGCTGAACATCGGCTGGTGTCTGGTGCTGGGTCTGGCTGGCGCGGTATTGGGCCAGCTGGGCGATCTCAGTTTCTCCGCCATCAAGCGGGAGTGCGGCGTCAAGGACTATGGCCGTCTGCTGCCCGGCCACGGCGGTGTACTGGACCGGTTCGACAGCGTGATCTTCGCCTCCCCCCTGGTATGGCTGATCATCCAGAGCATTACCCTGTACTAAGACCCTGTATCGAGGAAACCATCATGACGAAAACCATTGCCCTATTGGGCAGCACCGGATCTATCGGGCGGCAGACGCTGGAGGTGGTCCGGGAATTGAAGCTGCGGGTGGCCGCCCTGGCCGCCGGCAGCAGCGTGGACCTGATAGAGGCGCAGGCGCGGGAGTTCTCCCCGCGCCTTGCGGTGCTTTATGACGCCGCAGCGGCGGACGAACTGCGGCAGCGTCTGCAGGACACGGATATTGAGGTGCTGGCGGGGCCTGAGGGTCTCCTGGCGGCGGCACAGGCGGAGGAAGCCGACACCGTGGTCACCGCCGTGGTAGGCAGCGTGGGACTGGCGCCTACGCTGGCGGCCATCCGTCTGGGGCGGCGCATCGCCCTTGCCAACAAGGAGACGCTGGTGTGCGCCGGTGAGCTGGTGATGGCGACGGCGCGGGAGTACGGCGCGGACATCGTGCCGGTGGACAGCGAGCATTCCGCCATCTTTCAGTGTTTGCAGGGCTGCGCCGACCGCCGGGAGATCAAACGCCTGATTCTGACCTGCTCCGGCGGGCCCTTCTTCGGCAAACACTATGAGGCGCTGGAGCATATGACGCCGGCGGACGCGCTCAAGCACCCTAACTGGAGCATGGGCGCCAAGATCACCATTGACTCCGCTACCCTGATGAACAAGGGGCTGGAGGTCATCGAGGCCATGCGGCTGTACGGCCTGCCGCTGGAGCAGGTGGACGCGGTGATCCACCGGCAGAGCGTCATCCACTCGCTGGTGGAGTTCCGGGACGGGGCGCTGCTGGCTCAGCTGGGCACGCCGGACATGAAGCTGCCCATCCGCTACGCCATGACGTGGCCGGAGCGGGCAGCGTCGCCGGAGGAGCCCCTCGACCTGCTGAAGTGCGGGGCGCTGACCTTTGACGCAATCGACGAAACGGCCTTCCGCTGCTTCGCGCTGGCCCGCCGGTGCGCCAAAGAGGGCGGTACCGCCTGCGCCACCTTGAACGCCGCCAACGAGGAGGCGGTCTGGGCCTTTCTGCGGGGCGAGACCGGCTTCAACGGCATTCACTGCGCCGTGGAAACGGCATTGGATCGGGCAACGGTGAAATACCGGCCAAGCCTTGCGGATATACTGGAAGCAGACCGTCTGGCGCGCGAGGCTGTCCGGGCGGTACTGTCACGATAAAGGAACGGAAATTATGACGACCATTGTGTATATTCTGGTGGCCATCCTCATCTTCGGCATTCTCATCGCCGTCCACGAGCTGGGTCACTTTCTGGCGGCCAAGGCCTGCGGCGTGACCGTCAACGAATTCTCCATCGGCATGGGCCCCGCGTTGTGGAAAAAGCAGAAGGGCGAGACGCTGTACGCCCTGCGGGCCATCCCCTGCGGCGGCTTCTGCGCCATGGAGGGAGAGGACGAGGACTCCGACGATCCCCACGCCCTGTACCGGCAGGGCTTCTGGGCCAAGCTGGTGATCTTCGCCGCCGGAGCCTTCATGAACTTCGTCACGGGACTGCTGATTTTGGTGATCCTGTACAGCGGCGCGAAAGCGTTCTATGACCCCACCATCACCGCCTTTGCCGATGGCTGCCCGTTACAGGGCGAGAGTGGTTTGCAGGTAGGCGACAAACTGCTGTCCATCGATGGCGAGCGGGTGTATATGTACTCCGACGTAGGACTGCTGCTGGGGCTGAACAAGGACGGCACCTTCGATCTGGTGGTGCGGCGTGACGGCGAAAAGGTGACGCTGAAGGACTTTTCCATGGATAAGCGGGAGTACACCGACCAGAACGGCAAGCCCTACACCGGCTACGGTATGTTCTTCGGCGTAAAGGAGGCCACCGTGGGTGACCGCATCCGAAACAGCTGGAACAACTCTCTGGACTTTGTCCGCCTGGTACGGCTGAGCCTGAAAATGCTGGTGACAGGTCAGGCAGGCGTTCGGGACCTCAGCGGTCCCGTGGGCATCGTCTCCACCATGACGGAGGTGGGCGAATCCGCCGCCACCGTCCGCGACGCCATTGCCGATATCGCCTATCTGGCGGCGCTGATCGCCGTGAATCTGGCGGTGATGAACCTGCTACCGCTTCCGGCGCTGGACGGCGGCAAGATTTTCTTCCTGCTGGTGAACGCCGTCTCCATGGCGGTCATCAAGAAGCAAATTCCCCTGAAATACGAGAACTATATCCACTTTGCGGGGCTGGTGCTGCTGCTGGCGCTGATGGCGCTGGTGACGTTCAGCGACGTGTGGAAGCTGTTTAGCTGAAGGAAGGGCTGACCATGAGCAGACAAATGAACATCGGCGGCGTGGTCATCGGCGGCGGCGCGCCCGTGACCATCCAGTCCATGTGCAACACCGCCACCGAGAATGTGGCCGCCACCGTGGCGCAGATTTTGCGTCTGGAGCAGGCAGGCTGCCAGATCATTCGGGTGGCTGTGCCCACCATGGAGGCCGCCGCCGCCATCGGTGCCATCAAAAAGGCTATCCATATCCCGCTGGTGGCGGATATCCACTTTGACTACCGGCTGGCGCTGCGGTGCGCCGCCGAGGACGTGGACAAAATTCGCATCAACCCCGGCAACATCGGCTCCCATGAGCGGGTGCGGGCGGTGGCGGAGACCTGCCGGGAGCACCGCATCCCCATCCGCATCGGCGTCAACGGCGGCTCACTGGAAAAGCCGCTGCTGGCGAAGTACGGCGGCGTGACGGCGCAGGCGCTGGTGGACAGCGCCATGGGGCACGTGCAGCTTTTGAACGACTGCGGCTTTGACGATATCTGCCTGTCGGTGAAGTGCTCCCACGTGCCCACCAACATGGCGGCGTACAGCCTGCTGTCCCGCGAGACGGACTATCCCCTGCACCTTGGCGTTACCGAGGCGGGCACGCCGGAAATGGGCGTGCTGAAATCCGCCATCGGCATCGGCGGACTGCTGTGTCAGGGGGTGGGCGATACCATTCGCGTCAGTCTCACCGCCGATCCGGTAGAGGAGGTCATCGCCGCCAAAAAGATTTTGCAGGCGGCGGGCATCCGGAAGTCCGGGCCCGACCTGATCTCCTGCCCCACCTGCGGCAGGACGAAGTATGACATGATCCCCATCGCCCGCGAGGTGGAACGGCGGCTGCAAGGCTGCACGAAACCCATCACCGTGGCGGTGATGGGCTGCGCCGTCAACGGCCCCGGCGAGGCCCGGAGCGCCGATGTGGGCATTGCCGGCGGCGACGGCGAGGGCTTGCTGTTCCGCAAGGGCGAGATTTTGTACAAGGTGCCTCAGGACAAGCTGGTGGACGCCCTGATGGCGGAGATCGAGCGATTGTAAAAGAGCCAGCGGTAGAATGTGCGTAGGGGCGGACGACTCTGCCCGCCCCCGACGATGCCCGCAGCATTTCCTTGCGGGCCGACAGAGTCGTCGGCCCCTACAAACTAAAAGATAGTGCGGTGTAAACTAAGATGGATGCTGCGGCGGCATAGCCACCGCGATCGGAGGCTAAAAATATGCCACTGGCATGTTTTCTTAACGCCCCGACCCCTACGAAACGAGCACCGATAACACATCACCCCCCCACCCACCACGTAGAGAAAAGGACGAGATTATGACGGACAGAATACCGTTTTTTGATTTTTTTGACCGGTTTGTGCCGCCCCGTGAGCTGCGGCTGCTGCTGCATGACGCGGCGGTGACCGGCGGTGTACTGAACCGGGCCGAGCGGTCCATGGACTTGGAGCTGCAAACCGGCGAAACGCTGCCGGACGCGGCGGTGGAGACCGTGCGCCAACTGCTGATGAAGGAATACGACCTGCGTCAGCTGCGCATCGTGACCCACACCATCCGCCCCGGCAAAAAGGCCAAAGAGGTGCTGATGGGCAAGCCCATCAAGGGCAAGGCCATCCCCATGGTGGACCTGAATCCCAAGATGGGCGCCATCGTGCTGGAGGGCAAGGTTTTTGCCACCGAGCTGTACGAGACCCGCCGCCCCGGCCTGTGGTGCCTGACCTTTGACATGACCGACTATCACGGCAGCGTCACCGTCCGCAAATACATGGAGGAGGCCGAGGCCAAACCCCTGACCGGCCAGATCAACGCCGGTATGTGGCTGCGGGTCCAGGGCATCGTAGAGCTGACACGGGACGGCAAGGACATCCAGCTGCGCCCCCTGAACATCACCAAGATCGGCCATGAGGGCCGCAAAGACACCAACCCGGAAAAGCGGGTGGAGCTGCATCTCCACACCCGCATGTCCAACATGGACGCCCTGACCGACACCGCGTCGGTCATCAAGCAGGCCATCGACTGGGGCCACCCCGCCATCGCCATCACCGACCACGGCGTGGCGCAATCCTTCCCCGACGCCTGGCACACCGCCAAAGGCAAGATCAAAATCCTCTACGGCATCGAGGGGTACTTCGTCAATAACCTGGATGACCGGGTGGCTGTCCACGGCGGTCAGGATCAGCTCTTTGACGACGAGATCGTCTGCTTCGATATCGAGACCACCGGATTGAAAGTCACCACTGAGGCCATCACCGAGATCGGTGCGGTGGTGCTGAAAAACGGCCAGATCACCGACACGTTCCAGACCTTCGTCAATCCCCAGCGCCGCCTGACGCCGGAGATTATCGGTCTGACGGGCATTACCGACGCCATGCTGGCGGATGCCCCCTCTTTGAAGGACGCCCTGACGGCCTTTTTGAAATTCGTGGACGGCCGCCCGCTGGCGGCCCACAACGCCCCCTTCGATATCAGCTTCATCCGGGCGGGCTGCGAAAAGGTAGGGCTGCCCTTCGATCCCACGTATATCGACTCTCTCATTCTGGCCCAGAATCTGCTGCCGGAGCTCCACAAGTACAAGCTGGACATCGTGGCGGACTATCTGGACCTGCCCGCCTTCAACCACCATCGCGCCAGCGACGACGCGGGGATGGTGGCCTATATGCTGGTGCCCTTCTTCCAGAAGATGCGCGACCAGCTGCACATCGACCGCATCCAGCAGATCAACAACGAAATGGCCAAGCTCCGCCCCCAGACCGGCAAGTCCAACCGCTTTCCCAAGCACATCATCATCCTGGCCAAGAACAAACTGGGGTTGAAGCACCTGTACCAGCTCATCACCGCCTCCAACCTGCAATACTTCCACCGTGTGCCCACCATCCCCAAGACGGAGCTGGCGGCCCACCGTGAGGGTCTCATCATCGGCTCGGCCTGCGAGGCGGGCGAACTGTTCCGCGCCGTGGCCGATCACCGGGAGTGGGCGGAGCTGAAGCGCATCGCCAGCTTTTACGACTATCTGGAAATTCAGCCGGTATGCAACAATATGTTCATGCTGCGCAACGGCGACGTCCAGTCGGTAGAGGAGCTGCGGGACTTCAACCGCACCATTGTAAAGCTGGGCGAAGAGCTGGGCAAGCCCGTATGCGCCACCGGCGACGTGCATTTTCAGGAGCCGGAGGATGAGGTGTACCGCCACATCCTCCTGGCCAGCAAAAAATTTTCCGACGCTGACGCCCCCCTGCCCATCTATTTCAAGACCACCGACGAGATGCTGAAGGAATTCTCCTATTTGGGTGAGGAGAAAGCCCGTGAGGTGGTCATCACCAACCCCCGTCATATTGCCGACCTGGTGGAGGAGATTGAGCTCCTGCCGCCGGGACAGCTGTTCCCGCCCCGCCTGGAAAACTCCGAGCAGGAACTCAACGACAGGGTCTGGTCCAAGTGCCACGCCATGTACGGCGAAAATCCCCCCCAGCTGATCGTGGACCGGCTGAATGTGGAGCTGGGCAGCATTCTGGGCAAGTACGACGTGGTGTATATGTCCGCCCAGAAGCTGGTGCAGCGGAGCCTGGAAAACGGCTATCTGGTGGGCTCACGAGGTTCTGTGGGTTCCTCTCTGGTGGCCTATATGTCCGGCATCACCGAGGTGAACTCCCTCCCGCCCCACTACTACTGTTCCAACTGCCAGTACGTGGAGTTCCAGCAGGGCCCCCAGTATGGCTGCGGCGCGGATATGCCCGACAAGACCTGCCCAAAATGCGGCACAAAGCTCAACAAGGACGGCTTCGACATCCCCTTTGAGACCTTCCTGGGCTACGGCGGCGGCAAGGTGCCGGATATCGACCTGAACTTCTCCGGCGAGTATCAGGCCCGCGCCCACCGTCACGCCATTGAGATGTTCGGCAGCACTCAGGTGTTCCGGGCCGGCACCATCGGTACGCTGGCAGAAAAGACCGCCTTCGGCATGGTGAAGAAGTATCTGGAGGAAAAGGGCGAGACCGCCTCCAATGCCGAGATGAACCGTCTGACCCAGGGCTGCGTGGGTGTGCGCCGCACCACCGGCCAACACCCCGGCGGTCTGGTGGTGGTGCCCGACGACATGGACGTGGAGGACTTCACCGCCGTGCAGCACCCCGCCGACGACGCCAACAGCGACACCGTCACCACCCATTTTGAATACCACTGCATGGAGGACAACCTGCTGAAGCTGGACATGCTGGGTCACGATGACCCCACCATGATCAAGTACATGGAGGACCTGACCGGCGTCAACGCCCGTCAGATTCCCCTGGACGATCCGGACACCATGTCCATCTTCATCTCCTCCAAGGTTCTGGGGTATGAGAATGATGAAATTCTGGGGCCCACCGGCGCTGTGGCGATCCCGGAGTTCAACACCCGGTTCACCCGCCAGATGCTGGTGGACACCCAGCCGGACAACTTTAATACGCTGGTGCGTCTGTCGGGCTTCTCCCACGGCACCGACGTGTGGCTGGGCAACGCCCGCGACCTGATCGTCAGCGGTACGGCCACGGTTCTGGAAACGGTGGGCTGCCGCGACGATATCATGCTGTACCTGATCTCCATGGGGCTGGATCCCAAGATGAGCTTCAAGATCATGGAGGCTGTCCGTAAGGGCAAGGTGAAGAAGGGCGGCTTTTCCGAGGGCTGGGAGGAGGCCATGCGGGATCACAACGTCCCCGACTGGTACATCGACTCCCTGGCCAAGATCGGTTATCTGTTCCCCAAGGCCCACGCCGTGGCCTACGTTATGATGGCCTTCCGCATCGCCTGGTTCAAGGTCCATAAGCCCCTGGCCTTCTATGCCACCTTCTTCTCCATCCGGGCCAAGGCCTTCGACGCCGAGTTCTGCTGCGCCGGCCTGGAGGCCGTCAAGCGGAAGATCAAAGAGATTGAAAACAACAAGGACGCCACCGATGTGGAGCAAAACCTGATGGTGACGCTGGAGGTCTGCTACGAGTTCTATCTCCGGGGCTTCCACTTCGATACCATCAATATCTACGAGTCCGACGCCACTCACTTCCGTATCATCGGCGACGACGCCCTGCTGCCGCCCTTCGTGTCGGTACACGGCCTGGGCGAGGCGGCGGCCCTGGCCACCTTGGAGCAGCGCCAGGGCAAGGAGTTCATCTCCATTGAGGAGTTCTCCCTGACCTGCAACAAGCTCAGTAAGACCCACATCGAACAGCTGAAAGCCCTGGGCGCCTTCGCCGGCATGGCGGAAACCAGCCAGGTCAGCCTGTTCTGACGCCAAAAGAGGATGCCTCCCGGCATCCTCTTTTTTCTTCTCACCAATACTCCCGCAGGGCCTCCTCCAGCTTTCCCAGCGCCTTCTTCTCGATTCTGGAAACATAACTTCTGCTGATTTTGTACGCCGCCGCCACCTGCCGCTGAGTCTGGGGCGTCCGCCCCTCCAGTCCGTAGCGGCGGCGGATCACATCGGCCTCCCGTTCCGTCAGCCGCTCCGCCACCAGCCGCCGCACCAGCGCCCGGTCGTCCTTCTCCTGCAAATCCTCCAGCATGGTGTCGCTCTTGCCCACCACATCGCCGATGGACAGCTCCGCCCCGTCGCCGTCGGTCTCGATGGCCTCGTTAAGGGACACCTCCCCCTGTAACTTCCTCGTCCGCCGGAAGTACATAAGTATCTCATTCTCAATACACCGGCTGGCATACGTGGCCAGCCGGATGCCCTTATCCGGCTTAAAGGTATTCACCGCCTTGATGAGCCCGATGGTTCCGATGGAGATCAGGTCCTCCTGGTCCTCCGCCTGGGTGTAGTATTTTTTCATGATATGTGCCACCAGCCTCAAATTCCGCTCCACCAACGTATTGCGGGCGTCCAGGTCGCCCTGGGCGCACCGTTCCAGGCAGGCCCGCTCCTCCTCCGCCGACAGCGGCCGGGGAAACGACCCGCCGCTCCCCGCCAGGTGCAGCGACCAAAACATCCCCTGGCACAGCAGCAGCAACGCCGCGTTCAGCATAGCCACCCCTCCTTTCCCTCAAGGCTATGCGCCCACGGGAAGTCCCTATGCGCCCGAAAACGACGAAAGCGGAGACGCGTCACGCGCCTCCGCCTTCGTCAAAGGGGGAAGATGTCTTTCAGTTTGCTTTCTTTTTGCGGCCGATGACCACCGCGCCGCCCATTGCGGCCAGCAGGCCCATGCCCACGTACAGGGCGATGCCAGCGTCGCCGGTATTGCCGGACTTCACGTCCTTGCTGTCGGCCTTGGTATCGGTCTTATTATCCTTCTGATAGGGGTTCTTGGCAGAGCTGTTGTTGCCGGGCTTCAGAGGATTGGGCTCATACTTGCTGTCGTTCAGCAGCTTGGCGTAGTCCGCCTCGGCCTTCTCCAGGGCCTTCAGCACCTCTTCGGGCACCAGCGCCTTCTGCTCATCGTTCAGGGCGTTGTAAGCCGCACGGGCGGCGGCCAGCGCCTTGCCGCTGTCCTTGGACACGGTGCCGATGGCGTCGATCATATCCTCCACCTTGTCCACCGGGGCCTGGATTTCGTTATAGCCCACCAGCTTCAAGGCGACCTCCGGCAGCTGGGACAGAATATCTCCCACGGTTGACGTATAGCTACCGCTTCCTACGTTATAGGCCGCTCCGCGGTGTGCGCCGGTAACCAAGCCAAACGCCTTACCTGCCTGAATCGCGCCAGACACCTTATAGGTTATTCCGGTCACGCTCTCCGGTATCGTAATGGTGATCTGCTGCAATGCCGGGTCGCTGCTAAACGTATATACACCCGAAATACCTGCTTTGCCGCTGATATACTTCGTACCGTCCTCGCCCACCATAAGGATAAGAGGCACACGGTTATAGACGCCCGCCATCTTTTCAATGGGGTTCACCAGGCCGCGGAACTGGATCTTCACCGTATCGCCGGGCTTCAGCTCGGCGTCATCGGCCAGCTTCTTGCCGTCGGCGTCCAGCAGGTCATAGCTGACGCCGCGGGCCGTGACCACCTGATAGGCCGCCACGCCGTTCTTCTCCACCCGGATAATGTGCCGCCCGGTGGTCAGTCCCTTGACGGTCACAGTGCCGTCCGCCGCCACAGAGACGCCGTCGGCGGTAAAGCCGTTAAAGCTCATGGCGCTGCCTACGGTGGAGCGGGCCACCGTTACCGTGCAGCCGTCCTCCGGCTTGAAGCTGTAAGACGCACCCTTGCTGCCCAGGTAGAACAGGATATCATGCTCAGCGTCCAGCGTCGTTGCCTTGGAGGTCGGACGCTCCATGGTCATATTGGTCTGAATACCGGTGCCGTCCTGGCCCACCGTCACCACAAACACACCGGTAAACTCCGGCCAGATGGCGGAAAGGTCCGTTCCCGCATAGCCCTGCGCATGAGTCATGGCGTCATAGGTCACCAGCACAATGGCGGTGCCCGCCTGCTTGGCGGTAACAGTGGCCAGACCGCTGTTGTTGGCATCGGGAGTAATGGCCAGCACATTGCTGTCGTTGCCGTTCACATCAACAACACGGTAGTGTACATCAGGCAGTGCGATCTTTGCATTCATATAGCTCTCAATAGCCTGCCAGTTACGGAACGTATTGAGCGTAAACGTCTCGCCAACTGCCATGTTCTTGTAGCCCTGAGAGTTGATATTCAGATAGATGCTGCCCAGATCATACTTGCTTCTGCTGAAATCGTCGATCACACTGCTCTTGGTAAAGCTGCTGTCGCCGATGTGCAGATCATCCTTTGTAACGGTGATCTCGGTGGCCTCATTCCATTTGCCGAAGGTCCAATAGGTCACGCCGTCAGGATGCTGCACCCGCACAAAGTGGTTGTGGTAGTTCAAATAACCGTCGGTACTGGGAACGACAGGAAGCGTGTACACACCGGTAACGCCCTCGTTGCCCTTTGTCTCCGACGTCGCTTCTACAAACTCATACGTCCAGTAGTTGTGGAATACACCGGCGCTGATGGTCGAACCGGCAGGCGCGTGAACGGTCACTGCGGACGCCTTGGGAATCTCCTTGCCAAAGCTCTTCGCGCTGTCGTCGGCTTTTGTGATTACAGTCTCTTCATAGGGCAGATAGCCCTCCGCCTTTTCGCCAATGGGGGTCAGCGTTATGGTGACCGTACCGCCCGGCATATAGAGACAGGATGTGCTGGTGTTGCCCCAACTGGTAGCCGTTCCGGTCTCTGCCTTGAGATCATTGCCCTCTGCATCCTTGACCTTTACCGAAATAGTATAATCCGTATCCTTGACCCAGCCGCTGTTGCTGGCATAGATTTCATAGAATCGGGCCAGATGGAAAACATTCTCGCCTTCCTTCACCGTCAGCACCAGGCTGCCGTTGAAGTCGTCATGCTCGTCATAGCCCTTCACCAGATATTCGCCCGGAGACAGCTTCGTCTCATACTTATACTTGTAGCCGTCAGCGATCCGATCCAAGCCCTTCAGCAGGTTGGTGGTCTCGTCGCCCACGCGATAGACCTTCAGATATTTTAGCTGCGCGTCGTGCAGGCCCTTGAACGTCACGTTCTGGGCGTCTGCCGGGGGCGTCACAGGCGTTTCGCCCTCCGTCTTTACGGTAATAGTATATATCTGCGCCTCACCATCGTTGTCGTTCATGCTGGGCCAACTGGGGTCGCCGCACTTGACGGTGATAACTGTATCATTTTCCACAGGCACCATGGCGGTACGCTTGTATTCGATCTTGCCCACACTGGTGCGCACCTGGAAGTTCTTGTTGCTGGCGGTGGGCGTCACCTTTACAGCGGTCACATCCGCAGGAACGGTCAGGGTGTATTCATGGGTATCCTTGTTAAACTCCTTGTCCAACGTACCGGCGGAGAAGGTCAGCGCCTTCACTGTCTTGTCGTTGTTGTCCCAGCTGCCGCCCAGATCCGCGCCATAGCCGTTGCTCGTATACATGATGCGGATCTCGTCACCGGCAGTCAGCATGCCGCTTGCCTCTGTAATAGAGGCAAAGCCTACGTTGGTGAACCAGTCGTTCAGCGTACCCATCCAGCCGGACATAGAGCCGCCGTCATTGGCCGCCAGCCCGTTGATGCTGGAGATATAGGTGTCCTCCACACCAACCGAGGAGATGCTCTCCGCGTCCAGTGCCGCCTTGACACAGGACATCATAGTGGAGCTCCCCGTCAGCGCCACCCACTCATCTACCAACGTACCCATCCAGGCAGGCGCCTTGCCACCCTCCTGTGCCTTGGTAAATGTGGTGTTCTCCACGATGACATGGACCTGGTTGGTATGGTCCTCTTCGGCGAATACCGTAGCGGGGATCAGGCTGAATGCCATCACCAGCGCCAGCAGCAATGCCGCGATTCGTTTCTTCATTCGTGTGATCTTCCTTTCTCTTGTGTGATTTTTCTCTATCTGAAAAGGCCGCGTGGCCTTGGGTTTTTGAGGTGCGGCGGGGGGAGGACCGGCAAATCCTTCCCCCGCCTCTATGGAAAACACAACGGCGTAATGCCGTTCGGCTTGCAAAATAAAAAATGCGCACAGCCAATCCCGGCCATGCGCAAAAACAAAACGCACGGCCAAAGCAGACCGTGCGCAAACAGCACTTCATGCTTCGGCTTCGGGAATGGCGAAAGCCCAGGAGCGGCGCATCACGTATCTGACTTATCCCGTCTCAGCGGGCATCACAGTGACCTTCTCGCGGGGCATCTCACCCCATTCCGCCGCCAGTCCCGAAAGACCGGCACGTCGTCCTGCTTCTATGAACTTGTTACCTGTATTGTACGGCATCGTGTAAAGAATTGCAAGAGGAATTTTCCGTTTCCTGCCAAAATTTTCACACTCCCCTTCTGACCGACGAAAGGCCCGGCGCGCAGAACACGCGCCGGGCCTTCCGCTTATTGAAAAGAAAGAGGGTACGTTTTTTACTTCACCTGCAAGCGGTTCTCGCTGGACCAGCTGGTGATATCCAGATTCTTGTACTGCTTGCGCAGGCGGGCAAGCTCCTCGCTGTCGCCGCCCAGGGCCACGATGCGGTTCACCGCCGCCAGGTCGGCGGCGGGCATCGCCTGCTCACTGCGGGCGCCGCACTCCGCGCAGATGTAGTTCTTTCCATCAAAAGTGACAGCGCTGCTGCCGCAAGCCGCGCAGCGGATCGTCTTCGTTACCAGTGCCATAATTCATATACCTCCTTGAAAATTCCGTGTTTTGTTGCATTTTACTGCTATTCACTGTTTTTTGCTGTGTTTTTCGACGCGTCTCGTTTCACTGTCCCTATCATAGCATAACTTATAACATTTGTAAAACGCATAATTGTACTTGCAACTATGAGAAAAAGTATGCTATAATCGTGTTACTATCCCAGAGAAGCGAGGCGGCGGCATGAGCATCTCCAAATACCAGATTTTCCTGAAAACGGCCCAGTGCGGCAACTTCTCCAAAGCGGCCCAGGCCCTGAACTTCACCCAGTCCGGCGTCAGCCACGCGGTGCAGGCGCTGGAGGATGAGCTGGGCGTGAAGCTCCTCAGCCGCAACCGGGGCGGCGTGGCGCTGACCTCCGACGGCCGCGCCCTGCTGCCCCAAATTGAGAAGCTCTGCGCCGCTCATCACGCGTTGATGCAGTCCGCCGCCAGCCTGAAGGGCGTTGACGCCGGTCTGGTGAAGGTCGCCACCTTTACCAGCGTGTCGGTCCACTGGCTGCCCTCTATCCTCCAGAGCTTCGGCCAGCTCTATCCCAACATTGAGTTCGAGGTGGTCACCGGCGATTTCTATGACCAGATCGAAGAGTGGATATTGCGTGGCACGGTGGACTGCGGCTTCCTCCGCCTGCCGTCGGTGAAGCACCTGCGGGCCTTTCCCCTGCATCAGGACCAGTTGCAGGTCATCGTCCCCCCCAACCACCCGCTGGCAGACAGCGACCCCTTCCCGCTGGAAGCCCTGGCGTCGGAGCCCTTCATCCGCCTGGAGGAGGGCGAGGACTACGAAATCGTGGCGGCCCTGGACAAGATGGGCGTCCGCCCCCAGGTGAAGTACACCGCCCGCGAGGACCGCACTATCCTCTCCATGGTGTCCAAAGGGCTGGGCATCAGCCTGCTGCCGGAGCTGATGGTGCGCCACAGCCCCTACCCCGTCACCGCCTGCCGTCCGCCCATGACCTTTCACCGCAGCATCGGCATCGGTGTGAAGGACGAAAAGACCCTGTCCGCCTCCACCCGCCGGTTTGTGGACTACGTCCGGAGCTGGGTGGCGGAGAACGGGGACCGATGACGATCATCGCGCAAAGAATTTCCATAAAATGGTAATAATTCGCTTTGTGGAAATTTTTTGTACCAATAACCGCCTTTTATGTACCAAAAACGCACCCATAAAGGCCGTTTATGTACCAATTAAATCAGAAAAACGACCCGTATTCGGGCCGTTTTTCTTGATATGTGCATTATATCAGAAATGTCCACTGGTGCTGGAACCGCCGCCGCCGGAGTGATCGCTGCTGCCGGAATCATGATCCTTCTCGATCTTGCGGCGGGTCTCGGTGGTGTGGGTATAGCGGTCAAACTGCTCCGTCAGGTTCAGCCCCTCCTCGGTCACATAGATGTCGGCGCGGGCGCTTCTGCGGACGGACTTCATCATACCCTTCAGGCTCATGCAGATGACCAGCGCCACGCCGATGCCGATGGCAAGACCGGGCAGCAGAGAACTGGTCAGTGACTTCTTCACAGGCGTCCCCTGCTCCGCCAGCGTCAGGTATTCGTCGCAGGCGAACAGGTAATCCTCGAAGCCGCCCCGCCAGTCGTCGTCGGCGAAGTTATCCAGAAAGACATCGGTCATCTTGTGACGGCCATAGCCGCTGACGGCGTACTGGGCAATGCCGCCGTCCCGGACATACAGGTCATAGCTGCGGTCGTACATACTCAGCATCAGCAGGATACCCTCGCGGTTTTCGCCGATGCCAAGGCTGTTGTTGTCATAGAAGGACACCACCGCGTAGTGGATATCGCTGTCGTACTCCTCATAATCCTCCACGGTGACGATATACACAGCGCAGTTATGCTCCCAGGATATCTGGCTGGCCAGCGCCTCCAGATAGGCGTCGTCCTCCTCGGACAGAAGGCCCGCCATGTCATAGACAAAGGCATCGCCGGGCTGCTGCTCCGCCCAGGCGGGGACGGTCAGCGCCAGCGCCATCATCAGCGCCAGCAAAAGGGTCAAAAATTTCTTTTTCATCCTCTCGACCCTCCCTTACAGAATATGCAGGATCAGCGTCGCCAGCGCCGTCACCGGTATGGCGATGGCCGCGAACGTGGTCCAGAACTTGCCCATATCAGTAGGCAGGTCGCCCACCAGACGGCCGGTCTGGCCGTTCATGGCGAACAGGAAATCCTTGCCGTTCCACTTGGTGTGCAGCATCCAGACGGGCAGCAGCGCGTAGTGCACCTTGCCCCGCTTCAGGCGGATATCCTGATTCAGCGGGACGCAGGTGTCGTACATGTTGGCCGTGCGGCGCAGCGCCGCCTCCAGAGACGCGGTGCAGCGGCTGTCGGCCCGCTCCTGACTGCCCGCCACGGACACGTCGTACTTATCCGCCAGAAAGCCCGGCAGATATGCGGTGGAGAAGGGCTTGAGATCCTTGTAATTGTAGGGCTCGATGGAGTCCATGTGGTCGTCGGGCATTTTGCTGGAGGCGTCCACCGGCACCTTTTCAAAGGCGATATCGCCGCCGCGGCGCACGTCGTAATGCTCGGTGGTGGTGACCTCGTAGTCGCCCTCGGTGTGGACGTGGGAGATCAGACCCTCGTACTCCACGTGACCCTCGGCCCGGCCGTCGAACATCCAGAAGGGGACGTACACGCCCTTGATCTCCTGGATGTGGTTGCCCTTGGTGAAGGCCTTGGGCAGGAAGGGCTTGCCCTTGTAGTGCTTTTTCAGGGCGGCGATGGCATCGTCCTTGCTGAGCTTGAAGGGAATAACGTAGTCCGGCTTCAGCGCGCCGCTGAACTGCCCCGGCACCACGGAGGGGTTGCCGCAATAAGGGCAGGAGGTGGCGGCGGTGGATTCGTCGCAGATCAGCTCCGCGCCGCAGCTGGGGCAGTTGTAGGCCTTCATGCCGTTGGCGTCCTTGCCCCAGTCGCTGCTGAGGGATGAGGTGTCCCAGCCCTGGGCCTCCATCTCCTCTAATTTCTTGCGGTTCTGCTCCGCCTTGGCGTTGGCCTGCCCGGTGGCCTCGACGGCCTTGGCCTCTTTTTCGGCATACAGGGCTTCGATCTCCGCCACATCGTACTTGCCGCCGCAGAAATCGCACTCCAGCTTGCCGGAGGCCCCCACGAAGTGCAGGGGGCCCGTGCAGGCCGGACACTTATAGTTGGTAATTTGGGATGCCATAATTTTCCTCCCGATTTTTCTCTCTTCCCTGTGTTACAGGGGCTTGCCGCAGTTTTCGCAGAATTTGCCGCCGTTGACCTTGGCGCCGCAGTTGGGACAGAAGGTCACCCGGAACTCCGGCTCCGGCTGCTGGTAGGTATTCTGCTGATAGCTGTCGGCGTTGGGGGCGTAGCCCTCGCGCTGGGACTGCTGATAGGCACCGTTCTTGCCGGGAACACCCAGATAGGCAGCGTCGCTGAAGGCCAGAATGGGCTCGAACACATAGGGCAGGAAGATGAGGCCCACGGCGAAACCGCCGCCCTTGCCGAAGGCCTTGGCCAGCTTCACCTGCGTCTGGATGCCCAGAATGATGTTGTAGAAAGGGATCAGCAGCATCAGGAAGCGCCAGCCGCTGCCCCAGGTGATCTCGTACATCACATAGATGTTGTAGAACGGCACGATGGAGGCCCAGCCGGGTTTGCCGGCCTTTTTGAACAGGACCCACATGGCCACGATCAGCAGTACGCTCAGCGCCAGGGAGGCGATGCTGACCACCGGGCTGGCGTAGACCGGGGTGCTGTACTCATAATAGTAATCGTAATAGTCTACATACTGCATAGTCTTTTCCTCATTTCTCCGTTGTTGCTGTCACGTACCTCAGGGCCGGGGATTGCCGCAGTTGGCGCAGAACTTACCCTTGTTGACGCTGCCGCAGGAGCAGGTCCACTCGGCGGCAGGCTTCGGCTGACCGCACTCGGAGCAGAACTTACCGGTGTTCACCGCGCCGCAGGCGCACTTCCACTCGCCGGCGGGGGCGGGCTTGGGCTGGCCGCACTCGGCGCAGAACTTGCCGGTGTTGCCGCCGTGGCCGCAGCTGCACGTCCAGCCGTTGGCTGCCGCGGGAGCGGGCTGCTGGGCCGCCTGCTGCTGACCCATGGCGTACAGGCTCTGGGCGTTCATGCCGCCGGCCTGACCGGCCATGTTCATGCCCATGAAGGCCATGGCCGCGCCGCCCTGATTGCTGGCCGCCATCTTCATGGCGTCGCCCTGGCTGCCCACCAGGTGGGCCGCCGCGCGGGTGGGGTCCATAAAGGCCGCGTTGCGCTGCAGCTCCTTGAGCATCTTCTCGTCTTCCTCGTCGGCGGTGACACTGGACACACCGAAGGACACGATCTCGATGCCGCGGAGGTCACGCCACTTCTTGCTGAGCACCTCGTTCAGCGCGTCGGCCAGCTCCATGGTGTGGCCGGGCAGCTGGGAGTAGCGGATACCGTTCTCGCCGATCCTGGCGAAGGCGGGCTGGAGGGCGGTCAGCAGCTCGGTTTTCAGCTGATTGTCCAGCTTGTCGCGGGTATAGGCCTCGCTGACGTTGCCGCAGACGTTGGTATAGAACAGGACGGGGTTGGTGATGTGATAGCTGTACTCGCCGAAGCAGCGGATGCCCACGTCAATGTCGATACCGGCACGCTGATCCACCACCCGGAAGGGCACGGGGCTGGGGGTGCCGTACTTGTTGCCCATCAGCTCTTTGGTATTAAAATAGTACACTCGCTGATCCTTGGGAGCCTCGCCGCCGAAGGTGAAGCGGTTGGTCATGCTGTCGATGACGGCGCGGATGCTGCCCTTCAGCTCGCCGGTGAACAGGGACGGCTCGGTGGACATGTCATAAGTAAACTCGCCCGGCTCGGCGCAGACCTCGATGATGCGACCCTGATCCACGATCATCATGCACTGACCATCGGCCACGGCGATGACGCTGCCGTTGGAGATCACGTTGTCGCTTCCCTTGGTATTGCTGGAGCGGCCGGAGGTGCGCTTCTGACCCTTAATAGCCATGACGTTCTCAGGCAGTGACTCGCAATAAAAGTACTCTTTCCACTGGTCGGCCATCACGCCGCCCACGCTGCCCAATGCCGCTTTAATAAGTCCCATAATCTTTCTCCTTTATCAATATGTCGTTTTCCCATGGGGTGTTTTCCATATGCTCTTATTTTACTACACAACACCAGTCCAGGTCAACAAATAGCGTTAATTTTGTTGACATCCGGCAGATTGGCGATATATGTATAAAAACGCACCGTGAAATACGTTTCACGGTGCGTTTTGCCTGTTTCCGCCATGGGCGGTGATACGAGTCTATCTTATCACAGAATCTTTATGGATTCAATATGGTCTTAACAGAAAATTTACATAAAGAATTCGTTAAATTATTGTGAATTTTGCCGTCTTGAAATTCAAAAACAACTAGCGTATAGTATGAAACGTAAATTTTGATGTTGCGATAACGTTTCCGTGGAGGAAAAAATCAACTTTTCCCCTGTATTCTTTTCGCGCTTAAAATCGCGAAAGAAATGAAAGAAGCGTTGTCGCCGCGCATGTGGAAAGGACGGTGGAACCATGACGCGTGAAGAAGCTGTGAACCGTTTGTGTGATATTTACAGCGGTGAATTTGACGTGCGGCTGTGCGAGGAGCACCGGAAGCCGCTGGCGGCGCAGATGGATTTTTATGCGGAATCCTCGAAATACGTGCTGTCGAAAAAAGCCAAGCTTTGGGAAGCCAACAGCTTTGAGTATGTGTACCTGTTCAATGTGCCCCACCTGACGAAAGAGATCTATGACCAGTGCGAAAAGCTGGCCTATGACGAGGGCATGGCCCGTATCAAACCCGGCCCCAACCACATGTACACCTACATCACAGCCCTGTTCGTATGTGACAGCTGCGACGAGGACGCCAAGAAGGCGCTGAAGCGGTGCAAACTGTACAAGAGTTTCAAGATGTCCTATTGGGGCTGGATGGATTTCCATACCGCGATGGTGGAGCTGCCGGAGGAAAAGGTCAGCACCAACCGTAGCGGACACAGTGCAGCGCAGGTCTTTCATCAAGGCCTGTTTCATAAGCAAAAGAAAATCTTGTTCAGAAAGGAGAGAGCTTTATGAATGCTGCTTTGTTCCTTATCATCGGCTGTGCAGTTCTGGTCGTAGGTTATATCTTCTACGGCGGCTGGCTGGCCAAGAAGTGGGGCGTCGACAACTCCCGTCCTACTCCCGCTCATACTATGGAAGACGGCAAGGACTACTGCCCTGCCAAGGCTCCTGTGCTGATGGGCCATCACTTCTCCTCCATCGCCGGCGCCGGCCCCATCAACGGCCCCATTCA
>CAKTMW010000031.1 GCA_934574095.1 uncultured Oscillospiraceae bacterium | reverse complement strand
CCCATGGTGAAAGCGATGACCTTGCAGCCCAGCTCGTCCTTCAGGGACAGGGCAGCCTCGACGGCGTTCAGGTCGTCAGGGTTGATGATGGTCTGCATGGAAGCACGATCCAGCGTACCATCGGGATTGACAGCGACCTTGCCGCTGGTGTCGGGGACTTGCTTTACGGTAACCAGAATCTTCATTGTCTCTTCCCTCCTCTTACAGACCCATGTTGGCAGAGATCACGATGCGCTGGACTTCACTGGTGCCCTCATAAATCTCCGTGATCTTGGCGTCACGCATCATGCGCTCCACCGGGTAATCCTTGGTGTAGCCGTAGCCGCCGAAGAGCTGCACCACCTTGGTGGTGGTCTTCATGGCGTGCTCGGAGGTGAACAGCTTGGCCATGGCGGCCAGCTTGGTATAGCGCTTGCCCTCGCCCTTGGCCACGGCGGCCTGATAAGTCAGCAGGCGGCCCGCCTCGCAGCCCAGCTCCATGTCGGCCAGGGTGAACTGGGTGTTCTGGAACTTGCTGATGGGCTTGCCGAACTGGACGCGGCCCTTGGTGTAGTTGATGGCCTCGGCCAGTGCGCCCTCGGCGATGCCCAGGGACTGGGCGGCAATGCCGATACGGCCGCCGTCCAGGGTCGCCATGGCGATGGAGAAGCCCTTGCCCTCTACGCCCAGCAGGTTCTCCTTGGGAACGATGCAGTCCTGGAACACGATCTCGGCGGTGGGGCTGCCGTGCAGGCCCAGCTTTTCCTCGTGCTTGCCCACGGAGAAGCCGGGGAAGCCGCTCTCCACGATGAAAGCGGAGATGCCCTTGGTGCCGCGGGTCTTGTCGGTCATGGCGAAGACCACGAACACGTCGGCCACATAGCCGTTGGTGATGAAGATCTTGGAGCCGTTCATCACATAGTGGTCACCCTCCAGCTTGGCCTCGGTCTGTCCCTTGGAGGCGTCGGAGCCGGCGTTGGGCTCGGTGAGGGCGAAGGCGCCCACATGATGGCCCTTGGTCAGCATGGGCAGGTACTTAGCCTTCTGCTCAGGGGTGCCGTAGTTCATGATGGGGTCGCAGCACAGGCCGTTGTGGGTGGCCACGATGTCGCCGGTGGAGGCGCACTGCTTGCTGAGCTCCTCGATGCAGATGGCGCTGGCCAGGGGATCAGCGCCTGCGCCGCCGTACTCCTTGGGGACGCACATACCCATGACGCCCAGATCAAACAGCTTCTCGATGTTTTCGCGGGGATACTCGCAGGTGCGGTCGGTCTCCGCCGCAATGGGCTTGACTTCCTTTTCCGTAAACTCCGCCATCATCTTGCGGATCAGCTGATGCTCACGGCTGAGATTGAAATCCATATTTGTTCTCCTTGTTTTGTCCTAAGTATGATGTGGTCACAGCGGCATCCAACTGCCGCTGGCGGTGGCCAGCAGTTTGCCGGTGGCGGCATCGGTCAGCTCCGCCCGCTGGCGGATAAGGCTGCGCCCCGCCTTGACGATGAACACCGTCAGGTGCAGCTCCATGCCGAAATCCACGCCCCGCAGGAAGGACACCGTCATGTCCGTGGTGGTGGCCTCGTTGTCTCCGGCGCTGAAGTTGGCTACCACGCCGAAGGCCGTATCGAACATCCCGGCGATAGCGCCGCCGTGGATGCCGCCCTTCTCGTTGATCTGCCAGTCCTGGGTGGGGAAGGCGTAGGTGACAGTCCGCGCCTCGTAATCGCAGTCCACAAGACGCGCCCGCATTTTCTCATCAAAGCCGCCGTCGTGCAGATTCAGATAGTGCTCGGACTTCTCCCGCACCAGCTGGAGCCATGCTTGCTTCTTATCCATGCCGCCCTCTCACTTCCGGATACCGGCGATGTTCTTGGCCAGCTTTTTCTTCTCCTGAATATTCCCCTGACGGGCGATCATGATGCGCTGGGCCTGGGGCGAACCTGCGCCGTGCATGGACTCCGTGCGGTAGCCAACAGCGGCCGCGCCCAGACACATATTCTCCAGGAAGCGCATGATCCGCTGACGGTCCTCGGTGCTGACGCCCTCGCGGGCGGCGAAGAACTTGTTGCAGATGTCGCCGATAGTCTCGCCGTTGTTGCCCACCACGGTCTCGGACTTGAAGTCCGTCTCACTGGGCATGGTGACCATCAGGCCGCCCGCGATATCCTCGGCAAGGCGCACGATCTCATAGGGGAAGCGGGTCACGTTCTGCTTGCAGACATTGGCCAGCAGCAAATCGATCTGATAGTTGCCCGCCTTGGTGGGGCAGCCCTCGCAGGAGCAGGCGATACCGCAGGAGTACAGGGTCTCGTTGAGATGGGTCATCTCGATGAGCTTGTCCTTCACAGCGCTGGCCTTCTCCACGCCGTTGTACTCGGCGGCCAGTGCCGCCGCGCCGATGACCACGTCGCCCACGCCCACCTTGCAGCCGCCGTAGCTCTGGCGGTGATACCCGGCGAAGCGCTCCACGATGGTACCGGCAAACTCATACTCGCCGTTGAGGAAGATGTACTCGTTGGGGATAAAGACGTGATCCAGAACCACCAGCGCCTCCTGTCCGCCGAACTTGGCGTTGCCCACGTCGATGCAGCCCTCCTCCATCTTGCGGGTGTCGCAGGACTGGCGGCCGTAGATCATGTACAGGCCCTCGGCGTCGGTGGGGCAGGCGAAGGACACAGCATAGTCCTTGTCGGCCTCGCCCATGGCGATGGTGGGCATGAAGATGTGCCAGTGGCTGTTGATGGAACCGGTCTGGTGGCACTTGGCACCGCAGACCACGATGCCGTCGGGGCGGCGCTCCACCACATGGACGTACATATCGGGGTCGGACTGGTCGTGAGGGGCCTTGCTGCGGTCGCCCTTGGGGTCGGTCATGGCACCGTCCACCGTCAGGTCGTTGTCCTGGACATAGACCAGGAACTTCTTGAAATTCTCGTGGTAGTGGGTACCGTACTTCTCGTCGATCTCGTAGGTGGAGGAGAACACGGCGTTGAAGGCGTCCATGCCCACGCAGCGCTGGAAGCAGCTGGCGGTCTTCTGGCCCAGCAGACGCTGCATCTTCACCTTTTTCACCAGGTCCTCGCTGGACTGGTGGAGGTGGGTGAAGCGGTTGATCTTGTGGCCGGTGAGGCTGGAGGTGGCGGTCATCAGGTCCTCATATTGAGGGTCCTGGGCCAGGGCGTAGGTCATGGCCACGCAGTTGATGGAGGGGCGGATCATGGGGTGATCCACCCAGTTGTCGATCTTCTCGCCGAACATATACACGCGGGTGTTCAGCTTGCGCAGGGAGTCGATGTACTCTTTCGCGGTCATCAATGCCATTTTCGTTTCCTCCTTATTTGTCGTCGGCCAGACCCATCTTCTCCTCGCGGAAGATGCGGCTGTCCATCAGCTTCAGGTCGGGGGCGATCTTGGGCATGAACTCCATCTGATCCAGCACCTGGGTCTGGAGGTCGATGCCGGGGGCGATCTCGATGAGTGTCACACCGTCGGGCCGCAGCTGGAACACGGCGCGCTCGGTGATGTACAGCACAGGCTGGCCTACCTCCACGGCGTACTTGCCGGAGAAGGTGATGTGCTCCACCTGCTGGACGAACTTCTTCTTCGCGCCCTCCTGGGTGATGACCAGCGCGCCGTCACAGCACTCGGTCTTCAGGCCCTTGGCGGTGAAGGTGCCGCAGTAGACCACCTTCTTGGCGTTCTGGGTGATGTCGATGAAGCCGCCCGCGCCGGCAAGACGTGTGCCGAACTTGGAGACGTTCAGGTCGCCGTTGGGGGCCGTCTCGGCCAGGCCCAGAAAGGCCACATCCAGACCGCCGCCCTGATAGAAGTCGAACTGCACGTTGTGGGGGATGATGGCCATGGCGTTGGCGGACGCGCCGAACTGGGTGCCGCCCATGGGAACACCGGCAATGGAACCGGCCTCCACCGTCAGGGTCATCTTGTCGCTGATGCCCTCCTCGGCGGCCACGTTGGCGATCTTCTCCGGCGCGCCGGTGCCCAGATTGACGATGGCATCCTGGGGCAGCTCCATGGCGGCGCGGCGGGCGATGATCTTCTTGGCGTCCAGCGGAATGACAGGGATGGCGTCCATGGGGATACGGTACTCGCCGGTGAGGCTGCCGTCATAGGGGGTACCCAGGCACTGCATGTTGTCCTCGGCGGAGCCGATGACGATGGCGTCCACATAGATGCCGGGGATGGCCACCAGCTTGGGGTCCAGGGTGCCGCCCTGCACCACCTTTTCCACCTGCACGATGACCTTGCCGCCGGAGTTGCGGCAGGCCTGGGCCATGGCGGTGACGTCGATGGGCCCGATCTCGTGGTGGACGGTGCAGTTGCCGTACTCGTCGGCGTAGCTGCCCCGGACGAACACCACGTTGATGGGGAAGGATTTATAGAGCAGCCGCTCCTGGCCCTCGATATTGACGATCTTCACGATATCCTCGGTGGTGGCGCTGTTCAGCTTGCCGCCGCCGTTGCGGGGGTCCACAAAGGTATACAGGCCCACATGGGTGATGGTGCCCACCTTGTGGGCGGCAATGTCCCGGTACATATGGGAGATAACGCCCTGGGGCAGGTTATAGGCCTCGATCTTGTTCTCCAGCGCCAGCGCGCCCAGAGAGGCGGCGCGGTCCCAGTGTCCGCCGATGACGCGCTTGACCATGCCCTCGTGGCCGTAGTGGTCGCCGCCGGTGCCGTCCCGGTGGCCCTGACCGGCCGCGAAGAACAGCGTCAGGTCGCGGGGATGGCCGGTCTCCAGAAACCGCTTTTCCACCGCCTTGCTGAGGGCTTCCGGGCAGGCGGAGCTGACGAAGCCGCCGGTGGAGACGGTGTCGCCGTCGTTGACCAGCAGGGCGGCCTCCTCGGCGGAGATGATGCGTACTTTCTTCATCAGTAGGCCCCCTTACTTGTTCTGGAAGGAAGCGGAACGCTTCTCCAGGAACGCGCCCATGCCCTCCTTCTGGTCGGCGGTGGCGAAGCACATGGCAAACAGCTCGTTCTCCACGGCGATGCCGTCATCGATGTCCATCTGCATACCTCGGTCGATGCAGGCCTTGGCGTACTTCACGGCGATGGGGGCGTTTTTGGTGAAGGACTTGGCCATCTCCAGCGCACTGTCCATCAGGGCTTCGGGGGCGTAGACGGCGTTAACAAGGCCGATCTTTTCCGCCTCGTCGGCCTTGATCATCTTGCCGGAGAAGATCAGCTCCTTGGCCTTGGCCACGCCCACGCGGCGGGGCAGGCGCTGGGTGCCGGAGAAGCCGGGGGTGATGCCCAGGCCCACCTCAGGCTGGCCGAACTTGGCCTTCTCGGAGGCCAGGATGATGTCGCAGCTGAGGGCCAGCTCGCAGCCGCCGCCCAGGGCGAAGCCGTTGACCGCGGCGATGGTGGGGAACTCCAGCTTTTCGATGCGGCGCATGAGGGCGCTGCCCCGCTGGCCCCAGCGGCGGCCGCCGTCCAGGTCCAGCGGATACTGGGCGCCGATGTCGGCGCCGGCCACGAAGGAGCGGCCCTCGCCGGTGAGGATCATGCAGCGGACGTCACGGTCGCTCTCCAGTGCCGTCACCACCCGCTCCAGCTCCGCGATGACGTCGCCGTTCAGGGCGTTCAGGGCCTCGGGCCGGTCGATGGTCACGATGGCGATGCTGTCCTGCTTTTCAAATCGTACTGTCTGAGACATAGCTTTTTCCTCCTAATGCAGCAAAAAAGGTAACATTGGTGTTGTTCTTACTCTAAATATATAGCAATTTTCGTGCCTGTTTTATTTGCCTTTCCGCTGGTTTTTCTAAAATGTTTTTGGTGGTTTCCGCCAAAATCCTGCGGTATTTTCAACGGTTTTACTTCCGCAGGAACGAAAAATGCATCTGCCGGCAGGGCAGATATTCACTGGTGAATACATATTGCCGTTCTTTGCTCCCCGCCGTTTCGGCGTCGAGTGGTGTTTTTTTGAAAAACGGCAGAATCCATCTGCGGAAAACCGTATAAAATTCTCGATTCTCCCTCTTTCTATTCATCCACGAATATGCTATACTCATTTGTGAATAGGAAGGAGGATGCCCCATGCCCCAAAATACGCTCTCCCGGCTGTTCCCGGAGGACATCAATCTCAACGACCTGTTTGAGATCCTCAGCCCCCAGAACAATCTGGTGCTGGCGGACGATATGATGCTCTCTGACGCCAATGGCACCATTCTGCAGGTCAGCGAAACATATGAGAAGAACTTCGGCTTCGCCCACGGCTCTATTGTGGGCAAGTCCGCCTTTGATCTGGAGGCGGACGGCACCTTTTCCCCCTGCATCACAGCGGAGATCATCCGCACCAAGAAGAAGATCACCACCACCCAGACCATCAACCACACCCACACCAATGTGATGACCGTGGGCATTCCCCTGTTTGACGGAGAGGGCAACCTGAAGTACGCGGTGTGCTTTAACACCGTGTCTATGGAGCAGATCAACGCCATCCACCGGAACTTCCAGCAGATGCAGGATTCGCTGACCCACTATTCCCAGGAAATTGCTGAGCTGCGCACCCGCAACACCGCCACCGACCTGGTGTGGAAGAGCCAGTCCATGCAGCGGCTGTGGACACTGATGCAGAACACCGCCAACACAAGGGCCAATATCCTCATCACCGGCGAGACCGGCGTAGGCAAAAGCGCCGTGGCCAAGACCATCCACGCCATGAGCGACCGCGCGGACAAGCCCTTCATCGAGGTCAACTGCGCGGTGCTTCACGAAAACCTCATCGAATCGGAGCTGTTCGGCTATGAAAAGGGCGCTTTTACCGGCGCATCCAGCACCGGTAAGATCGGCAAAATCGAGCTGGCCAACGGCGGCACACTGTTTCTGGATGAGATCGGCGAGCTGCCGCCCCACATTCAGTCCAAGCTGCTGCAGCTGATCCAGGAAAAGACCATCGAGCGGGTATCCGGCACCAAGCGCATCGAACTGGACATCCGGCTGATCGTCGCCACCAACCGCAATCTGGAGGAGGAGGTGCACCGGGGGGTGTTCCGCTCGGACCTCTTCTACCGGCTGAACGTGATCCGGCTGCATATCCCACCCCTGCGGCAGCGGCCGGAGGACATCCTGCCCCTGGCCCACCGGTTTTTGACCCGGTTCTGCGAGGAGTATCACAAGGATCTGACGCTCAGTCCCCGGTTGCTGTCCTATCTGGAGCAGGCTCCGTGGCCGGGCAATGTGCGGCAGCTGGAGAACATGATGGAGCGGCTGGTGATCTGCGCCCAGGACCCCATTGTGGACATCGGCGTTCTGTCCAGCGAGCAGATGGGCGGCGCGCCCCTGCCGCTGCCCATCGAGGGCGGGACCCTGGTCCAGCAGATGGAGGCCTTTGAGGGCCGCATCATCCGGGACGCCTACGCAAAATACGGCACCTCTGTGGCGGTGGCCAAGGCGCTGGGTATCTCCCAGCCCACAGCGGCACGGAAGATCGCCAAATACGCGAAATGACAAAGTAAGCGCTCAGTCCATCCGGACTGAGCGCTTACTTTACCCTTCTATGAGCCTGCGGTAAAACCGCACCAGATTGGCAGCGGTGAAGCGGAGATTCTCCCAGCAGCGGGTTTTGACCTCCGCAAAAGGCAGCGGCAGAGGATTGATGGGGAACACGCCGCTGACGCCCTGGTCATATACGGCGTCCACGTCCGTCTCACAGCCGCCCACCAGGGCCGCCACCGGTACGCCCAGGACCTTGGCACGGCGGGCAACGCCCACCACCACCTTGCCGCGAAGGCTCTGGCTGTCCAGTCGCCCCTCGCCGGTGATGACCAGGTCGGCACCGGCAGCCTGACGGTCAAAATCCGTCAGCTCCAGCACCACGTCAATGCCCATGCGGAGGGGACTGTTGAAAAAGGCCGACGCTCCCACGCCGAAACCGCCTGCCGCGCCGCCGCCGGGCAGGGACAGCACATCCCGGCCCATATCGCGGCGGATGAGGTCCGCCAGGTGGGCCAGACCGTCGTCCAGACGGCGGACCATGGCGGCGTCCGCCCCCTTCTGGGGACCGAAGACAGCGGCGGCTCCCGCAGGACCGCACAGGGGATTATCAATGTCGCACATGGTCATGATAGGCAGGGCCGCCACCGCTGGGTCCAGGGCAGCCATGTCGATGCGGGCGATATCCTTCAATGCCGCTCCCACAGGGACGAAGGGCTGTCCCCCGTCATTCAGGAATCTTATGCCCACGGCGGCAGCCGCACCGCAGCCGCCGTCGTTGGTGGCGCTGCCTCCCAGGCCCAGCACCAGTTTCTTTGCGCCGTGATGGGCGGCGTGGGCGATCAGCTGTCCCACGCCGTAAGTGGTGGTCCGCTCCGCATTGCGGCGTTCCCCCACCAGGGGCAGGCCCGCCGCCGCGGCCATCTCCACCACCGCCGTGCCGTCAGGCAGCAGGCCGTAGCAAGCCGTCAGCGGTTCGCCGTAAGGCCCGGCACAGGCCACGGCCACCCTTTCGCCGCCCACGGCGGCAAGGAAGGCGTCCACGGTACCCTCGCCGCCGTCCGCCACGGGGATGGCGCGGACCTGGGCCCGGGGATCGTGGGCGCGGATGGCTTCCTCCACGATGCGGCACACCTCCAGCGAGGAGAGCGTCCCTTTGAAGGAATCGGGAATGAGAACGTATTTGCCCATGGAGATAGCTCCTTTCCGGAAATCAGCGGGGCGTGGGGCCGCCGGTCAGCAGCTCCAGCAGCAGGTCGCCTACGGTCACGGCGTCCTCGATGGTCAGGTAGTGGGCGGCGGCCTCGTCCACGAACAGGCGGCCGGAGGCGGGGAACTCCTCGTCCGCCAGCCACAGCCGCAGCCACAGGGGATACCGGGGCAGGAAGGAAAACCGGGCGCACACATCGGCGTTGGAGGGCTCCAGCTCCGCCCCCAGCGCGAGGCAGCGGCGGCGCAGCTCCGGCAGGGACAGCAGCCCCAGACGGCGGCGGATGACCTCCTCCACCCGCCGGTCAAAGCCGCCGCCCCGCACCATGCCGTCGGGGTACTGGCCGAAGGCCATCATGCGGCCTGTCAGAGGCGTACCGTCCGCCAGGTCCAGATAGTGCAGCAGCGGCAGAGCGTGCCACATATCCAGCTCCGGCCAGGGGGTACAGTCCGGCGGCGTGACGGTGACGGTCCGGCCCAGGGTAGGGACGAGGAAGGACCCGTCCCGCCAGGTAACGGCGGCGCGGCGGGCAATATGCTCCGGGTCGCGGCCCATCAGGCGCTGCCGCGCCACGGAGAGCATACTGTCATATTGGGGGTTGGCCATAGGCAGCTCCTTTCATCTGTAGAAATACGCCAGCAGCAGGTCCACCACAGTGCCGTAATTCTGAACGCCGTCGGTGAGACCGTTGGACTTCAAAAAGCCGTCGTACACCTTGGTGGCGGCGGTGTTCACCGGGCCGTCAAACTGCGCCCAGTAGGCGCTGTTCCAGGCCAGGTCCGTCCGAACGGTATCCGACAGGCTGTCGCGGATGGTCTGCCAGGCGTCGTGGTCGGCACGGTACAGGGCGTTGGCCAAATGGACATAGCCCATGAGATAGCCGGAGTAGCGGTAGGCGGGGCTTTCATGCGCAGCGGCGGCCAGAATGGCCACAAAATTGCACTCCTGCTCGGCGGCGATGCCCTGCTGGTGGGCCAGTTCATGGCAGATGTTGGTGGGCAGATAGCAGGCGGGGCTCTCGTCGTTCAGATTGGCCTCGCCGGTGAAGGGAAAGTAGAAGCCGCTGAAATCCAGATAGCTCATGCCGCGCGAAGAGACAAACGCCTTGGGGGCCACGGCGGGCCTTTGCAGGAAAGTGAACTCCTCCAGAACGCCGTCGTAGGCGGTCAGGGCGTCGTCAAATATCTCGGCGCGGGACACAGCAAAGCGGCCCAAGCCGTCCCGCGGCACTTTATCGCTGAGAGCGGACACTTCGCCGGCAAAGCGCTCCGTCAGCGCCGTCAGCTCCTCCACGGTGCCGCCCCGTGCTTGCAGGCCGGATTTGTCCTGAAAGCTGTCGGCCCCGTAGAACACACCCCACAGCAGGCAGAAGCCCGCGTAGACGCTGAGCACCGTACACAGCGCCGTCAGCACCATGCGCAAGAGCCGTTTCCCCCGTCCCGGCCGGGTGATGAGGCACCGTACCTGCCACGCCAGCCAGAAGAGAACGGCATAGATGCCCGTCAGGATCAACACCTCCGCCACGGAGACGGAGGTCAGGCTGCACAGGCGGCCCATGGCCTGCTCCAGGGGCAAAATGACATGGCCGCACAGCCAGTTCATGGCGGTGCGGCAGGTGCGCAGAGGGAAATAGACGGCGAAAAACGCCGCCAGTCCCGCCAGCCACCACAGATGACCCCGGTTTTTCCGGGTAAAGGCTCTCACGCCAGCTGCTTGCCGGTGAAGTACATCACCGTGTGACCGGTGGTAATGAGCTTTCCGGCTTCGTCGCGTATCTCGGAATCGCAGAAGACCAGTTTGCCGCCCGCCTTCTGCACCCGTCCGGTGGCGATGAGCTTACCGGAGGAGGGCCCAGCGTTGACACAGTCGATGGTGCCGCTGACGGTGACGCAGGCCTCCATCCGCGTGGTCAGAATGGCCATGCCGCAGGCCACGTCCGACAGGGTAAACAGAATACCGCCGTGGGGGGTGCCCCAGCGGTTCAGTGTCTCAGGGTGGATCTCCACCTCCACCTGGGCCCAGCCGTCGTCCACGGCCACGATCTTCACGTGGTTGTGAACGTCAAAGGGCTCGCTGTCCAGCGCCAGATTCAATAGTTGCTGCTTTCTTTCGTCTGTCATATGCTATCACTCCGCTGCTTTTAATAATTGTTTCGTATAGTCCGCCTGGGGATGGTCGTACACCTCGTCCACCGTCCCCTGCTCCACGATGCGGCCGTCCTTCAGCACCAGGCAGCGGTCGCATATCTCATAGACCACGTTGAGGTCGTGGGAGATGAACAGATAGGAAATGCCGAACTCCCGCCGCAACCGGGCAATCAGCTGCAAAATCTGGGCCTGGATGGTCACATCCAGGGCCGACACCGCCTCGTCGGCGATGATGAGACCGGGTTTCTGGATCAACGCCGCGCCGATGCACACCCGCTGCTTCTGCCCGCCGGAGAGCTGGTGGGGATAGCGGTCATAGTAGCTCTCGTCCAGCCCCACCAGGGCCATGGTGTCCCGCACACGGCTCTCGATACCGGCTTTGTCGTACTTACCGTAGATACGCAGCGGCTCAGCCAGGGTCTGGGCCACGGTAAAGGCGGGGTTCAGGCTGCCCGCCGGGTCCTGAAACACCATCTGAGGCCGCTTGGTACGGTGGAGGACCGTACCGGACACGTCCTTCTCCATACCCAGCACTGCACGGGCCAGGGTGGATTTGCCGCTGCCGCTCTCCCCCACCAGACCGAGAATCTCGCCCCGGTACAGGGTAAAGCTGATATCATGAAGCACCTGAGTCCGGCGCTTGCGCAGGCCAGTCCCGCCGCGGTACCACACATTCAGGTCGTTGACCTCTAAAACCGTTTCTAACATAGCTTCTTCCTCGTGGGAATGGCGGCGATGAGCCGCCTGGTGTAATCCGCCTGGGGATCGTGGAACACCTGATGCGTTGCGCCGGTCTCCACGATGCGGCCTTTTTCCATCACCGCCACATGGCTGCACAGCTTGCGCACCACGTTCAGGTTGTGGGAGATAAACAGGATAGACATACCCATCTCCCGGTTCAGCCGCCGTAGCAGCTCCAGTATCTGGGCCTGGATGGTCACATCCAGCGCCGTGGTGGGCTCGTCCGCCAGCAGCAGCTTGGGCCGGGAGATAATGGCGGCGGCGATCATGGCCCGCTGGAGCATACCGCCGGACATCTGGTGGGGATACTTGTCATACACCGCCTCGGCGTCCGGCAGGTCCACGTCCCGCAGGGCCTGCAAGGCCCGCTCCCGCCGCTCCTGGGCGGAGAGTTTTGTGTGGACCCGCAGGGCCTCCTCCACCTGGGGGCCGATGCGCATGACCGGGTCCATGGCGCTCATAGGCTCCTGGAACACCACGGAAATGGCGCAGCCCTGCCGCTTGCGCATATCGGCCGGGGACAGCGCCAGCAGGTCCCTGCCGTCCAGCAGCACCTGACCGGAGACGTCCGCCTTCCGCTGGGGCATCAGGCCGGACACCACCATGGCGGTAACGGTCTTGCCGCTGCCGCTCTCGCCCACCAGACCCATGATCTGGCCGTCGTCCACCGTCAGACTGATGCCGTCCACGGCGTTGTGGTCCGCGTCGTGAAAGCGGACACGCAGGTCTTTGATCTCCAGCATGGTCACGCCTCCTTCCGCAGGCCCTCGCCCATCATGCTGACGCCCAGGATCAGCAGCACGATGACCGCGCCGGTACACAGCACATACCAGGGGGCCGTTATCATATAGCTCTGGGACTCCGACAGCATATAGCCCAGGGACACGTCTGGGGCAGACACGCCGATGCCCAGATAGCTCATGCTGGCCTCCGCCAGCACGGCGTTGTTAAACCCGATGACCAGCGCCGGCAGCAGTACGCCCCAGGTATTGGGCAGAATGTGCCGGAAGATGATCCGCAGATGGGAGGCGCCCATCAATCGGGCAGATTTGACATAGCTCATGGCCCGGTGCCGGGCGAATTCCGCACGGACCACACGGGCAAAGCTGGGAATGAAAGCCACGCCCAGCGCCAAAATCACGTTGTATTTGCCGAAGCCCAGCATGGCGATAAACACCAGGGCCAGCAGAATATTGGGAAAGGCTGTCAGCGCGTCGTTGATGCGCATGAGCACCTCGTCCACCACGCCGCCGAAATAGCCGGTAAAGGCACCGATCAGTGTGCCCACCGCGCCGCCGATCAGGACGGTGCACAGGGAGATAAAGAAGGTCGTTCCCATGCCCGCCATGACGCGGCTGAAGATATCCCGGCCGAAGTTGTCCGTACCGAACAGGTGGCGGAAGGACGGGGGCAGGAATTTCTGGCTGCCCACGATGGCGGTGGGGTCATAGGGGGTCCAGATGTAGCCGATCAGCGCCAGGGCCGCCATGATAGCGGCGATGGTCAGGCCGATGCGGAAGGAGGTGTTTCTCTTTTGCAGCAGCATATCCACCCCTCCTTATTGCAGCCGCAGCCGGGGGTCCAGCCGCTGGTTGAGAATGTCGGCCAGGCAGTTCACCAGCACCACCCACAGCGCCAGGATCACCACAATGGCTTGCACCACCGGGAAGTCCCGGTTGGCGATGGAGGTCAGCAGCATACGGCCGATGCCGGGGATGGCAAAGACCTGCTCGATGATGACGGAACCGGCCACGATGTCCGCCACCGTCATGGCCAAAAAGGCCACCGTGGGCACCACGGCGTTGCGCAGCACATGGCGGTACAGCACGGCGCGGGGGGAGTTGCCCCGGCTGTACGCGGTGCGGACATAGTCCTTGTTCAGTTCGCCGGTGATGGAGCTTTTCAGCATCTTCACCGTCATGGCGATACGGGGCAGGGCGATGGCGACGGCGGGATACATAAGATACCCCACGCTGCGCCAGAAGCTCTGGCTGGGCGAGATGAATGCGCCGGGGTCGAACCAGTGAAGCACCAATCCGCACACCAGCGTCAGCAGAATGCCCACCACGAAGGGCGGCACCGCCATGACCACCTGGCCCAGCACCGTCAGGGCCCGGTCCAGCCAACCGCCCCTCCGGGAAGCGACAAACAGGCCCAAGGGCAGCGATGCCGCCACGATCAGCACAAAGGCGATGGCCGTCAGCAGCGCGGTGACGCCCAGCTTGCCGTGCAGCAGCTGAGACACCGGCATGGAGTACACATAGGACGTGCCGAAATCCCCATGGAGGGCGTTCACCACCCACTCGAAATACCGGGTGAAAAAGGGGCGGTCCAGCCCCAGCTCAGACCGCAGGGCAGCCACCGCCTCGGCGGTGGCGTCGCTGCCCAGCAGCTTGATGGTGGGGTCGCCGGGGATAATCTGAAACGCCAGAAACGCAAAGAAAGAGACGATGACCATGGTCAAAAGCATCATTCCGATCTTCTTCACGACGTTTTTCATGGTCATCATCTCTTTCTGTTGGTTGGATGTTGTCATTGCGAGGAGCGCAGCGACGCGGCAATCCGTACCTCTCTTACGAGGAACGGATTCCCACGCCAGTGTACGCACTGGCTCGGAATGACAAATCAAGTTTTACTCGCTATACCCTACGGTGCTCAAATCCTGCGCATAGATGGGATAGAACGTATACCCCGTCAGTCCGGTGCGGACGGCCACCAGGTCGGCCATGTCCTGCAGGTACAGGTTGGCGGCGGTCTCCGTCAGCATGGTCTCCATCTGCTTGTAGAGGGCGGTCTGCTCCGCGTCGTCGGCGCTGGCGCGGGCCTTGGCATACAGCTCGTCATAGGCGGGGTTGTTGTAGTTAACGAAGTTCTTGCCGTTGTCGGAGACGAAACGCTCCAGCATGGCGCGGGCGGTAATGTTCTTGGCGTCCAGACCGGTGATTGTGGCCTGGAACTGGCGGCCCACGTATACGTCATTGTACCAGGTGGCGGCGTCCACCGGCTGCACCGTGGCCCGGATGCCGATGGCGGCCAACTGCTGGACCACCACCTCGGCGGTGTCCATATGGGGCTGGTAGTTGGACGACACGGTGATGACCATGTCAAAGCCGTCGGGATAGCCGGCCTCGGCCAGCAGCTCCTTGCCCTTGGCGTGATCATAGGAGTAGTAGTCCACCAGCTCAGGCAGGAAGTACTTGGTCAGCTTGGGATAGATGCTGCTGCCCACGGCGGCGCCATGGCCGTCGGCCATGATGTCCATGATCTCCTGGCGGTTGATGGCATAGCTCATGGCCTGGCGCACCTTCTCGTTATCAAAGGGCTTTTCGGCGTTGTTGAGATACACCGCCTGGACCAGGTTCATGGTGCCCTCTTCGATGGCGAAATCGCTGCCCAGCTGGGCGGTCTGTGCGCTGGTCAGGTGGGCGCAGATGTCCACGCTGCCGCCCTTCAGGGCCATCATCAGGGCGGTGGAGTCCTCATAGATCTGATAGGTCACCTTGCTGACCTTGGCAGGAGTGCCCCAATAGTCGTCAAAGCGCTCCATGACGATATTCTCCTGGGGGGAGCGGGACACCAGTCGGAAGGGGCCGGTGCCGGGGATAAAGCCGGTCTGTCCCTCGCTGTTCTGGGGGATGATGGCGGCCGTCAGGAAGTAGATCAGCTCCATATCGGGCTGCTCCAGACGGAAGCTCACCGTGCGTTCGTCCACGACTTTCAGGTCCTGGATAGCAGAAAACGCCGACACCAGGGCAGAGTCCCCGGAATTGCCGGCGCAGCGGTTGAGGGAATAGACCACATCCTCCGCCGTCACCGACTCGCCGTTGTGGAACTTCACGCCCTCACGCAGGGTGAAGGTGTAGACAAGTCCGTCGTCCGAGATCGCGTAGTCTTCGGCTACCGCGGGGATCAATTCACCATTGGGGCCGGTTTTCACCAGGCCCTCGTAAATGTTGAACAAGACCTCTCTGGTTCCTGCCGCCGCTGACGCGTGGGGGTCAAGACTGTCTTCCAGGTCCTGAGCGATGGCCACAACGATCTCGTTGTTGGCTTTTCGCTCGTTTTGCAAGCCGTTATTCCCTTCGTCGCCCTGGCTGCTGCCGCCTCCGCATCCGCAGAGTACAGCGCCGACCATCACCAGCGACAGGAAAAGAGATACCAGTTTCTTCATGTTCTTCTCCTTTTCTCCCCGCGTCCTTCCGCGGGGACAGAAATAATGGTTTCCATATTCAGTTGTCTTTCCGTATTCAATTGTCAATGGGTCTGAGTCCCGCGAAAAGTGCAGGCTCACAGGGCAGTGTATCACACTTTTTCCCGTATGACAAGAAAAAATTTGTGATAGCGGTGATAGCGGAGGTTTGTGGGGGTGTTTCGCTCCAGAAGGAACCTCCGGTTCCTTCACCTCCGGGTGCGCTATGTCTTGTGCTGATTTGTGTGGTTTTACCACACGATCACGTAAAATTTCCTTTTCCGTTTCGTTAAAAGGATTGTCCCTGCTCCAGCGCCGCTGCCGCTGATACCTACGCCGAGCAGTGCTTTGGTGTCTACCGTTGAGAACGTGAGCGGCAGCGACGCAAGAGGAACAGACGATTCGTCATACGCAGCGATAACCACCGTGTTCTATGAGCGCGTGGTATAGCGTATCAAATTCGCAAAAGGCATAGCGTGCGCGGATTCTTAAACCGCAGGTTTAAGTGGCGTTTTTGGGTACTTTTGTCGCCACGGACAAAAGTACCTCGTCCCCGATGGGACGAAACTCCCCTCGCACTGATACAGGGAATACAAAAAGGCGGCCTTTCGGCCGTCTTTTCGGGTTTTATTCCGTTTTTTCTTCTCGTTCCGGCTCCCTCTCCCGGCTGAGGGCTTCCTTCCGCTCCACGTAAGCGCTGGCCTCGGTGGGCATACCCCGTTTGGCCAAACGGCGGTCCATCAGCCATTTTATCAGGATACGCAGACAGGCGAACACCGGTACGCCGAAGAACATACCCAGCACACCGAAAAAGCCGCCGCCCACCAGAATGGCCACAATGACCCAGAAGCTGGAGATACCGGTGCTGTCGCCCAGGATTTTCGGGCCGATGACGTTGCCGTCCAGCTGCTGCAGAAGAACAACAAAAATCACAAAATACAGGCACTTCAGGGGGCTGGCCAGCAGGATCAAGAACGCGCTGGGGATGGCCCCCAAAAACGGTCCGAAGAAGGGAATGACGTTGGTAACGCCCACCACCACGCTGACCAGCGGGGTATAGGGTATTTTCAGGATGGAGCAGCCGATGAAGCACAATATGCCGATAATCAGCGAATCCAGCAGCTTGCCCCGGACAAAACCGGAAAACACCTGGTTGGTGTTGTGCAGGCCCGTCAGCACCAGGTCCGCCGTCTCCCGGCGGAAGATGGCGTAGATGACCTTGCAGCAGCGGGCCAGACTCTTCTCCTTCATCGCCAGCAGATATACGGAGATGATGATGCCCACAATGAAATTCATGGCAAACGTCACCACGCTGCGGATACCGGTCCAGATGCCGCCGGTCAGGGCGGTGGCGATCTCCTGGGCCTTGGGCAGAATGGTATCGGTCAGCGTGTTCACCGCGTTGTTGTAGTAATCGCTCAGCACATCGTTGGCCCAGCTGCCGATCTCCGGATTGGCCTCCAGCCAGGTGTCGGCCCAGCGGTATACCTTATAATAATAGTAGCGGGCGTTGCGGATCAGCATGGTAACGCTGTCGATCAGCTGAGGGATCAGCACGCTCATCAGCCAATAGATCATGGCCAGGACAACGGCCCAGGTCAGCAAAATGGCGGCGGCCCGCAGCAGGCCCTTGCCGTGCTTGAGCTGCTTATCCCGCACTCCCTTGATCTTGCTCTTACACCACAGGAGCTCCCGTTCGAACCACTTCACCAGCGGCGTCAGCAGATAGGCCATGGCAAGGCCGTAGAACACCGGAGCCAGCACCTCGGTCAGCTTGCCCAGCACGTGCTGAAGCGTACCGCCCTGATAAAAGGCGTCGTAAAACACCAGGATGGCGCACACCGTCAAAAACGCCGTCAGGCCCCATCTCCAATAGACCTTGCCCTTCATGCCGCTCCCCCTTTGCGTGGTTTTCTTTTATCATACTCATTTTTTCGCCGTTTTGCAAGGGCTTTCCACAGGGGAATTGCAATTTCCCGCGGAATGTGGCATAATGGGTGGGCGATCTTTTTCCAGGAGGTCTTTTCCATGAAAAAACTGCTGTTTATCGTCAATCCCCGTGCGGGCCGGACCCGCTCCATGGCCCCCATGTTCGACGTGGTGGCCCGCCTGTCCCAGGTGGGGTATCTCATTAAGCTGTTCACCACCGAGGGCCCCGGCGACGCCAAGCGGGCGGCGGCGGAACTGGGCGGCGACTTCGACCTGGTGGTCTGCGCCGGCGGCGACGGTACACTGAACGAGACCCTGTGCGGCCTGATGACGCTGGAGCACCGTCCTCCTGTGGGCTATATCCCCCACGGCAGCACCAACGATTTTGCCGCCAGCCTGCACATTCCTTCCCAGCCCATGGCGGCGGCCAACGCCATTGCCGCCTGCACACAGCCCAAGCTGCTGGACCTGGGCCAGCACAACGGACGCTACTTCGCCTATGTGGCCTCCTTCGGCGCCTTTACCCGCGCCTCCTACTCCGCCACCCAGGCGGCAAAAAACGCCCTGGGCCACCTGGCCTATATCTTCGAGGGCATGAACGACCTGGACTCTCTGCGGCCCTACCGCTGCCGCATCGAGGCGGACGGCGAAGTATTTGACGGTGAATATATATTCGGCGCGGTATGCAATTCCACCTCCCTGGGCGGGCTGATGAAGCTGGACCCCAACCATGTGAAGATGGATGACGGGATGTTTGAATTACTGCTACTGCGGATGCCGAAAAACGCCGTGGAGCTCAGTACGCTCATCGGTTCCCTGACCCGGATGGAGTACGACGCCCCCGGTGTCATCTTCCGCCATGTGGAACACGTAACGCTGACCACCGACGATATCATTCCCTGGTCGCTGGACGGCGAATACGCCGCCAGCCAGCCCAAAGTGGAGATACAGAATCTGCACCACGCCATCAAACTAATGGGATAACGTATAGGCGATGGAATCAAAGATTTCATCGCCTATACGTTTATAGCAAAAGAAAGGCCGGAGCGGCGGGCTCCGGCCCTTCTTTATACATTTAATTGCGTATCAGTATACAGCACCCAGTCTTAGCCGAAGAAGGACATGACCTGGCCGTACAGGATCAGCAGCATGCACAGAGGAGTGATGACCTTGCAGCAAATCTTGAAGAAGCCATAGGAACCCATCTTGTGTGCAGGGGTGGCTTCGCACTCGTTCTTGACCACTTCGGGGCCGATCTCCCAGCCGATCATCAGGGACATCAGCAGTGCGCCCAGAGGCATCATGATACCCTCAGACAGCATATCCCAGAAGTCCAGCCAGTCGGCAGCCCAAGCCTTGGGATTCTCGATGCCCAGCAGGTCTGCCGGTGCGATACCAGCACCGCCCAGGCAGTCGGCGCAGACCAGGATGCAGCCCAGACCGACAGCGGCAGCGGCAATCAGGGAGTAAGTCTTACGCTTGTCGCCCTTGCCGGCAATACGAGCCTTGTCGACGAAGTGAGCCACCACGACCTCCAGCAGGGAGATGGAGGAGGAGATAGCGGCGAAGACCACCAGCAGATAGAACAGGATGCCGAAGATAGGACCGACAGCGCCCATCTTGTGGAACACGTTCTGCATGGTGATGAACAGCAGGGACGGGCCGCCCAGAGCGCCCTCGGGGTCCAGAGCGAAACGACCGGGGATGACGCACAGACCGGCCATCAAGGCCACCAGGGTATCCATGACGATGATGAGGATGGCGTTCTTTTCCAGGTTCTCCTTCTTATCCAGGTAGGAACCATAGGTGATCATGGCGCCCATGCCCAGGGACAGGGAGAAGAACATCTGGCCACCGGCGGTGGAAAGAACTTGAAAGAAGCTGGGAGCCTCGGTGATAACGCCGTTGGCAACAGCCCAACCGGGAACGAACATGTACTTCAGGCCGTCCACAGCGCCGGGCAGGGTGCAGGCACGGATGATGCAGATGATGAGGGCCACGAACAGGCAGGGCATACCGATGGAGCAGACCTTCTCGATACCGCCGCCGACGCCGCCCATAACGATCAGCATGGTCAGGGCCACGAAGATCAGGCCGTAGATGATGGCCTCACCGGGGCTGCTCATGAAAGCACCGAAAATCTCAGCGCCCGACAGACCGTTGGAGCCGAAGCCGGCGCCGAACAGGTCGCCCACGTTCAGGACAGTGTACTTGATGCAATAGCCGCCCAGTGCGCAGTAGAAGAACAGGATGAAGAATGCGGACAGAATGCCCAGCCAGCCCATCCAGCTGAACTTCTTGCTCAGCACCTTGTAAGCGCCGACGGCACCGTGGCCGGTCTTACGGCCCAGGGCCAGCTCGCCCACCATGACGACGAAGCCGCACAGAACGGCCAGGATCAGATACAGAATCAGGAACAGTGCGCCGCCGGAAGCACCCATCTTATTGGGGAAACCCCAGATGTTGCCCAGGCCGACTGCGGAACCGACAGCAGCCATCAGAAATCCAAAATTGGATCCAAAGCCTTTTCTTTCTTCCATTGTTTTCTCTCCTTACTAAAAAATGTGTTTTTCCTGTCTATTGACAGGAAACATTCCGCAGCGCCGCCACGCTGCCAGAACCTCTCACACCCCGGAAGATTTTTCCTCCGTTTTGGGGATAAAAAAAGTATAACGGATTCATTTTCCTTACGCAATTAGCAATGTTAATAAAATTTTTGCATGTGTTTTTATGTTTTTAACATTTTGTGAACGATTTTTTGGCTTGTCATTACGTTCATTTTATGAATTTTAAGCAGAATTTGCATTGATTTCTTGTGCATTTTTCCGCCGATATCGTTAATAATTTGTATGTTTTTCGTTTCAGGAAACATCAAATTGTTAAAAAAACTACTCTTGACAAGAAAACGCAGGACTGTGTGTACAGCAAAAAGTGCTTGAACGCAGGCACTTCCCATCTATTTCCCGCATTTTTTCTGACAAAAGGAAAGAAAACGTCCGCCGATGGCGGACGTTTTCTTTTTGTCACATTTTTTAGTAAGAAGAGCTGCGGGATGGCGGTCCCGGAAATCAGCTTTTCAGGACAAACCTCTTACAGGCCGAAGAAGCTGGCCACCTGACCGTACAGGATGAAGAGCATGCACAGCGGGGTGATGACCTTGACGCAGATCTTGAAGAAGCCGTAGGAGCCCATCTTGTGGCCGGGAGTGGCTTCGCACTCCTCCTTGACCACCTCGGGGC
>CAKTMW010000030.1 GCA_934574095.1 uncultured Oscillospiraceae bacterium | reverse complement strand
GAGATCCTGACGGAGAAATCCGGCAACCTGAACCTTGGTATCCCCGGCATCATGTATGTGGGCGGCATCAGCGGCGTCATCGGCTCGTTCTTCTATGAGCAGTCCGTCCCCGCCGCCGAAATGAACGGCTTCCTTGCCATCATGATCCCCATTCTCTGCTCTCTGCTGGGCTCTCTGCTGATGGGCCTGCTGTACTGCTTCCTGACCGTTACGCTGCGTGCCAACCAGAACGTGACCGGTCTGGCCATGACCACCTTCGGCGTGGGCGTGGGCAACTTCTTCGGCGGCTCCCTCATCAAGCTGACCAACAGTGAAGTCCCCTCCATTGCCCTGTCCAACACCAGTCTGTTCTTCAAGACCACTCTGCCCGGCGCCGGCAGCACCGGCTGGTTCGGCCAGCTGTTCCTGTCCTACGGTTTCCTGGCCTATGTGGCCATCATCATCGCGTTGGGCGCGTCCTACTTCCTGAACCACACCCGTCCCGGCCTGCACCTGCGCGCCGTGGGCGAGAGTGCCTCCACTGCCGACGCCGCCGGTATCAACGTCACCAAGTACAAGTATCTGGCTACCTGCATCGGCTCCATGATCGCAGGGCTGGGCGGCCTGTACTACGTCATGGACTACGCCAACGGTGTGTGGTCCAACAACGCCTTCGGTGACCGCGGCTGGCTGGCTATCGCGCTGGTCATCTTCACCATCTGGCGTCCCAATGTCAGCATTCTGGCCTCCATCCTGTTCGGCGGCCTGTACATCATCAACATCTATCTGCCCACCCCCGGCGGTCAGATGGCTGTCAAGGAGCTGTACAAGATGCTGCCCTACGTCATCACCCTGCTGGTGCTGATCATCGTGTCCCTGCGTAAGAAGCGGGAGGATCAGCCCCCTGCGTCCCTCGGTCTCTCCTACTTCCGCGAGGAACGCTGACCCTGATACGAAAAAGAGTAGGCCGCTTTGCGGCCTGCTCTTTTTTCCTACCTATTTTCAAAAAGGAGGACTTGCTATGTCTACCCTGCTGCTGAAGAATATTGCCCAGCTGGTCACCTGCGACGACGATGACCACCTGCTGACCAACGTAGACCTCTACTGTGAGGACGGCTTCATCCAGGCCATCGGCGCGGATCTGGCCGTCACCGCCGACGAGACCATCGACGCCAGCCACATGCTGTGCTATCCCGGCCTGATCAACACCCACCACCACCTGTACCAGGTCTTTTCCCGCAACCTGCCCCAAGTGCAGAACATGGAGCTGTTCGACTGGCTGAAGACCCTGTACGAAATCTGGAAGAATCTGGATGAGGACGTGATCCGCCTGTCCAGTCTCACCGGCATGGGTGAGCTGATGAAGCACGGCTGCACCACCTGCTTCGACCACCACTACGTGTTCCCCGCCGACAGCGGCGACCTGCTGGGCGCACAGCTGGCGGCGGCCCAGGAGCTGGGCATCCGCATGTATCTCAGCCGCGGCAGCATGGACTTGAGCGTCAAGGACGGCGGCCTGCCGCCGGACAGCGTGGTACAGACGGTGGACGAGATCATGGCGGACTCCATCCGCTGCATCGAGAAGTACCACGATCCCGCCTACGGCTCTATGCACCGCGTGGCGCTGGCGCCCTGCTCCCCCTTCTCCGTGTCGGCGGAGCTGCTGCGGCAAAGCGCCCTTCTGGCCCGGCAGTACCACGTCCGGCTTCACACCCACCTGTGCGAGACCAGGGACGAGGAAAACTTCATGCTGGAGCGTGAGGGCGTCCGCCCCTTGGAATATATGCAGCGTCTGGGCTGGATCGGCGACGACGTGTGGTTTGCCCACGGCATCCACTTCAATGACGAGGAGCTGCGCCTGCTGGCGGACACCGGCACCGGCGTGGCCCACTGCCCCATCAGCAACATGAAGCTGTCCAGCGGCATCGCCCGCATTCCGGAAATGCTGGAGCTGGGCGTTCCCGTAGGCCTTGCCGTGGACGGCAGCGCCAGCAACGACGGCTCCAGTCTCATGGAGGAGCTGCGTGTGGCCTTCCTGCTGCACCGTCTGAATTCCAGCAAGGCCGCTCCCACCGGCTACGACATTCTGAAGATGGCTACACGGGGCAGCGCCCGTCTGCTGGGCCGTGACGATATCGGCCAGCTGGCGGTGGGCAAGTGCGCCGACCTGTTCCTGATCGACAACCGCCGTCTGGAGCTGGTAGGCTCCTGCTTCGATGCCAAGTCCGTGCTGGGCACAGTAGGTGTTCGCGGAGCGGTGGATTACACGGTGGTGCATGGCTGCGTCACTGTTCGGGAAGGCCATCTGGCTACCGTGGATGAAGGCCGCGTAGCCGAAGCCGCCAACGCCAAGTGCAAGGCGTATTTGGAGATGTAATCGACGCGATGCACTTTTGTAAGGGCGGCCCTTGCGGCCGCCCACGTCACATCAGCACATAAACCGCACGGGCGACCGCAAGGGTCGCCCCTACGGATCATCAAAACCGCAGGGTTGACACACGGTCAGCCCTGCGGTATGTTATTATATATGTATCATTCCAGCTCACTGCGGTTGTCCGCCATGGTCTTGGCAAACAGCGACGCGCTGCTGGGCGGCGTGTAGGTGATGGCGTTAGCGCCCGCCCGGATGGTGGCGGTAATGCTCTCGTCCGTGGGGCCGCCGGTGGCGATGATGGGCAGCTCCGGGTACTTGGCCCGCAGCGCCGCCACGATCTCCGGCGTCCGTGCCGCGCCGGACACATTCACGAAGTCCACCCCTGCCGCCAGATACGGCTCGATATCCATCTTCTCCGAGATCACCGTGTACACCACCGGTATCTCCACTGCCTCCTTGATGGCGCGGATGGTGTCCAGCCCGATCTTGCTGTTGCACACCACGCCGTAGGCGCCCTGATGCTCCACATAGGCCGCCATGCTGGCGCTGCGGACGCCGTTGGTCAGTCCGCCGCCCACGCCGCAGAACACCGGCACCTCCGAGATACCGATGATGGCCTGGGTAATGCTGGGCTGCGGGGTAAAGGGATACACGGCGATCACCGCGTCGGCGTTGATGTTCTTGATGATGGCCACGTCTGTGGAGAACACCAGCGACTTGATGCGGCGGCCGAACACCCGGATACCGCTGCACTCGCTGATGCACCGGGGCACCGACAGGGTGTGCTTGCGCAGGTTCCCCTCATAAACGGGCACGTATTTTCTTACCATGCTTGCGCTCCTTCCTCTGTTCATCTTCCTGGTTTTGATTGTAGCACGGTTCCCGTTTTCTGTAAATAGACACCCTGTCTCTTTTGCCTAAAATTCAACTTTTGTTCACACTTATGTTACGTTTTTGTAAAAATGAGGTGTATTTTATGTCTGTTTCTGTCGTTTTAGGAGGCATCACTCTCTCCCACGCGGATGCCATTGTCAACGCCGCCAACTGCTCCCTTCTGGGCGGCAGCGGCGTGGATGGCGCCATCCACCGTGCCGCCGGGCCGCGACTTCTGGAGGCCTGCCGGGCGCTGAACGGCTGCGAGACCGGACAGGCCAAGCTTACCCCCGCCTTCGACCTGCCCTGCAAATATGTGATCCACACCTCCGGCCCCATCTGGCGGGGCGGTGAGCATGGCGAGGCGGCGCTGCTGGCCTCTTGCTACCGCTCCTGTCTGGCGCTGGCCTGGGAGAACGGCTGCCGCAGCGTGGACTTCCCCTCCCTCTCCACGGGAGTCTACGGCTATCCCCTGCCCCAGGCGGCCCATATCGCCCTGCGGGAGCTGGTGACCTTCGACCGGGAGCACCCCGGCATGACCCTGCGGATGGTCTGCCACACGCCGGAGGCCCTCCACGCCTATCAGGTGGATTGGAATATGTTCTATCAGGAGACGAAGCCCCACGCGTAATTGCTGGCGAAAATGGCAGTCAATTAGACGACAGGGTGTAGGGGCGGGGTTCTACCCCGCCCGTCGTTTACCGGAAATAAAAAAGAGGGACAGAGCACCTCCCCTACGAAATTCAATTATAAAGTTTCAAATCTTGATCAGCTCATATTCTCTTGTGCCGATGCCGATCTTCTCGCCGTGCTCCAGGCAGCTGCGCCAATCCGTGTCGGGATGGATGCGCTGGAAGTGGTCGTGGGCGTGCTGATGATCCTCCGGGCAGTCCGCCGCGCTGCCGTGCAGCGGCGTCTGGGCGTTCACCGCGTCGATACAGGCCATGTCCAGCGCCACCGGATCGAAGGAGGCGAACATGCCCACATTGGGCACGATGGCCATGTCATTCTCGCTGTGGCAGTCACAGTTGGGGGACACGTCGATGACCAGCGAAATGTGGAAGCAGGGACGGCCATCCACCACCGCCTTGGTGTACTCGGCGATCTTGCGGTTCAGGTTGCTGGTGGACTCGTCCCAATTGATCTGCACCGCGTTCTTGGGGCAGATGGCGATGCACCGGCCGCAGCCCACGCACTTGTCGTGGTCGATGGCGGCCTTCCCGTCAGTAATGACCGGCGCGCCGTGGGCGCAGATCTTGCAGCACTGGCCGCAGCCCACGCAGTATTTCTGGTTCACATGGGGCTTTCCGGCGTTGTGCTGCTCCATCTTGCCGGCGCGGCTGCCGCAGCCCATGCCGATGTTCTTCAGGCAGCCGCCGAAGCCCGCCGTCTCGTGGCCCTTGAAGTGGGTCAAGGAAATAAACACGTCCGCGTCCATGACAGCCCGGCCGATCTTGGCGTTCTTCACATATTCGCCGCCTGCCACAGGCACCTCCACCTCGTCATTGCCCTTCAGGCCGTCGGCAATGATGATCTGGCAGCCGGTGGTCATATAGTTGAAGCCGTTGACCATGGCGCTGTCCATGTGATCCAGCGCGTTCTTCCGACCGCCCACGTACAGCGTGTTGCAGTCGGTCAGGAAGGGCTTGCCGCCCCGCTCTTTCACGAAGTCCGCCACGGTCTTGGCCCAGTTGGGCCGCAGATAGGCCAGATTCCCCGGCTCGCCGAAATGCAGCTTGATGGCCACAAACTTCTCGTTAAAATCAATATCGCCCATCCCCGCCGTTTTCAGCAGCCGCGTCAGCTTCTGTTGCAAATTCTCATGATAATCGGCACGCAGATCGGCAAAATACACTTTAGAAGCCATAATTTTGTTGTCCTTTCTCCGTTTTTTCAAGGTTGTTCTGATCGTGTCGATATAGTCTATCATATTTTGCCCTCTTGTGCTATACTCTTTTTAAGAAACTTTTCGAGGAGGCTTTTCCCATGCGTATCCTGACGCTGCCCATCACCCCGGCGCTGTCCGGCCTGACCGTCAAGCAGCTGCTGCGGCAGGAGCTACGGCTGTCCTCCTCCCTGCTAAAATCCCTGAAATGGCGGGAAAACGCCATATTGTTGAACGGCAGCCCCGTCACCGTCCGGGCTGCAGCCCGCGAGGGCGATGTGCTGACGGTGGACGTGTCCGACCCGCCCGCCCACAATGATATCGTCCCCGTGGACTACCCACTGGACATTCTGTGGGAGGATGAGGATCTTCTCATCCTCAACAAGCCCGCCGGGATCACCGTCCACTCGGCGGCACTGACGGAGGAAACCGTCACCGTGGCGGGCGCGGTGGCCCATTATCTGGGCGGCAGCGCGTTCCATGCCGTGAACCGGCTGGATCGAGGCGTCACAGGCGTGATGGTGGTGGCCAAAAACGGCTACATGCACCAGCGCTGCATGGATATTCTCCACACGGAGGACTTCCGCCGGGAGTATCGCGGCGTCTGCGACGGCGTGCCCCAGCCAACCAAGGGAACCATCGACCTGCCCATCAGCCGCCAGCCGGATTCGCTGCTGAAGCGCCGTGTCGACCCGGAGGGCCTGCCCTCCCGCACGGAGTACGAAACCCTATCCGTCTCCCATGACCGCGCTTTGCTGCGGCTGCGGCCCATCACCGGCCGCACCCATCAGCTGCGGCTCCACATGGCCGCCATCGGCTGTCCCCTCACCGGCGACTGGCTCTACGGCGCGGAGGATAAGTCCCTTATCGCCCGCCCCGCCCTCCACAGCTACGAGCTGTGGCTGCGCCATCCGTTGACGGATCACCTGCTCCACATCACCGCACCATTGCCGGAGGATATGCTGTCTCTCATCAAGGAGGAAAAGCTATGATAACATTCCGCCCATTAACGGCACAGGAAATTCCCCTTTGGCATGCCGACGAGTTATCCGAGGCCTTCATCCCACAGGAGCGCAAACCACTCCCCGACATTCTGCATATGATCGCGGACGGACGTTATGAGGTGTGGGGGCTTTTTGACGCTGATCGGCTTCTGGGGTATGCCGCGCTGTGGAAAAGCAACGCCGTTCCCCTTGTGCTGTTAGATTATCTGGGCGTGACCCGCAGCCGCCGTTCCGAAGGCTTAGGCAGCCGAATCCTATCCTATCTCAGTGCCCAGGGACGGACACTGGTCACGGAAGCAGAGCTGCCGATCCCGGATGGCGACCCGGGCGAAAACGCCCTGCGGCAGCGGCGTATTGCCTTCTATATCCGCAATGGCTTCGTACCCGCCTATCGGATGGCCACCTGCGGTATGGCGTGGCAGGCGCTGCTGCTGCACGCCGATGCGCCGCTTCCGGAAATCATGGCATGGCATAAGGCCTTATACGGGCCAAAACGAACCGATGTGGTCGTCCCTCTGCCTGAGGGCGAATTGCCGCAGCTTCCCTATTGGATCACATGAAAGCAGGAGACCGGAGCTGAACTCCGGTCTCCTGTCTTTTCACAGATCCACTTTTTCATACAGCTTTGCCGCTTTCCGGAAGGTCAGCAGCAGGCCCAACCCGTATATCACGATGCTGGCCGCCAGCGCCGGCAGCAGCCGCAGCTGGGTGGCGGCGTCCAGATCGTCCAGCCAGCCCAGCCCCGGAAAATGGGGCAGCGCCTCGCACACGATCATCAGCAACGTCACGGGGATCAGCGCCTTGATGAAGGCCACGCCTACCTTATAGCCGCTGCGGTAGAAGGAGGTCAGGAACGCGGCGTTGAACACCGCGTATAGCAGAAATCCCGCCGCGAATAGCGCCAGATTGGGGTCCATGCCCACCAGATTGTCCTTGCCCGGCTGCAAACGCACCGCCAGCAGCGCGCAGGGCACCAGCACCGCCAGCGACAGCAGCTCCACCAGCGCCACCAGCACACAGCCCGCCTTTACCGTGTCCCGCTTGGGAACCGGAAGAATGGCGGAATAATAGATATCCTTCTGTTCCCGGACGTTCAGGAATGTGAAGAACAGCCCCAGCATCACATAGAAAAAGATGACGGTATAGGGGTAGTTGGGGATCAGCACCATGACGCCGAACAGGCAGAACACCGGCGTCATGGGATGGCACACCAGCCGCAGCTGCTTATATAATAGCGCGTTCATCCAGCTCCCTCCTTTCCACGGAAACGATGATGTCCTCCAGCGTGGCGCCCCGGTCGGCGTAGGCGGCCATGAACTCCGCCACGGTGGAGCTATGGAAGATCGCGCCGTCCTTAATAAAGGTGATGTGGCTGGCGCACTTCTCCAGATCAGAGGTAATATGGGTGGAGAACAGGATGCTCCGCTGGCCGTCCGCCACGATGGCCCGGAACAGCTCCACCAGCTCGTCGCGGGACACCGGGTCAAGGCCGCTGGTGGGTTCGTCCAGGATCAGCAGCTTGGCGTTGTGGCTCAGCGCCAGCGCCAGCAGATACTTTACCTTCATGCCGCTGGACAGCTGATCCACCCGCTTGCTCTCGTCAATGCCGAACAGCTCCAGATAGTGCCGGTATTTCCCCTCGTCCCAGTTGCCGTAAAAGCGCCGGGTCACGTCGGTGATGGTCTTGACCTTCTTCTTGGGATAGAAGTCGATGCCGCCCAGCACCACGCCGATCTGTTCCTTGAATTCCCGCTCGTGCTGCCGCACGTCCTGCCCGAAAAAGCGGACGTCGCCGCTGTCGGGGTGTACCAGTCCCAGAATGGATTTCAGCGTGGTGGATTTGCCTGCGCCGTTGCGGCCGATAAAGCCCACCACCGCGCCCTGCGGCACGTCGAAGGATACGTCCTTCAGGGTAAAAGCGGGGTAGGTCTTGCACAGGCCCCGTACTTCCAGTGCGTTCATTCCTCGTCCTCCCCGTCCTCCGGTATGCCGTCGAACACCTGCCGCAGCATGGGGTGCAGCTTCTCCGGCGTTTGTAAGGCGATGCCCCGTTTCTTGTCCGCCAGCAGCACCAGCATATCGCCCGGCTCGATGCCGAACATCTCCCGGGCCTCCTTGGGGATCACGATCTGTCCCTTTGGCCCCACCCGCACCGAGCTCATGTAGTGCCGGTCGTCCCGTCGTGTGCTTTTCATGATAGCCCTCCGTTTCAAAAGTATAACTTTTCTCACTTTATGAACATTGTAGCACAAGAGAAACCGCCGTGTCAAGGGGAAGGCAGGCCGCTGCCTGCGGCTTTTTGCCCATTTCTCCCGGAAAGTCAAAAACAAAGTGAAAATTTCTCCCCTTTTTGTGGCTTTTTTGCCGAAATTCCCCCTTGCATCTTGGGAAAGGGTGTGTTATAAATAGTAAGTAATCTTAGAAAAGCCATGAGGGAGAAGTTCCACGTAGGAACACGGCTCCAAGAGAGGGACGGTCACCGGCTGAAAGCCGTCCTGTGCCGTGATGTGGTGTTCGCTCCGGAGCTGCCGCGAGGAAATGCGCGGACGGGTCAACCTCCGTTAACGGGAAAACGAGTGCGCGGATGCGTCCGCGAAGCTGGGTGGTACCACGGAAGTTATGCCTTTCGTCCCTGTTTGACTGGGATGAGGGGCATTTTTTATACCCATATTCCCAAAGACTCACTTACGAAAACTCTTAACTATGGGCTGCTGGCGGGCAGGCCGCCTGATTGGATGGCGAAGAATTTTTCGTCAAGACAAGGCGCAGAGATGCAGGAATACTTTGTGTATTTCAAATCTCTGCAACGAAGTATTGGCGGAAAAGGCTCGGCATACGACGAGGCGGAGCTGCCTGACAGACGCCCACAACCAAAAGGAGGAAGCGCTGAATATGAAAGAGAAACTGGAACAATTGCTGGCTGAGGGCAAGGCCAAGATCGAGGCCGTCCGCACTGAGCCGGAGCTGCAGGAGGTCAAGGCGCTGCTGCTGGGCAAGCAGGGCACGCTGACGGGACTGCTGAAGGAGCTGCCCAAGCTGGACGTCTCCCTGCGCCCTGAGATGGGCAAGGCGGTGAACCAGGCCAAGGCCCAGCTGACCGAGCTGCTGGACAACCGCCGCAATGAGCTGAAGATGAAGGCGTCGGAGGTAGACCCCGACTTCGATATCTCCGTGCCGGGCATTCTGCCCTCCGGCGGCGGACTGCACCCCATCACCCAGATGTGCTATGACCTGAACGACGCATTCCGCTCCATGGGCTTTGAAATTTTCGAGGAGGACGATATCACCAGCGAGCTGTACGGCTTCGATAACCTGAACTTCCCTCCCAACCATCCCGCCCGTGAGAGCATGGACACCTATTGGCTGGAGGGCCACGACAAGGGCGAGTGCTGGGACAAGCTGTGCCTGCGTCCCCACCTGACCGGCGGCTCCGTCCGCTATATGCAGACCCACAAGCCCCCCTACCGCTTCGTGTACCCCGGCAAGGTGTACCGCAACGAGACCACCGACGCCCGCCACGAGCGCGCCTTCTTCCAGTATGAGGCGCTGATCGTGGACAAGGACTTCACCTTCTCCTCCGGCAAGGTGATGATCAAGAGCATTCTCAGCAAGGTGTTCGGCCGGGATGTTCCGGTGCGTATGCGTGCCGGCTTCTTCCCCTTCGTGGAGCCGGGCTTTGAGATCGACATGGGCTGTCTGGTGTGCGGCGGCAAGGGCTGCAGCGTGTGCAAGCATGTGGGCTGGATCGAGGTCATGCCCGGCGGCACCCCCCACCCCAACGTATTGAAGGCGGCCGGTCTCGATCCCGACGAATACACCGGCTTCTATGTCAACATCGGCTTGGACCGTCTGGTCATGATGCGCTACGGCGTGGACGATGTGCGTCTGTTCCACAGCGCTGACCTGCGGTTCCTGAATCAGTTCCGCTAAGGGAGGGCAAGACACATGAAAGTATCACTGAACTGGATCAAGGATTACGTCGACCTGCCGGCGGATATGGATCTGAAGCGGCTGGCGTATGATCTTACCATGTCCACCGTGGAGGTGGAGGACACCATCGAGCTTAGTAAGCAGTTCGACCACATGGTGGTGGGCCGGATCAAGACCATCGAGCAGCATCCCAACGCCGACAAGCTGAAGGTCTGCAAGACCGATATCGGCGGCGAGGTCAAGGATATCGTCTGCGGCGGCAGCAACCTGACCGAAGGCATGAAGGTTGCCGTGGCGCTGCCCGGCGCCATGTGCAAGTGGCACGGCGAGGGCGAGCTGGTGGAGATCAAGAAGAGCAAGCTCCGCGGCGTGGAGAGCTACGGCATGATCTGCGGCGCGGTGGAGATCGGCCTTTCCGACCTGTTCCCCGCCAAGGAGGAGGCCCACATCCTCGATTTGAGCGAGTTTGACGCACCCGCCGGTACGCCGCTGGCCGACGCGCTGGAGCTGAACGATATCATTCTGGAGATCGACAACAAGTCCATGACCAACCGCCCCGACCTGTGGGGCCATTACGGCATCGCCCGTGAGCTGGCGGCGCTGTATCACCTGCCCATGAAAGAGTTCCCCCACTTCGACCGTAATGTGGAGAACACTTCTGGTTTCCATGTCACCGTAGAGGATGCGGAGCGCTGCCCCCGCATGACTGGCACCCAGATTGAGAACGTATTCGTCAAGCCCGCCCCCTACTGGATGCAGGTTCGCATCTGGAAGACGGGTATGCGTCCCATCAACGCATTGGTAGATATTACCAACTACGTCATGTTGGCCACCGGTCAGCCCTCCCACGCCTATGACTCCGACCACATTGCCGGTCACATCATCGTCCGACGCGCCAAGCCGGGCGAAACACTGACGTTACTGAACGGCAAGGAGCTGCCCCTGAGCACCGACGATCTGACCATCGCCGATGATGCGGGAATCGTAGGTCTGGCGGGCGTCATGGGCGGCGCCAAGGACTCCATCCTGCCCACCACCAACAAAGTCATTCTGGAGATTGCCAACTTCCAAGCCGCCGGCATCCGCCGTACTGCTCTGCGGTACGACAACCGCACCGAGGCCTCCGCCCGCTATGAAAAGGCCATTGACCCCGAGCGCTGCGATCAGGCGCTGGATCTATCGATGCAACTCTTCGGCGACCTTTATCCCGAGATGCAGGTCACTGGCTTTGTGGATGCATATCCCGTCCCCCTGAAGCAGGCGGAGATCGACGTGACCCTGAGCTGGCTGGAGCGCCGCCTGGGCAAGTCCCTGCCCCCCGATGACGTGAAGCACAAGATGGAGCTGCTGGGCTATCAGGTGACCTTCGACGGCGACAACATGCATGTGGTGGTGCCCACATGGCGCTCCACCGGTGATGTGTCCATCAAGGCCGACATCATGGAGGAAGTGGCCCGTATGTACGGCTACGAGAATTTCGAGGCCGCCCCCATCACCACCTCCTTTGACGGCGCCATCAACCAGCTGGACAAGGATCTGGAGCGGAAGATCAAGGAGTATCTGTCCTTCCGCTGCGGCATGCAGGAGATCTTCACCTATCCCTGGATGGACGAGCTGTATGTCAACGCCGTGCTGCAAAGCACCGACGGCATCCTGTCCCTGTCCACGCCGCCCTCTCCCGCCGAGCGGTTCATCCGCTCCTCGCTGCTGCCCAATCTGTGCAAGGCCGTGGTGAAGAACGAGCGCTACTTCGACGAGTTCGCCATCTTTGAAACGGCGCAGGTGTTCCGCGATGAGAACTACACCACCCCCTACGATCCCCGCGAGAAGCTGCCCTCCCAGCGCAAGCATGTGGCCGGTGCCTTCGTCTGCGGCGGCAAGGACGTGACCACCCTGTTCCGCAAGGCCAAGGGCGTGCTGGAAATGATGCCCCGCTACACCCACATGGAGGGCTTCACCTTCCAGCAGGTGGAAAAGCCCGTGTGGGCCGACAACGTGGTGTGGCTGAATGTCTTCCTGGGCGAAGAGCGCATCGGCGATCTGGCCCTGCTCAGCAAGAAGGTGTCCATGGAGTGCGGCATCAAGAACCTGAACGTGATGCTCTTTGAGCTGGATCAGGACTGCCTGAAGCCCTTCCGCTCCCGCACCAACAGCTTCACCCACCTGCCGGAGTACCCCATGACGGAGTACGATATCTCCGTGCTGCTGCCCGGCGAGGTGAAGTGGAAGGACGTGGCCCAGACCATCCGGGGCGTCAAGAGCGAGCTGTTCCACGGCGCGCACTTCGTGGACGAGTACCGGGGCAAGCAGGTGCCCGACGGCAAGAAGTCCGTCACCGTCCGCCTGGCTATCGGCTCCAAGGAAAAGACCCTGACCTCCGCCGAGATCGAGGAAGTCGCCAACGGCGTCATCAACAAGCTGGTGAAGCGCTTCGGCGCGGAGCTGCGCTCCAAGTAAATTTTCTATAAAAACGAGGAAGCCATCCGGCGGATGGCTTCCTCGTTTGCGTATTTCATGCCCGCAGCGTGAGGTGGTTTCGCCCTCCGGTTCCTTCACTTCCGGGCGCGCTATATTGCGTACAGAATTGTGGTTGCTTACCTCACATTCACGAAAATCTTTTCTTTTTGTTTGGTTAAAAGGATCGTCTCCGCTTCTGCGCCGCTGCCGCTGATATCTGCGCCAAACAACGCTTTTGGTTCTACCGTTGAGAACGTGAGCGGCAGCGGCGCAAGAAGAAAGTCGATGCGTCATACAAAACGAAACCAACTATGTTCTGTGAACGTGTGGTTAATCGTCACAAATTTGCAAAAGGAACAGCGCGCAGGAAGTCCAGAAACCTGGGTTTCTGGCTGTTCTTTTGGTCACTTTTGGAACAACGGCCAAAAGTGACCTGTGGCCGAGGCCACGGAATTTCCCTCGCCCCGCAGGGCAAAACTCCCCACAAAAAACTTCCCGGCGGCCAAATGGCCGCCGGGACAGCTTATTCTTTGTTTTCCGCTTCCGCCTGCATGGCGGCAAACTCCGCCTTAGCCTCCGCCAGCACCTTGCGGTCATGCTTGGTGGTCAGCGTCGTTTCATCGAACTCGGCGAACATATCCGGACGGCGCAGCATGGTGCGCTTGTAGCTCTCCTTCTTCCGCCAGTCCGCCACGTTGCCGTGATGGCCGCTCAGCAGCACGGCGGGCACCTTGCGGCCATGCCATTCCTCCGGACGGGAGTACTGGGGGTACTCCAGCAGGCCGTCCCAGTGGCTCTCCTCCGTGTAGCAGCTCTCCTCCGGCAGTACGCCGGGCACCATGCGGCACAGACAGTCTGCCACCGCCATGGCGGGAATCTCGCCGCCGGTCAGAACGAAATCGCCCAGCGACAGCTCCTCGTCCACGCACTCCTCCAGGAACCGCTCGTCCACGCCCTCATAGTGGCCGCAGACCAGGATCAGATGGTCGTACCGCTCCTTGATCTCCCGTGCCACCTGCTGGTCGAAGGTCCGCCCGCAGGGGGACATATAGATGGTGTGCACCCGCTCCCCGGCCTCGTCGCAGATGTGCTGCCAGCAGCGGTACAGAGGGTCGGCCTGCATCACCGCGCCCCGGCCCCCGCCATAGGGATAGTCGTCCACCTGCATCTGCTTGTTGGTGGTGTAGTCCCGTATCTGATGGGTGGCGATGGTGATATACCCCCGCTCCTGGGCCCGGCCGATGATGGACTGGTCCATCATGGCATGGATGGCGTCGGGGAACAGCGTCATGATGTCAATTCTCATCGGTGGCCAGCCCTTTCATCATGTGTACCCGCACCACACCCGCGTCGATGTCCACCGAGGCGATGAACACCCCCGGCACGGCAGGGATCAGGTACTCCCTGTCACCCTTCACCTCATAGACCTTGTGGGCGGGATAGTGCAGCACCCGCTTCAGCTCGCCCAGCTCCTGGCCGGTGGCGTCGTCCAGCACCGCGCAGCCCTCCAGCTCCGCGTCGAAATACTCGCCCTCCGGCAGCTCCACGTCGTCGGCGTAAATCTCCACGCTCTTGCCCTTCAGGGCCAGGGCCGCATCCATGTCCTCCACCCCCGGCAGCGTCACCAGCAGCACGGATTTGTGGACGCGGGAGGAGCGTACCTCCGTCTCCTTCCCGCCGATGCAGAAGCGGTCAAATTCCGCCAGAAATTCCGGGTCGAAGCCCACCGGGTTCAGTTTCACCTCGCCCCGGATGCCGTGTGCGTTGACGATAGTGCCAACATGAATGCGTTCCTGTTTCATATGGTAAAAGCTCCTGAAATTGTGTTTGGTGGACGGCGGGGTGTGGTCACCCCGCCCTGCGACCGCTAGCGATAGAATATCCGTAGGGCGGCATGACCACATGCCGCCGCAATGAAATCGAAGATTTTGCGCCAGTTCATATCGCCGGGTCCAGCCATCCCAGCGAAAACTGCATCATCACCCGCAGAATGTAATACAGCGCCAGAGCCGCAATGGAGAAGATCAATCCCATCAGCGCCAGCACACTCTGCCGCCGGTAGTACCGCACACCCGCCACCACAATGCCCACCACGTCAGACACGATGGGCAGGATCAGCATAATGGTGGAGGGCACCATGGTGGCCCAGCTGTATCCCCCGATGATCAGCGACGCCAGCTCCGCCAGGTCATAGGCGAACACCGGCCAGACCAGATTGACGACGCCGTGGATGAACGAGCGCAGATCGCCCCAATCCTGCTTCATGGCCGCGTCTCCTGGCGGCGGACCTCCTCCACCCGGTCGATGCAGAAGTAATCCCGCCGCTTGGCCTGCACCCGGCCCGTCACATAGATGAAATCCCCCTTCTTCAGCCGGGGCAGCAGGCCGTCGGGGTCCTCAAACCCCGTCAGGTCGACCTCCAAGCCGAAGGCGGTGTCCATCAGGCCATCCTCGTTGATCCGCCAATAGGGGAACCACAGGGACACAAGACGGTCGGCGTACTTGCCCTGCTGGCCCTTCACATACTCGGCGGCCACCTGGTCGAAGCTCATGGGCACGATCTCGCCGTCGGGCATATGGAAGTACATACTGCCGTACAGCCGGCGCAGGCGCTTGGTCCGCTGGCCGGAGTGGGCCACCATAAAGGCGGCCATCAGCACAATGAACACCACGCCGTACTTCCCCTGTCCCATCGCCAGGCACACGATGGCCATAATGACGCCGGTGACCAGAATCACTTTATTTGCCAGGTCCTGGTTGTTCCAGGCCCGCTTGATCTGCTGCATAGACTCACCTCAAACGCTTTCTGTTGTTATCTGCTGTATTGTACCATACAGCGGGAAAAACGTCAAATTGGGGCTTGCATTTACCGGCATATCTGGTATAATTATTTCAAATGTTACATTATTGATATATCGTCTTATCTTATGAAAGGATGGTTGAAATGGCCGTTAAACTGGAACTCTACAAGGTATTCAAGGAAGTGGCGGAGGCCGGCAACATCACTGCCGCGGCCCAGGCGCTGTACATCAGCCAATCCGCCGTCAGTCAATCCATCAAGCAGCTGGAGAGCGATCTCCAGACCCGCCTGTTTGCCCGCAACAGCCGCGGCGTCACTCTGACCGCCGACGGCAAGCTGCTGTATGAATATGTCCGCAGCGCCATCGGCCTGCTGGAGACCGGCGAGGCCAAGCTGAGCCAGACCCGCGAGCTGCAGATGGGCCACCTGACCATCGGCGCGTCCGACACCGTCACCAGCCAGTTCCTGCTGCCCTATCTGGACAGCTTCCACAAGCAGTACCCCGCCATTCATATTCAGATCGTCTCCGGCCGCAGCCACAAGGTCCTGGGCCTGCTGCAATCCGGCAAGGTGGACATCGCCTTTGCCAGCACCCCCGGCGAGGGCAGCTTCGAGACCGTCCCCTGCTTTGCCACCCACTCCATCTTCGTGGCCAGCCCCGACTATCCCTGCGACTTTGACCACATCTACACCTTGGCCGAGATCGCCGACTTCCCGCTGATCCTGCTGGAGCGGAAGGCCAGCTCCCGGCTGTATCTGGAGAAGTTCTTCCTGCAAAACGGCCTGCGGCTGAATCCGGAGATCGAGCTGGGCGCCCGGAGCCTGCTGGTGGACCTGGCCGCCATCGGCTTCGGCGTGGCGGGCGTGACGGAGGAATTCGTCCGCCGGGACCTGGACAACGGCCGCCTGCGAAAGCTCCAGACCACCTTTGACATCCCGCCCCGCAGCGTGGATATGTGCGTCCTCCGCGGCGTCCCCCAGACGGCGGCGGCCCAGCGGTTCGCGGAGTTCATCCGGGAGAGCGTAAAGTGAACTGACGCAAAATCTGACGTCGACCCTACAACCATTTGCCGCGCAGAACCCCCGCTGCACATTTGACGGATGGTCGTAAGATAGTGAATGGAGCGTATCGATACCGATACGCTCCATTTTTCATGCCAACATGCTATATAACGGGGCACAGGCCCTTGGCTCTCCCTCTGGGAGAGCTGTCACCGCAGGTGACTGAGAGGGGCTTGCAGCTTTTTTGAATGATACAATCAATTTGTGTGCACACACCGCGAAAATTTCTGTCAATATCCCGGTTGGAGAAACGCAAAACCTCCAAACCAAGAGCTGTCAGGAATTGAGAACGTTCCGCATCATAGGCGATCCCCTGGGGTTCATAATGCTGAGACCCATCCAATTCAATGACCAGTCTGGCCGAAGCACAGTAAAAGTCCACGATGAATCTGCCGATAATCCGCTGTTTGTAAATCTTTACCGGATATTTGCGCAGAAAAAGATACCAGAGCTTACGTTCGTGGGTTGTCATCTCCCTGCGAAGACGCCGGGCATTTTCTAATTGGGTACTGTCTTTGGGTATGCTCATCGTTTGCCCTCTCCGTCCTCGCTGCGCTCGGCCACCTCTCCCGAAGGGAGAGGCAAGGGATGCTGCTCATACGCTACACCAAGCAGTTATCCTGCTGTGCCTGTTCACGGTCTCATGCAGCCCGCCCGTCGGGCGGCGGGGGTGCTTTTGATTTTGCGCCAGTTTTTTAGATATACCGCTGCGTGGTCACGTCGAACACGCCTCTTGTGGTGATGCGCAGGGTGGGGATCACCGGCAGCGCCATGAAGCTCAGCGTCATGAAGGGGTCGATGTTCCGGTTGACACCGGCGGCAAAGGCCTTCTCCTTGGCCTCTTCCAGCTTGCGGTTCACCTCCACCAGCGGCTCGTCGCTCATGATACCGGCCACCGCCAGGGGCACCTGGCCGCTGACAGCGCCGTCCCGCGCCACCACGATGCCGCCGTTCAGCGCCACCACCTGGTTGGCGGCGAAGGCCATATCCGCCTCATTGGTGCCCACCACAATGATGTTGTGGCTGTCGTGGCTGATGGAGGTGGCCACCGCGCCGTGCTTCAGGCCGTAGCCCTTGATGTAGCCCAGACCGATATGATGGGTGTTCTTGTGCCGCTCGATCACGGCGATCTTCAAAATATCGTACTCCGCGTCGATGCGGTCGGTATAGCCGCAGTCGGTGGTGGTGATCTCGCCGTCCACCATGCCGATGACGGCGTGGGGCCGGTTGTCCACAAAGTCGGCGGCGGTCAGCTGGGACACATGGAAGGTGTGGTGTGCCCGCTCCACCAGATAGGGATCCACCTCCGGCACGGGGAAGTCCGCCACCTGACCGTTCTCACACATCAGCACGCCGCGCTTGTAGACCTTCTCAATGTTGAAATGCTCGAAGTCGTCGATGATGACGAAATCGCCCAGATAGCCGGGCGCAATAGCGCCCCGGTTGTTCAGCAGGAAGTACCGTGCGGCGTTGTGGCAGGCGGCCTTAATGGCGGTGATGGGCTCCACGCCCAGCGAGATGGCCTTCTTCACGATGTAGTCGATGTGGCCCTTCTCCAGCAGGTCGTTGGGGTGCTTGTCGTCGGTGCAGAACATGCAGCGCTCCACATACTTGTCGCACAGTAGGGGAACCAGCGCCTCCAGATTGCGGGCGGCGGTGCCCTCGCGGATCATGATGAACTGGCCCCGCTGCAATTTGGCGATGGCGTCGTTCAGGTCGTGGCACTCATGGTCGGAGTACACGCCTGCCGCCACATAGGCGTTCAGGTCGTTGCCCACCAGATCAGGGGCGTGGCCGTCGATCTTCTTGTGGTGGGCCTGACTGGCCACGATCTTGGACACCACGTCCGGATCGCTGTGGATGACGCCGTAGGAGTTCATCATCTCGGCCAAGCCCTGTACACGGGCATGGTCATAGAAGGAGTCGATGGCCCGGTAGTCCAGATTGGCCCCGGACTCGTCCATGGGCGTGGCGGGTACACAGGAGGGCAGCATGAACCGCACGTCCACCGGCAGGTCCTCGGTGGCTTGCAGCATATACTCGATGCCGTCGGTGCCCATGACGTTGGCAATCTCGTGGGGGTCGGTGATGACGGTGGTGGTGCCGTGGGGCAGCACCGCACGGGCGAATTCGCTGGGGCTCACCAGCGAGCTCTCCAGATGGATGTGGGCGTCCACAAAGCCCGGCAGCACGATCTTGCCGGAAACGTCCACCTCCACGTCGCCGTGGTACTCGCCCATGCCCACGATCAGGCCCTCGGCCACGGCGATGTCCGCCTGGCACAGCTCATTGGAAAACACGTTGACGTAGGTGGCGTTTTTCAGCACCAGATCGGCCGGGCGGCGGCCCGCCGCCACCTCGATGACGTGCAGCTTCTTGTTCAGCTTGCGGTTGATCTTGCCGGCATAGCTCTCTTTGACTGCCATAATATGACCTCCATCGCAATAAATTTTATTGATTTCTCATATTAGCACAATTTATCGTAAATGTCCATTTCAAATTCGTGGCAGTAATTGGAACAGGATAAGGAGGGGTAATGACGGACGGCACGAGACTGGTATCGACGTTACTTCCGTAGGGGCCGATGCCCACATCGGCCCGCACGACATACGCCAGGGCACCGGTAAACATCCGTAGGGGCGGACGACTCTGTCCGCCCTGACGGAACGGTGCGATAGATGGGCGTAGGGGCGGGGTTCTACCCCGCCCCTACGGTGTACGGTGGTGCCCATCATTAAACGACGGGAGGGGCAGAGCCCCTCCCCTACGAATAGTCCGCCGGCGGTCATTCCGTAGGGGATGCTCTTGGGGCCGCCCCTGCCGTATGCCGCCCCCCGCAAACAAAAACCGTCCCGATTCATCGGGACGGTTTTTGCTATGTATGATGTTATTTTATCCCTTGATGCTGCCGTCGGCGTTGAACACAGGCAGCTTCTCCAGGAACATGATGTCCTTGCGGTCCGCCGCGCCGCCCTCGGCCAGTACGGCGATCTTGGCCACCACCTCGCCGCCGGCCTTATGCACCAGGGCCTCCATGGCCTTCAGGCTGCCGCCGGTGGAGATCACGTCGTCCATGATGACGATCTTCTTCCCCTTGATCAGCGCCGCGTCGTCGCTGCCCAGATACAGCATCTGCTGGGCCAGGGTGGTGATGGACTGATCCGCCACGGAAATAGGATCGGGCATATAGACCTTGGGGCCCTTGCGGGCGATGAAGTACTTTTTCGCGCCGCTCTGGCGGGCCATCTCGTGAATGAGGGGGATGGACTTGGCCTCGGCGGTAAAGAGGTAATCGTATTCAATGCCCTCCAGCTTCTTGAGCATGGCGGCAGCGGCGGCCTCGGTGACCTCGGCGTCGCCAAAGCAGATGAACGCGCCGATATAAAGATCGTCATTCACCTTGCAGATGGGAAGCTCACGCTTCAACCCGGCAATGGTCATGGTATATGTCATTATCATAATCTCCTTTTTCCTGAATCGATCGCTTTCGGCTTCCAGCCAACAGTCTCATTATAAGGTATTGACGAAAAATGTCAAGATGCCATAAGTAAAAACCACCCCCTCTCCGTTAAAAATACTGCCTCCGTATTGCACTTTAAATGATGAAACGACATTTTGCACAAATTTTCCTCCAGAATTTTTACTATCGTTCACCGGAGAATTCGCCCGTTTCCTCTTGAGAAATCCTGGAATCCGTGTTATCATCAAAGGCGATGGAATAGGGTCCGTCAAACGTTCCCCAAACACTGAGGAATAAATTTTGAGGAGGCAAAATATTATGAATGCTTATCTGGCAAGCGTGCTGGAAAACGTCAAGACCAAGCACGGCAATGAGCCCGAATTCGTCCAGACCGTTGAGGAAGTTCTGTCCTCTCTGGAGCCTGTGATCGAGAAGCACCCCGAGTATGAGAAGGTCGATCTGCTGGGCCGTATGGTCGAGCCCGAGCGTATGTTCACCTTCCGTGTTGTGTGGTGCGACGATAACGGTCAGTGGCACACCAACCGCGGCTGGCGCTGCCAGTTCAACGGCGCTATCGGCCCCTACAAGGGCGGCCTGCGCTTCCAGAAGAACGTGTATGAGGGCATCATCAAGTTCCTGGGCTTCGAGCAGACCTTCAAGAACAGCCTGACCGGCCTGCCCATCGGCGGCGCCAAGGGCGGTTCCGACTTCGATCCCGCCGGCAAGTCCGACGCCGAGGTCATGCGTTTCTGCCAGAGCTTCATGACCGCTCTGTATCGTTACATCGGGCCCGACATCGACGTTCCCGCCGGTGACATGGGCGTGGGCGGCCGCGAGATCGGCTACCTGTATGGCCAGTACCGCCGCCTGAAGGGCGTGTGGGAGAACGGCGTTCTGACCGGTAAGGGCATGAGCTACGGCGGCTCCCTGATCCGTCCTGAGGCCACCGGTTACGGCGCTATGTACTATCTGCAGGAAGTGCTGAAGCACGAGAATGACACCATCGAGGGCAAGCGTATCGCTATCTCCGGCTACGGCAACGTGGGCTGGGGCATCATGAAGAAGGCCGCTCAGCTGGGCGCCAAGGTCACCTACTTCGCAGGTCCCGA